>CAKPLD010000112.1 GCA_934167225.1 uncultured Clostridia bacterium | reverse complement strand
GGAAATTATGTAGTAGAAATAGTAGCAACAGATAAAAAAGGAAAAAATGCATCAGCAAGTCCAGAGATACAGGTAAGTGGAAAAATAAAAGTAGCAAATATCGAAGCAAATTGGACAACTGCAGATAGTAGCAATAATAATGACGATTGGTATGCATATAAAGACGTTTCAAACAATTCAAACAATAAAGCCCAAGTAAATGCACCAAAACTTGCAGATGGAATGACAGCAATAAAATATGCAGGTGAAACAAATGTTACTACAGGAAGCAAATGGGCAAATGCAATGACAAAAGATGGAAGCATGTGGGTATGGATTCCAAGATATGCTTATAGAATAACATATAATGATTCAACAGATAGAAGCAAAGGAGGAACTATAGATATAGCATTTTTAAAAGAAAACACGAATGAATTTTTAGATAGTAGTATTCAAGGAGAAGTAATAAGTAATATTAATGCTGATGGAACAACCCCTCAAGGCAAATGGGTATTAGAACCAGCATTTACACTTGGAGAAGAAGAAATATCAGGATTTTGGTTTGCAAAATTTGAGGCAAGTAATACTAATGGATATGGAAACGATTCATCTACTGCAGATAATCCAGATTTAACATTACAAATAAAACCAAATGTTACAAGTTGGAGAGGAATTACTCCTGCTAACATATTTACAACATGTCTAAACTTAACAAGCGATGACAAATATACCACATATTTTAATAATAAAAATAATGTTGATACACATATGACAAAAAATATTGAATGGGGAGCGGTGGCATATCTTGCACATAGTAAATATGGATTAAATGGAGAAGAAATATGTATAAATACAAACAGGAGTTTTATAACAGGTATAGGAAGTGGTTCAACAACATCTACAACAAGTGTGACAGACAAATATAATACAGCAAACGGAATAACTGCCAGTACGACTAAAAATGTATATGGAATATATGACATGAGTGGTGGAGCGTGGGAATATGTAGCAGCTTGTTATAAAGGATATACTGGTAAATTAACTAATAACGCCGAGTATTTAAAATATATAGATGTATATGATAAATATGATTCTTCAAAATTTGGAGATGCGGTATTTGAAACATCTTTTAAGAGTTCGGGTTCAAAATCGTGGTTTTCAGATTCTTCGAACTTTGTGGATTCGAACTCCCCTGTTTTCGAACGTGGGGGTGGCTACAACAATAGTTCCCTTGCAGGTCTGTTCTACTTCTACTTCGAATATGGATATTGCAGCGGCTTCTACAGTTTCCGTCCGGTCTGCGTAGTAAAGTAATGTGCTATCTGAAATGTGATATGCATATAAACAGTAAAGCCAGAAAAATATAGGAAGATAAAATAAATTCATAAAAATAAAACAAAAAAGAGGTATGGAAAAATGTAAATGATAAAAAACATTGTATAAAAATATCTCGCAAGAAAATAGCAAATATCTCGCAAGAAAATAGCAAAAAACATTGCTATTTTCTTGTTTTTTTAGTAGAATATAAAAAGCAAAAAAAGAGAGGTGTTGATACAAATGAAACTAAAAATGCCATATGGAATAAGT
>CAKPLD010000111.1 GCA_934167225.1 uncultured Clostridia bacterium | reverse complement strand
AAGTAATTTTAATGGGAAGACTAACAAGAGATCCAGAGGTTAGATATACTCAAACAAACAACACACTAGTTGCGTCATTCTCACTAGCTGTAAACAGAAGGTTTACAAGACAAGGAGAAGAAAGACAAGCAGATTTCTTCAACATAGTAGCATGGAGTAAAACTGGAGAATTTTGTAGCAAATACTTTAAAAAAGGTCAACAAGTAGGCGTAATCGGAAGATTACAAACAAGAACATGGGACGATCAAAACGGAACCAAACACTACATAACAGAAGTAGTTGCCGAAGAAGTATATTTTGCAGATAGCAGAAGAGATGGAGATGGTTCATCTACATCATTCGAAAATACATTTGGAGCTACAATGCCAGGTGGAATGGAAGGTGCAACTGATTTCGAAGTATCAGCAAGTGATGATTTACCATTTTAATAAAAAGAAATAGAGGTGAAAAAAATGGCAGATAAAAGAAACGGAAAAAGAAATAACAGAAATAACAAAAACTATGATGAAGACTACAACCCAAGATTCAAAAAACAAAGAAAGAAAGTTTGCCCACTATGTGGAGATAAAAACTTTGTATTAGATTACAAAAATGCAGACGTTATGAAAAAATTCATAAATGACAAAGGTAAAATATTACCAAGAAGAACAACAGGAGCATGTAGTAAACATCAAAGAGATATAACTTTAGCAATAAAAAGAGCTAGAGCAATTGCTATATTACCTTATAGCAACGATTAATAAATTAAGGGGCTTAAATTTAGAATTAATTTTGGGATTAGTTCTGAGTTTAAGTCCTTTTATTAATTTTAAAACTTGGTATAGAATAATGTAACAATAAATTGAGAATAATAATAAAATTATATTGACGTACATTAAAACGTATGCTACAATGACATGTAGGAGGTGTTGAAAATGACTAATATAAATATTACAAATTTCAGAAAAGATATATATGCATTGTTAGAACAAACAATAAATTATAATGAGCCAATAAACATATCAACAAAAAATGGAAATGCAGTAGTCTTATCAGAAGAAGATTATAATAGCTTAATAGAAACCTTATATATTACATCTGTACCAAACCTAAAAGAAGAACTAATAAAAAGAGCAAGTGACAACGAAGAAGAATTTGTAAGTGAGGATGAGGTGGAATGGTAAAATGTACAAAATAGAATATCACAAAAAAGCAGTAAAAGATATAGAAAGACTTAAAAGCAACAATTTAGAAAAAAATGCAAAAAAGTTAATAGAACTGATAAAAGAAAACCCTTTTCAAAATCCGCCACCATATGAAAAACTAGTTGGAGATTTGAAAGGGCTTTATTCTAGAAGAATTAATATACAACATAGATTAGTATATAAAGTAAATGAAAACACAGTTCAAATATTAAGTATGTGGACACATTATGAGAATATATAAAATAGAACAAGAGATTTTAAAGTTAAAAGGATGATAAAATGAAACTACTAATAACAGAAAAACCATCAGTAGCAAGAGAATTTGCCAAAGTATTAAAAGTAGATGGCAAAAACAAAGGCGGATATATGGAATCAAATGGTTGGATAATAACATGGTGTGTAGGACACCTAGTAACAATGAGCTACCCCGAAAAATATGACGA
>CAKPLD010000110.1 GCA_934167225.1 uncultured Clostridia bacterium | reverse complement strand
TCTTTTTTCTTTTTCTATTTTACTAGAAATAAAAGAAAATAGCAATTATTTTTGCTATTTTCTTTACATTATTTTTTGCTTTTCAAGTTTTAACCTGTGTAAATAATATCTACTGTATATATACACCATCACCATTGTCCTTATTCCACGTTAATAACACGTCTCCATCATTTTCCAAATTATATTTATCAACATATTCATTTAATTTACTAATCATCTCATCTGAAACAAAATCAAATCCAATAGTTTGTGTTTTTGGATTAGTTCCTTCTCCTTTTATTCCATTATAATTTTTATAATAGCAATTTATGGCTTCTGGTTCAGTTGCCGGATGCCAATTCCATCCTATAATGCCTCCACTTCTATTAGCTTTTGTACATATTCCTAAATTTACACAATTTTCTATTTTTAAATTCGTTGTATGATACTTGAACCCTAGTATTCCTGCTGAGCCCTTTTCACTGTTTTTATTATTTACCTTTGCTTTATTATAACAATTAAAAATATTTAAACTACCGGCACAAGTTTCTCCAAAAATTCCTCCCGCATAACCATCTTCGCTAAATACATCACTCATATTGTATGAATTTTTCACTGTAACTACACTTGCATATTCATATCCTACTATCCCTCCTGCTGATTTTTTTCCGTTTATATTTCCAAAATTCGCACACTTATTTATTATATTTGCACTGCTATTACCAATTATCCCTCCAGCAAAATTTTCCGTGGATATTATTTCACAGTAATTTTTACAATTCACCACATTTTCATCATCACCTGTATAACCCACTATTCCAGCCGCTATTCCTGTTGCTTTTATAATTCCCTTAACAGTTAAATTTTTAATTTCTCCATGGCTAGCATTTCCAAAAAGCCCATAAGACTTCTCACTATTTTTACCATTTATGTAAATATTTCTAATTTCGAAGTCGTTGCCATTAAATATGCCTTTGAAGTGCATATACCCTCTTACTAATCCTATTGGTGTAAATCCAATGCATTCATCATTTTTTTTCGTTAACTCTGTCATCACATTTTCTATAATTCCATCTTCATTTAGATCTCCATATTTAGTTGATGTATAATCCGAATAAGAAAATATTGATTCAAAGTCTAGATCTCTTTTTAAAACAATGTATTTTCCATTAAAATTGGACTGTTCAAATCCTAATTCACTACTTGTACCATTCGATATTTTAGACAATACCACCAAATCCTCTATGCAATTTATTTCAAATGGTAAACTCTCACTTCCGTCACATTTTCCACCTTTTGTTATATCTCCTGCGTATTCATCTTTCTCGATTTGTTTAGAATCTGAAACGTTTCCATCTGCTCCAACTTCATAGTATCTTTCGCTTTCAATAAATTTTACCACTAGTGTTTCTCCATTTCCTATTACCTCAACATTTTTTTTGCTTAATTCTTTTTCTAATTTTTCCTTTTCTAAATCTCCATATTTGTTTTTATTAATTGCATTTACGCACGCTTCTTGTAATATTTCTTTTTCATTTGCAATTTCGGTCTCTTCTTTTGCTTTCCCTGCATTTTTTATTATTCCATTTTCTCCTGTTAACATGTTTATTGTTATTGTTGATAATATCAAGATTACAATTATTGTAACTACAAGTACTAGCAATGTAATTCCTTCATTTTTCTTAATTTTCACTTTTACCTTCATTTTTTCCTCCATTTTTTTGGTATTTTGCTTCAAAAAAACGCCGAAAAAACACCCCAAATAAACCTATATTTTTATAGGTTTATTT
>CAKPLD010000109.1 GCA_934167225.1 uncultured Clostridia bacterium | reverse complement strand
ATTTACTATAATAAAATATATAAAATATATAAAAGTTTATTAGAGGATAAAAAGGATGTTTAGTAAAATTTTAAGTAGTGTAATAAGTAAAATAAAAAAAGAAGATTATATTGTAGATAGCAATATAACCTTTAGTGTTATTTTCGGAACAATATTAAGAAAATGCATAATGTTAATAAGGGGAGTATTAAATAAACCATTTTTTAAAAGAGCGAAAGGAACATTATTTATTGGAAAAAAATGTGATATTAGATGCAAGAAAAAAATTGAGTTCGAGGGAAGTGCTACAATAGAAGATTATGTAAAAATTGATGCATTATCAAAATGTGGAATAAAAATTGGTAATAATTTTTCAATAGGTAGAAACTCGATAATAGAATGCACAGGAGTATTAAGAGAGCTTGGAGAAAGTTTAATTATAGGAGAGAATGTAGGAATTGCTGCTAATGCATTTATAGCTGTAAGAGGAAATTTAAAAATAGGAAAAAATACAATAATTGGACCGGGGGTAAGTATTCATACAGAAAATCATAATTTTGATAAATTAGATGTTCCGATAAGATTACAAGGAGCAACTAGGAAAGGTATTGAAATTGGAGAAGATTGTTGGATTGGAAGCAAAGCTGTAATTTTGGATGGAGTAAAAATTGGTAGTCATGTAATTGTTGCAGCAGGAGCAGTAGTAAACAAAGATGTCACAGATTATGCTATTGTGGGAGGAGTACCTGCAAAAATAATACGAGAGAGAAAGGAAGATATTTAAAATGGCTGAAAGAAAACTAAATGGTACAGTTATTGTTACATACAGATGCAACGCAAGATGCACCATGTGTAATAGATACAAGGCACCATCAAAACCTGATGAAGAAATAAGTATTGAAACAATAAAAAAATTACCTAAAATGTATTTTACAAACATAACAGGAGGAGAGCCTTTTATAAGAGAGGATCTACCTGATATAGTAAGAGAATTATATAAAAAATCAGATAGAATAGTTATTTCAACAAATGGATTTTTTACAGATAGAATAATAAAATTATGTGAAGAATTTCCAAATGTAGGAATAAGAATATCAATTGAAGGTTTAGAACAAACAAACAATGAAATTAGAGGCTTAAACGATGGGTTTAATAAAGGATATTCTACATTAAAAAAATTGGTAGAAATGAAACACCCAGATGTTGGATTTGGAATGACAGTTCAAGACAAAAACGCTAAAGATTTAGTTGCATTATATGATTTATCAAATGAAATGGGAATGGAATTTGCAACTGCATCTTTGCATAATAGTTTTTATTTTGTGGAAGCCAAAAATATTATTCACGATAGACCAATGGTTGCAAAAGAATTTGAAAATTTAATAAATAAACTTTTGGATTCGAAATCACCTAAAAAATGGTTTAGAGCATACTTTAATCACGGATTAATCAACTATATATATGGACAAAAAAGATTGTTGCCTTGTGATATGGCTTTTGATACATTTTTTATAGACCCTTATGGAGATGTAATGCCTTGCAATGGAACAAAATGCAAACAAGTTATGGGAAATCTTAATGAAGAATCTTGGGAAGAGTTGTGGCATTCAGAAAAAGCGGAGAAAGTAAGAAATGCTGTAAGACATTGTTCAAGAAATTGTTGGATGATTGGTTCAGTTTCGCCTGCAATGCACAAATATATTTGGAAACCAGCTTGGTGGGTAATTAAACATAAATTAAAATTTTGGACAAAAAATAAATATTCTATGTATGAATTACCAATTGTTAGAAAATATAGAGA
>CAKPLD010000108.1 GCA_934167225.1 uncultured Clostridia bacterium | reverse complement strand
TCTGACCTTCGTGAATCTGGATCAATAGAGCAAGATGCCGATATTGTTATGTTTTTATATAGAGATGACTATTACAATCCAGATAGTGAGGAAAAAGACATATCAGAAGTAATAATTGCAAAACACAGAGCAGGTTCAACAGGAACTGTAAAACTGCTATGGATGGGAAATTATACAAAATTTGTAAATCTTGCTAGAGGGTATGATGATTAGTTCTTAAAAAAGCGAGGAAGGAAATAAATGTTAAAAGAACAAGTTTTAAATACAATAAAAAAATATGATTTAATAAGAAAAAATGACAAAATAATATGTGGAATATCAGGTGGGCCAGATTCAATATGTATGTTAGATATTTTAAAAGACTTATCAAAACAACTTAAATTCGAACTAATAGTCTGCCATGTAAATCATTTAATAAGAGAAGAAGCAATATCGGATGAACAATATGTTGTAAACTATTGCAAAGAAAATAACATTAAAAGCTATGTAAAAAGAATAGATGTTAAAAATTATGCAAATAATAACAAACAAGGAACAGAAGAAGCCGGAAGAACTGTAAGATATAACTTTTTTGAAGAAATTTTAAAAAAAGAAAAAGCAAACAAAATTGCAATTGCACACAACAAAAACGATAAAATAGAAACAATAATAATGAATATGCTTAGAGGCTCAGGAGTTTCAGGCTTAAAAGGCATAGAACCCAAAAGAGAAAACAAATATATAAGGCCACTAATAGAAACAGAAAGAACCCAAATAGAAAAATATTGCTTAGAAAACAATTTACAACCAAGAATAGACAAAACAAACTTTATAAATGATTGCACAAGAAATAAAATTAGAAATATAGTAATTCCATATATAAAACAAGAATTCAACCCAAACATTATAAAAACCATAGATAGATTGTCATCAGTAATCGAAGAAGAAGATAAATACTTAGAAAAAATAACAAAACAAGAATATAACAATCTAAAAATAAAAGAAGAAAAAGGTTACATAGTGTTAAACTTAAAAGAATTTAATCAAAAAGACCTTGTGATTAAAAAAAGGTTGATAATATATACTATAAACAAAACAATAGGAAATGTACAAAACATAGAAAAAGTAAATATTGATGATATAATAAAACTTTGTGAAAAAAATATAGGAAACAAATACTTAATGCCAAACAAAAATATAAAAGTATTAGTAAATAAAAATCAAATTTTTTTTGAAGCCAAATTTTAGAAAAAATAAAAAAACTATTGCAAAATTAAAATTGTTATGGTATAGTTCAAGCGATAAGGAGGAATTGTATAGTGAAAAATGGAATAAAATCTTTAGCTATATGGCTAATAATAGGTGTAATTCTAATAGTAGTTATTACTTCAGTAATGGAAAATGCAAATAACAAAATGACCTATTCAGAATTAATTGAAAATATAGAAGAGGGAAATGTGTCAAGTGTACAATTATCGGCAGGAGGAGAAAGTGCAAAAGTTACACTAAACGATAATAATA
Organism: uncultured Clostridia bacterium; assembly: GCA_934167225.1. Classification (GTDB taxonomy): domain Bacteria; phylum Bacillota; class Clostridia; order TANB77; family CAG-508; genus CAG-269. The sequence goes on along the minus strand of CAKPLD010000108.1, from coordinate 358 downwards.
AAACAACAAAACAAGTAAACATACCAAGTTTAGACAGCTTTGTAACATATTCAGAACAATACATTAAAAATGGAACTCTAACATTAGACGAAGAATCTGAATCAATATGGATAACAATGTTAAGCTTAGTTACTCCATTTGGATTACTTATAATATTCTTAATATTCTGGTTCTTTATGATGAATCCTGGAAACAACCAAGGTGGAAACAAAACAATGACATTTGGAAAAAGCAGAGCTAGAATGATAAACACAGCAGAAAAAAACAAAATAACATTTGATGATGTAGCAGGTGTTGATGAAGAAAAAGAAGAACTAGAAGAAATAGTAGAATTCTTAAAAAATCCTAAAAAATACAC
>CAKPLD010000107.1 GCA_934167225.1 uncultured Clostridia bacterium | reverse complement strand
ACAGAAGGAATATTAAGGAGTTTATTTGAAGCATTTAAGCTACAAAAACCAGACGAAAAAATATATGTAATAATAGACGAATATGACCATTTTGCGAATGAACTATTAGGATTTTACCCAGAAAATTTTAAAAACTTGGTATCTAAAAATGGAAGAGTAAGAAAATGGTATGAGGTATTAAAAGAAGGAACGGAAACAGTAGTAGATAGAATATTTATAACAGGAGTAGCCCCAATAACGTTAGATAGTTTAACAAGTGGATTTAATATAGGAAAAGATATAACCCAAGATGAGGATTTTAACGATATGATGGGATTTACCTTAAAAGAGTTAGTAGAAATCCTAGATGATCAAGAAATACCAAAAGAAAAACAAGAAGAAATCTTACCAATAATGAAAGAAAATTACGATGGATACAAATTTTGCCTAAGTGCAGAAAATCATATATATAATTCAAATATGTGTTTATACTTTTTATCGGATTATATTAGGTTAAAAAGAATACCAGACGATTTAATAGATATGAACATAGCAAGTGATTACAGCAAAGTAGGAAAAATGCTAGATTTATGCAAAGGAGAAAACAGATTAGAAATATTAAGAAAAACAGTCCAAGGAGAGCCAATAACAAACGAAATAGTAAAAAAATTTAATCCAGCAATAGAATTTACAGAAGTAGATATGATATCAATGTTGTATTACCTAGGATATTTAACAATATCAAGAGATTTAGCAGGGATACCAGAGCTTGTAATACCAAATAAAGTAATGAAAGAAATATATGCAAGCTACTTTATGCAACTAATAAATCAAAGTGCAGAATTTAGAATAGATAGTAGTACAAATCAAGAAATATTAATACAACTAGCAATGGAAGGAAGAATTGATAAAATAGTAGAAGTATTAAGAATTTATCTAAACAATCTTTCGAATCGTGATTTAATAAAATTTGATGAGAAATATATTAAACTAATATTTTATTGTATAGCAATGAATATAAAATCATATTCTACAAAATCAGAAATGGAAGTAAACAGAAATTATCCAGATATTTTATTGGTGCCAAGAGATAGAACAAAGGGCTATAAAGCGATAATGGTGGAATTTAAGTATATAAAAAAAGGAGAAAAAGCAAAAGTAAAAGATAAGCAAAAAGAGGCAAGAGAACAGATAGAGAGATATAGTGAATTTGAGGATATAAAAGATATAGAAGGTTTAAGAAAATACACATTGGTAGTTACACCAAGTGAGATTTATATGGAGGAAATTTGAAAAAAACATTGCTAAATAAAGAAAAAAACAAATAAAAAAATAAGATGAGTTCATCTATTGAATGCAAAATATAGCACTAAATAAAAGGTGCAAAAAAACACTTGATAAAACACATAAAATAAGATAAAATAAATTCATAAAAATAAAACAAAAAAAGAGGTATGGAAAATGCAAATGATAAAAAACGCTGAAACCCTTGGGGGAGTACACACACACACACACACACACACACACACGGATAATCTAGTAACAGGAAAAAGTAAATTAAATAAAGCGATACAAATAAACCTAAAGAAATGTAAATTTTGATGGGTCTATTTGTGTCGCTTTTTTGGCGTTTTTTAAAAGGAGCATAAAAATACCTAAGAAGGGGAGGAAAAATGAGTTTGAAAGAAAAATTTAAAATGAACAAAGGTATAACGCTAATAGCTTTAGTAGTTACAATTATAGTGCTTTTAATATTAGCACGGAATAAGTATTATGATGTTAACAGGGCAAAATGGAATTTTAAATAGAGCAAGCGAGGCCAAAGAAAAGACGGAAAATGCACAAAACGACGAATTAGTAAAATTTGCAGTAACGTCATCAATTGGGACAGATGGATTAATAGACCTAAATCAG
>CAKPLD010000106.1 GCA_934167225.1 uncultured Clostridia bacterium | reverse complement strand
CATCTAAGTGTGAAGCCCACCCTAAGATAAGATATGCCATACCATAAGGTAGTAAGATTCCAGAAAGACTAACTGGTTGATAGGTTGGAAGTGTAAGTGATGAGAGTCATTAAGCTAACCAATACTAATAAATCGAGGGCTTAACCACAAGGTTAAATAAATAACAAGGTCTTTAACTAGATTGGAAAAGCCTAAAACAAATTCATCTATGTATTTTTGAGTGTGCTAAAAATTGCATACAATAATTTTCTAGTGATGATTACATTGAGGAAATACCTGTTCCCATCCCGAACACAGAAGTCAAGCTCAAATGTGCCGAAAATACTTACGGGTTACCCTGTTGGAAAGATAGGTTGTCGCTAGATTTTTTTATTTTTATAAAAAGTAGAAATCAGATTTTATTTTGGCTATAACTACGACCTTAATTTATTTGATTTGTGCTTTTTTTATTTATAGGTCGATATTACGTAGAACGATTTTCTTTAGAACCTTGCATTTTTAATAATATTTGTGTTAAAATATCCGTAAATGAAAAGAGGAGATAGTATGGAAAATAAATACAAAATGACACTAGAACAAAATATATTTTTAGCAAAACGAAATTTGGTGGACAATGTTTATGCAAATGCAAAAATGGAAGGAATAAATGTAACATTTCCACAAACTAAAACTATATTGGATGGTGTAAATGTTGCCAGTCTTAAATTAGATGAAATACAATGTATTTTAAATTTAAGGGATGCATGGAAATTTGTAATAAACAATATTGAAAAAAAATTCAATCTTGACTTCATATGCAAGGTTAACGAATATGTAGCAAGAAATGAAAGTTTAGAATGGGGAACATTAAGAACTGGAATGGTTGAAATTACCGGAACACAGTATATCCCAGAGGTTCCAAATAAAGAAAGTGTAGAAAAAAATATAAAAAATATTTTAGAAATTAAAAATGCAACTGAAAGAGCAATTACATATATGTTATATGGCATGAGAAGCCAATTGTTTTGGGATGGAAACAAAAGGACGAGTACAATTGTTGCAAATAAAATAATGATAGAAAATGGCGCAGGAATAATCAAAGTACCAGATGAAAAATTAGAAAAATTTAATGAATTATTAACAGAATATTATAATTCAAATGATGTGAAAAACATAAGCAATTTTATATATGAGAATTGTATTGATGGAATAATAATATAATTGATAAAAAGTAAAAAAAAATAAAAAATATAAATGAGGTATAAAATATGTCAAAAACAATGTGGAAATCAGGAACATTTATTTACCCAATACCAGCTGTTATGGTATCTTGTGGCGATATGGAAAAATCAAATATAATAACTGTTGCATGGACAGGAATACTAAATACAAATCCTGCAATGGTATATATATCAGTTCGTCCTGAAAGATATTCATATAACCTAATAAAAGAACAAGGAGAATTTGTAATAAACCTTACAAATAAGGAGCTTACAAGAGCGACAGATTGGTGTGGATGCAGATCAGGGAAAAAATTTGATAAATTTAAAGAAATGAAATTACATAAAGAAAAAGCAAATTTTGTTAAATGCCCAATGATAAAAGAAAGTCCGGTATCAATTGAATGTAAAGTAAAAGAGATTAAGGAACTGGGAAGTCACCATATGTTTATAGCAGATGTTATGGCAATAAATGCAGATGAAAAATATATAGACGAAAAAGGAGCATTTGATATAAGCAAATGTGATTTAATTTCATATGCGAATGGCGGATATTATGCTCAGGGAAAAAAGATTGGAAAATTTGGATATTCAGTTCAGAAGAAAAAAAGAAAGTGATAATATTTTAAATGAAAAAGATATTATTTTCTAAAAATATAGTTACTATTCACAGATATTAAAACCGGTTCGAATTAGAATAATTATTAATTTTTGGGGGATTAACGGCTCAATACGG
>CAKPLD010000105.1 GCA_934167225.1 uncultured Clostridia bacterium | reverse complement strand
AAAAATATATGAAAAGAACCGAAACAAGACCAATTATGGTAGGAAATGTAAAAATAGGTGGACAAAATAAAGTTGTAATACAATCAATGACAAACACAAAAACGAAAGATGTCCCAAACACAGTAAAACAAATCTTAGCCCTAGAAAAAGCAGGATGTGAAATTATAAGAGTTGCGTGTTTAGACATAGAAGATGCAAAAGCAATAAAAGAAATAAAAGAGCAAATTAATATACCAATAGTTGCAGATATACACTTCGACTATAAAATTGCATTAGAAGCAATAAAAAGTGGTGTAAATAAAATTAGAATAAATCCGGGAAATATTGGTAGTAAAGAAAAAGTTATTCAAGTAGTAAATGCATGTAAAGAAAAAAATATTCCGATAAGAATTGGAGTAAATGCAGGTTCTTTAGAAAAAGATTTACTAGAAAGATATGGCAAACCAACAGCTGAGGCAATGGTAGAAAGTGCAAAAAAACATGTAGAAATATTAGAAGAATTAGATTTTTACGATATTGCAATATCACTAAAAGCTTCTAATCTTGACTTATGTATAAAAGCATATGAACTAGCAAGCCAAGAGTTTAAGTATCCATTACATTTAGGAATAACAGAGGCTGGAACAGAATTTAGTGGAACTATAAAGTCAAGCATAGGTCTTGGATTTTTACTAAGACAAGGTATTGGAGACACAATGAGAGTTTCTTTATCTGATGACCCAGTAAAAGAAATAAAAGTTGCAAAGGAAATTTTAAAAGATTGCAACCTATATAAAGGTGTACCAACTTTGGTTTCTTGTCCAACTTGTGGAAGAACTAGAATTGATTTAATTCCTATGGCAAAAGAAATGGAAGAATTTTTGCAAAATATTCATTCAGATATAACGGTTGCTGTAATGGGGTGTGTTGTAAACGGCCCAGGAGAAGCAAGAGAAGCGGACATAGGAATAGCTGGTGGAGTAAATGAGGGAATATTATTTAAAAAAGGCGAAGTCGTAAAAAAATTAAAAGAAGATGAATTGGTTAGTACTTTAAAAGAAGAAATTTTGAAAATGACTAAATAACAAGGAGTATATATGGAAATAATTGTAGGAAAAACAAGTGGGTTTTGTTATGGGGTGAAAAATGCAGTAGAGGGAGCTGAAAAAGAGTTAGAAAAAAAAGATAAAAAAGTATATTGCTTAGGCGAACTTGTTCATAATAAAACTGTTACAGATAAATTAGAAAAAGATGGAATCGTATTTATTAATGACATAAAAGAGGCTGATGGAAAAACTATAATAAGAGCTCACGGAGTGGAAAAAAATGTATATACAGAGGCAAAAGAAAGAAATATAGAATTAGTGGATTTAACATGTCCAAATGTATTAAAAATACACGAGGTTGTAGAAAATTTTTCTAATAAAGGATATTATATATTTTTAATTGGAAAAAAAGAACATCCGGAAATAATAGGTACATATAGTTTTGCAGGACAAAATTGTACTATAATATCAAATAAAGATGAAGTAGAAATAGCGGTAAAGAACTTAGAAGAAAGTAAGCTAAATAACTTATTGATTATTTCTCAGACAACATATAATTTACAGGTATTTAATGAAATTTCTGAAAAAGTACAAGAAGAATTGAAAGATAAGAATATTCATATACAAATAAAAAACACTATATGCTATGCAACTGAACTAAGACAAAAAGAAACAGAAAAAATATCTAAAGAAGTTGAAGCAATGATAATTGTTGGAGGAAAAAATAGCTCTAATACTACTAAACTATATGATATATCAAAGAAAAATTGCCAAAATGTTATTTTCGTTCAAAATGCAGAGGAATTAGATGTACAAAAAATAAAAGACTTCAAAAAAGTTGGAATTATGGCAGGAGCCTCAACACCACAGAAAAGCGTGGAGGAAATAATTGAAAAATTAGGAGGAAAATAATTATGCGTAAAAAAGTAATCGCAGGAAACTGGAAAATGAACATGCTTCCAAATGAAGCAATGGAAATGATTACAAAACTAGCACCATATGTAAAAAACACAGAAAACGAAGTAATCCTATGTGTACCATACACAGACCTATTTTACAGCTTACTTGCAGCACAAGAAACAAACATAAAAATAGGAGCTCAAAATATGCA
>CAKPLD010000104.1 GCA_934167225.1 uncultured Clostridia bacterium | reverse complement strand
TCCCTTAGCTCAGTTGGTCAGAGCAACCGGCTCATAACCGGTGGGTCCAAGGTTCGAATCCTTGAGGGAGCACCAATGACGTATCTGTTCGAACTAATAAAACAGATAGATACAAAAATCAATCAGAAAATAAATCTGGTTGATTTTTTTGTTGCCAAAAAATAATATTAAAATCATCCAAATGAAAGGATGGTGTTAAAGTTGAAAATAATTAAACAATAATTACAATTTGAAGAATGTCTAAAAATTTCTTTTTAGATTGTATAATGCCCTTGTATCAAGCACTACGCAGATTTTTCAAAACATTGAAATCGGTTATAATTGAATAACAAAAAATATGAATCGATAAATCGGTTCATATTTTTTTAAGTAAAAATAATAAAAAGAGTACTCCAAATACTCTTTTTATTCATCCTCTCCTCTTCCCTCAGGAAGCGCATTACTAGGCAATTCAATTCTAATTCTAATTCTAAACACATAAGTTGCAGCTCTAACAATTTTACTATTTTTAAATCTTTTCCATAAAGAAGGTTTAGCTTTAAAAGTTGTTTCTTCTTTATAATTTTCAAGTTGATTATCTCCAACAGTTGTATTTTCTTGAGCTGTTTGAATATTCTCTTTAACTTTTTCTTTCTTTTTTGTTTTAGCTTTTTTCTTTGTTTGAACTGGTTCTTCAATCTTTTGAACTTCTACTTCTGGTTCTTCTTCTACTATTTGTTCAGTTTTGCTTTCTGGTGTAGGAATTAATTTCAAAGCATCAGATATTTCTATTCCTATAAAACTTAATGCCTTTGAGCTATCTTCTAATCTCTCCATATCTATTTCAATATGTAAATTAGATTCCAAATTATTCGCTCTTGCTTTAAGAATTTTCATAGAATCATTATATTTTTGAGATGTTTTTCCTTTGCATCTTCCCACTGTATTTAAGTTTTCTATAATTTCCTCTGAGAATTTATCAGAAGCTTCCTCTACATCTGCTTTCCAACCTTCTTCTTTGCTGTCCACTTTTTCTATTAGTTCATTTAAAGTTCCAGCTAAAGCTATATTTTCTTCTCTTTGTTTGATTAGTTCTTCTACTTTTTTTGTGTTTTCTTCAAATTGATTTATCGCAAATTCAACCAAACCATAAGCAGCATTATATACACTTACAGGGAAATTTTTCTTTTTAGGATATTCAATTAAATATGTTTTTATAGATTCTATCAAATCCTTAAAATATGTATCTTCTTCTAATTGTATAATTTGCTTTTTGTTTTTCGGATTGATAAGCTTTTGAACTTTATCTATATTTGATATTATTTTTTCTTCTGTGATCACCATTCTCACATTTACTATGCCAGACTTAGACATTGTAAACTTCCCTCCTTTGTTATTTTTTTAACGTATCTTCTACATAATTCATTTTTATTATACAACACTCCCCTAAAAACTACAAGAAAATTTGTCAAACTTTTTTTTACATTTTTGTTACAGAAATATTACATTTTTGTAACATCGTTTTTCATTATTTTTTCCATTTCTATTTTTCTTTTTATTTTTAATGTTGTTGTTTTTACAAGTTCTTTGTCTGTTAATATCAATTTTTTAACATATTTATATTTAGGCATTGTTTTATTTACTTCTTTTACCCAATTCCAAATTTTATTTCTTATTTCCTCTTCTGAAATTTCTCCAAATTGTTTTTGGATATAATCTTTATCATAGCATACTTCTACAGATAATGTTACATCTCCGTCTCTTGCAGGCATTCCAAACACCATACATTCTTTTATTAGTTCTGATTTTTCTAATAAGCTTTCTATTTCTTCTGGATATACATTTTTTCCGTTTTTTAATACTATAACAAATTTCTTTCTTCCAGAAATATATAAATACCCGTTTTTATCAATTTTAGCTAAATCTCCTGTACGGAACCATCCATCTTCTGTAAATACTTCTTTATTTGCTTCTTCATTATTATAGTATCCAAGCATTACAGAATCTCCTTTTGCTAAAAGTTCCCCAACTCCTTCTTTGTCTGGTTCATCTATTTTTACTTCTACACTTGGAAATTTCTTTCCTATTGAGCTTAATCTTTTTTGCTTTGTAAGTTCTGCCGCAATTACTGGCGATGTTTCTGTTAAACCATATCCTTGTAATACATTAAATCCTAAATCCCAAAATCCTTTTTCTTTTTCTGGTGATAA
>CAKPLD010000103.1 GCA_934167225.1 uncultured Clostridia bacterium | reverse complement strand
TATAAAAGTCAATACCAAAATGACCAAAAAAAGGAAAATAATTTTTACCAATTTCGACACCGAAAAATCATCTGCTAGAATTGTTAGTATTTTCTATATTTGAAATTATATCTTTAATTCTATATGATTCACCTGTTATGTTAAAAACGTAAGAATGGTGTAATAATCTATCTAATATCGCATTAGCCAGTATATTATCATTAAATAGTTCTCCCCACTTAGAAAATGCTTGATTTGTAGTTATTATTGTAGAACTTTTTTCATATCTTTTAGCTATTAATTGAAATAATAAATTAGCTCCATTTTTATCTACAGGTAAATATCCAATTTCATCTATTATTAGTAATTTATATTTATTAAAAGTCTTCAGTGCATCTTTGAGTCGATTTTCTTGATGTGCTACATTTAGTTTCGTTATCAAATCATGACAGCTTATAAAATATGTGCTCACTCTCTTTTTTGCTGCTTCAATGCCTATGGCTGTTGCTATATGTGTTTTTCCTACACCACTTGAACCAACAAATAAAATATTCTTTTTTTCTTCTATAAACCTCAGTGTAGCCAAATCCATAATTTCTTTTTTGTTTATACTAGGTTGGAATTCAAAATCAAATTCATTTAATGTTCTTTTAAATGGAAAACCTGCTACTTTTATGTTAAATTCCGAAGCTCTTTGTGCTTTGAATTCTATTTCTTTATTTGTCAGTTCATACAAAGCGTCTATAAATGAGATATTGTTTTTATTTATTTCATCTAAATATGTTGATAAATATGTACTCATTTTATCTAATTTTAATTTTTGTAAATTATTTACAACTTCATTATATATCATATTTTTTCTCACTTTCCTTTAATTTTTATTTGCAAGCAATTTATCAAGATTCTGCAAATTCTTTTGTGTTAGTCTATTTATTTCATCATCATTTTTATATGGCATTGTCATCTTTAAACATTCTGAATAATGCTCTTTTGTATAATTAAATATTTTTTTACTTATTTCATGTGTTGCTATTAATTCTTTATTGTGATATATATAAAGTATGTTATCAATTTGTTTTACTCTAACAAATTGTCCAATATATTTAGGTGAAACAGAATATCTTTGACCTTTGTAGTAAATTAAAGAATCTTTAGCTACTTTGGATTTTTCTACATCTATCATGTATGAATCCAGTACTTGCATACTTGGTAAGTCTGATAAATATTCTTTTTCTTTTTTATATAATAATATTGGCTGTATATTAGTTGTTTGATTTACTGTTGCATTTACTTTATTTCTTACTTTAGTAATTATTTCTAATAATTCCTTTTCATCTTCAAACTCGTGATTATATGGAATTAGCCAATTCATAAATTTGTTCGCAGTTTCATCTTTTCCTTTGGTTTCTGGAGAAAATGGTTTACAAAGTTTTATAGTAGTTCCCATATCTTTTACAAACTGGCTAAATTCTTTGTTAATTTTTACCTTATCATTACTTATATCTGCAACAGCTCGCATATTGTCTGTTAATAGTTTTTTAGGTACTCCTCCTATATATTTAAAGGTACTTATTAAACATCGTTCTAAGTCTTCTCTAGTTTTTGTTTTTGTATAAACAAAATCATGTAATCTTGAAAAACCTAGGGTAGCAGAAAAAATATTAAATTCAAATATCTCCCCATGTTTACTTATCATTTTTAAATCTTCTTTCCAATCAAATTGTAACTGTTCTCCTGGTTCTGTTTCATATCTTGGATGTACATCTATGTTTTTAATTGGCTTTAAATTATGTTTTTTTAAATATTTTTTAAAATTTGAATATGTTCCAATTTTATTGTCTTTTTCGTAAAAGTATTGATATAAGCTCATTATATTCACACCTGCTAGTTCTATTTTATTTTTTATTTCCTCATAATGTGGATCTATTTTAGATGCTTTTTTTCTTATATGTGTGCTCCCTTCATACCCTTCATAATATTTTTTTATAGTGTGTCTATTAATTCCATAAATTCTTTGTAATTCACTAAAATTTGGTTTTATTCCTAATGCTTTCATTATTTTTAATTGCCCTTTCATTTCTTTATATTTTTTCTTCATTTGATTACTCCTTTTTTGTTTTCTTAGAGTATATCAAATTATTTTTTTGACATCAAAAAAAGTAACCATTTTTGGTAATTTTTATATTCCTTTTTTTGGTTACTTTTATTTTATCATTTATA
>CAKPLD010000102.1 GCA_934167225.1 uncultured Clostridia bacterium | reverse complement strand
GCTGAATTTTTATCCATTTCTAGTATTTTACCATTTTCAAGTTTAAAGATATTTTCTTTTGGAACTCCCATTAATTTAGCTGTTTCACTGTGTGCTATTAAGTGTCTATATTCTCCATGAACTGGTATAAAATATTTTGGTTTCGTTAATGCTAATATTAGTTTTTGTTCTTCTTGACAAGCATGTCCAGAAACATGCACATCTTCTAAGGCTGAATATACAACTTCTGCTCCTATTTGCATTAATGAATCTATTACTTTTGATACATTTTTTTCATTTCCTGGTATTGGATTTGCAGATATTATTACTAAATCATTTGGTGTTATTTTTACTTTTCTATGTGTTCCAGATGCCATTCTAGTTAACGCAGACATTGTTTCTCCCTGGCTTCCTGTTGTTATTATTAATAACTTATCGTCTGTGTAATTATTTATCATGTCTATATCTATAAATAGGTTGTCTGGGCAATCTATATAACCTAGTTCTCTTGCAGTTGTTATCATGTTTATCATACTTCTTCCACATACTGCAATTTTTCTTCCATATTTTACAGCGCAATTCACAATTTGTTGAACTCTGTGGACATTTGATGCAAATGTTGCTACAACTATTCTTTTTGTGCAATTTGTAAATAATTTCTCAAATACTTCTCCAACTGTACTTTCTGACATTGTAAATCCTTTTCTTTCTGCATTTGTTGAGTCTGACATTAATGCTAATACACCTTTGTTTCCTAGTTCTGCTAAGCGTCCAAAATCCATTAATTTTCCATCCATCGGTGTATAGTCTACTTTAAAGTCTCCTGTGTGCAATACAGTTCCTACTGGTGTATGAATTGCAAGCATTACAGAGTCTGGAATGCTGTGTGAACTTTGTATAAATTCAACTTTAAAGTGTCTTCCTAATTTTATTGTTTCTCCTGGGTTTACTTCATTTAATTTTGTTGATTCTACTAGTCTGTGTTCTTCTAGTTTGTTTTTTATTAGTCCTAGTGTAAGTTTTGTTCCATATATTGGTGTATTTACTTGTTTTAGAAAATAAGGTACACTTCCTATATGGTCTTCGTGTCCATGTGTTATTACCATTCCTTTTAGTTTTTCTTGATTTCTTATTATATATGTTATATCTGGTATTACTAAGTCTACACCTAACATGTCATCTTCTGGAAATGATAAACCACAGTCAACTACTATCATTTCGTTTTCGTATTGGAATACTGTTATGTTTTTTCCAACTTCGTGTAATCCTCCAAGTGGTATTATTTTTAGTCTTGGCTTTTTAAATCCTACTCTTTCTGTTACGTTTTTTAATGCTTTTTCTCTTGATATTTCTCTTAAAGAAGTATCTTTTCTTACTGCTAATGCTTTTGTCTCTTCTTTTTCTTTCATTACTCTTCTTGTTGTTTTTCTTACTGTTTTTTTAATATTTTTGTTTTCTTTTTTTACCTCTTCTTTTATTTTATTTTCTCTTTTATTATAATTTCTTTTGGCCGGTCTTCTTCTGGCACTTTTTATCTTGTTTTCTTCAAGATTTTCATCTTTTCTTTCTATCATGTTATCTTCCTTTCTTTATTTATTATATTTAAAATCTTAAACATAGAAATATAGGACCTTGAAAATTTGTTTTTTAAAGGTCTGCTAATATTTAATTATCTCTTTTTATTTATGGTTTAAAATCTCTTTTTTTATGCTGTGTATTATATCATTTTTCTTTGATAAAGTCAAATGTATTATGTTAACGTTTTTGTTCATAATAAATCCGTCGTTACAATTCACAGCTTTAAAATTGTAGAGTAGGTTCGAATTAGAATAATTATTAATTTTTGGGGGATTAATAATTATTCTAATTCGAACCGGTTTTAATAGCTGTGAATAGTAACAATCCGTCTGCTTGAAGTCTAAAATATTACGAATTTTTAAGCCCTAAAAAGACTTATGAAATATATCTTCATAAGTCTTTTTGTATTGTTTTATTTTCTTTCTAAATATTTTTTCAAAAATAACCCAGTATAACTTCTTTCATTCTTGCAAACCTGCTCAGGCGTTCCAACTGCTACAATTTCTCCTCCTGCATCTCCACCTTCTGGTCCTAAATCTATAATATGGTCACAAGTTTTTATTAAATCTAAATTGTGTTCAATAACAATTGCAGTATTTCCAGTTTCTACTAGTCTTTGTAAAATATCTACTAATCTATGAACATCTGCAATGTGAAGTCCTGTTGTTGGTTCATCTAATATATACAAAGTTTTTCCTGTTGCTCTTTTAGATAGTTCTGTTGCAAGTTT
>CAKPLD010000101.1 GCA_934167225.1 uncultured Clostridia bacterium | reverse complement strand
TTCTTGGTTTTAAACCATTCTCGTTAATTTCGCCACAATGTGAAATTATTCCATCACGTACACCATAAGTTAAATCAAGTGTCTGAATTTTTCCTTCTGGTGTTTCTAAAAGTTCGACTTTATCTACAAATTCTAGCCCATTCTTTTCATGCCAAAATGGCTTTTTTAAAAAATTTTCTGAAAGCTCTGATAATATTTTTTCTCCTTGATGACCAAATGGGCTATGACCTATATCATGTGCTGTTGCAATTGCTTTTGTTAGTTCTGTATTTAATCCAAAATATTTTGCAATTGTATAACTGATTGATTCTACTAATGTTACGTGTTCTATTCTTGTGCAAATATGATCATTTTCTGGTGAGAAAAATACTTGTGTTTTGTGCTTTAGTCTTCTATACGCTTTGCTATTTATTACTCGTGTGTAGTCTCTTTCGAATTCTGAACGTATTTCATTGTCTCTTTTATATAGTGAATTTTGTCTTTTTATTATATTTTCCCAATTTGTATTTTCTGGGTTTGCTGATACTTTTTGTAGTAATTTTTCCATGTTTTTCACTCCTTTTTATATTCTTTACATTTGTTTTCTAATAATTTAAAATCACAACATCTTCTGGATATCTTTGAACTAGGTCTTGCTATTTTTTCTGTGTATAATTTAATAGCACTTGCTTTTATTTTTTCAATTTTATCATTTATTAATTTTAACTCTAAATTAATGAATGATATATATAAATCTCTCTCATTATTATTTTTAAATTTTCTATATTTATCTATTTCTTTGTATTTTAAAATTCTTATGTGTTCATCTGCAATTGGAACCATATTATTCAAATTTAATACTCCTAATAATCTTTCGTGTTTCATTATTTTAATAAAGTCAATATTTTCATTCATTTTATAATGTTTTTCTTTTGCTGATGAAATTGGCACATAATAGTTCATATTATTTATATTTATTAATATCCCTAAATATGGTTTTAGTCTATCTTTATAATTTATATTTTCAACTTTGTCATCGAATTTTTTTAAATAATTAATATATTCTTTGTCAGCAATATACCATTTTAACTTATTTTCTTTCATTTTTTGCTCCATTAAAAAATTTAGATGGTACAGTTTCCTATACCATCTACTTTTACTCCCATTTTTAATTGGAATGGTAAAACCGCTTTATAAACTCATTTTTAGTTGGAATGATAAAACCACTTTATAAACCCATTTTTAATTGGAATGGTAAAACCGCTTTTATTTATAACTATAACTTTAGTTACTTTGTTATTATAATCATTATACTCTGATTTTATGATACTTGTCAACGTTTTTTTGATTTTAATCTTATTTTTCGATTTTATCGTTAAAATGCACAGCTTTAAAATTGTAGAGTAGGTTCGAATTAGAATAATTATTAATTTTTAGGGGATTAATGTGTGATTGAAGGACTTTTAGAGCTTATTAGCAGAATTTTTGGAAAGAGTTCATGCTCCGCCATGGAAGGGTGCCAAAAATAATGCTTATAAGCTCTTAAAGTCCGTATTGAGCCGTTAATCCCCTAAAAATTAATAATTATTCTAATTCGAACCGGTTTTAATAGCTGTGAATAGTAACATTTTATCTTCTGCCTCTTTGTCTTATATGCTTAATTTATATATTCTTATTTTTGATATAATCTCCTTTAAATTCACTTTCTAGTATATCCATATATAATTTGTCATAATATTTTCCATCAATAAAATATTGCTCTCTACTAAGACCTGTGTCTTTAAATCCACATTTTAGATAACATTTATGTGCTCTTTCATTTACTGAAAGTAAAGATAGTTTTATACTATGTAAATTTAAGTATTTAAAGCCATATTCTAATAATAAATTAATTGCTTCTGTACCAAATCCATTGTTTCTAAAATTTTCATCACCAATAAATATTCCTAGAACTGCACTTCTATTAATCCAATTAAAACGTTCTAAGCCAATTGTTCCAATTAATTTGTCATTTTTAATTTCAATTATGTCAAAGTTTCTATTATCTGTATTTTGAGCCGAATTTTCTAGCCATTCTTTTTCTTTATTTAAAGTCATTATTTGTCCACTTCGTCCAGTATAATCAGTTATTTGAAAATCATTCATCCATTCAGTAAATTTTTGAATTTCTTCTTCTGATGTTCCTTTAGGAGATAAATATATTCTTTCTCCTATTAATTTTTTAAAATATTTCATATGTACAAATTCCTCCTTTTATAGTTCATATAAATATGATATCATTTCATATTTTTTCTCCCCGATTGGCATCCATCTAATACTTGTAGCAATGCCTCCCATTGCTTCGTAAAATTCTCTTGCAAGATAATTCTTTCTAAGGCACCATAAAATTAACTTTCTTCTTCCTGCATTTTTACATTCGTCAATAACATATTTTATTAATTTTCTTCCAATTCCATGTCTTTTCAATTCGGGTTTTACATATATTCCTATTAACTCACAATCTGCTTCGGTATTATTTTCATAATTATAACTATATCCACAAAATCCAACTACTGTTTGGTTCATTTCTGCGACAATAAAGTTTTTATTGTTAAAATTCGCTTTGTTTTTTCTTATCACATGTTCTACATTCATATTGTCTAAATACTCATTGTCTATAATACCTCTGTAAGCATTTTGCCAACCT
>CAKPLD010000100.1 GCA_934167225.1 uncultured Clostridia bacterium | reverse complement strand
TTTTGCTTTTAAATAGCTTTTAATCGGTAACTTTCTTTTACTTTTTCCAAATAAAATTTACTTTTTCAATTGACCAACTTATTTTATTTTATTTCATTTCCATAATAACTATCAATCAAAATTTGTTTCATCTCAGAAACCAAAGGCACTCTAGGGTTTGCAGTAGTACATTGATCTTCAAATGCTCTATCTGCTAGCATATCAATTTTTGCCATAAATTCAGTTTCATCTACACCTGCATCTTTGAAAGATTTAGGTATATTTAATTTTTTATTCATTTCTTGAATTTTAGTAATTAAAGAATTTATTCCTTCCTCAGTTGTATCTGCCTTAAGTCCTACTTTTTTAGCTAGTCTTGCATATTTTTCATCTGCTATAAAGTATTCATATTTAGGGAAAGATACAAATTTTGTAGGTCTACTACTATTATATTTTATAACATAAGGTAATAAAATTGCATTTATTCTACCATGAGGTAAATGGAATTCTGCTCCTATTTTGTGTGCTAGAGAGTGGTTTATTCCTAAAAATGCATTTGTAAACGCCATTCCTGCTATTGTACTTGCATTGTGCATTTTTTCACGAGCTACTTTATCGTCTCCATGTTCATAAGCTTCTATTAAATATTCTATAACCAATTCCGCTGCTTTTTCAGCTAAGCCATCTGTATAGTCTGATGCCATATTTGATACATAACTTTCAATTGCATGTGTTAATACATCCATTCCAGTATCTGCTGTAATTGATTTTGGTAAGCTCATTACCAAATCTGGGTCTACTATTGCAACATCTGGTGTTAATTCATAATCTGCTAAAGGATATTTTTTATTTTTTACTTTATCTGTTAATACTGCAAATGATGTTACTTCTGAACCAGTTCCTGATGTTGTTGGAATTGCTACCATTTTTGCTTTTACTCCAAGCTTTGGAAATTTATACGTACGTTTTCTTATATCCATGAATTTTAATTTTAAGCCTTCTGGATCTGCATCTGGATGCTCGTAAAATAGCCACATTCCTTTTGCTGCATCTATTGCACTTCCTCCACCTAGAGCTATTATTACATCTGGTTTAAAGTTATTCATTAATTCCAATCCTCTATTTACTGTATCAAATGATGGGTCTGATTCAACTTCACTAAATATTTCACAATGTACGTGATTTGCTCTTTTTCTTATATGATATAGAATTTTATCTACATATCCAAATTGAACCATTCCTGGGTCTGTTACGATAAATGCTCTTTCTATATCTGGCATTTTTTCTAGGTAAGCAATTGAACCTGCTTCAAAATATATTTTTTCTGGAACTTTAAACCATTGCATATTTACTCTCCTCCTTGCAACTCTTTTTATATTTATAAGGTTTACACTCGATACATTTGCAGTTGTTGAGTTCCCTCCAAATGAACCACATCCAAGTGTTAATGATGGCATATTTGTATTATAAATATCCCCTATTCCTCCGTGAGTTGATGGTGAGTTTACAATTATTCTTCCTGCTTTCATTTTCTCAGAAAATTCTAATGTTTTTTCTCTATCTTCTGAATGGATTACTGCTGTATGGCCTAAGCCTCCAAACTCTAGTAATCTTTCTGCTTTGTCTAAAGCTTCTTCGTAATTTTCTACTATATAGTATGTTAAAACCGGACTTAATTTTTCTTTAGAGAATGGGTAATCTCTTCCTATTCCTTCTTCATATACTACAATTACTTTAGTATCTTCTGGTACCTCGAAACCTGCTTGCTTTGCAATTTGGTATGGACTTTGACCTGGTATAGAAGATTTTAGTTTAAATCCTATTTCATCATTCCAGTCAAACATTGTATTTTTTAGTTTTTCTTTTTCTTCTGGATTTACAAAATAACATCCTGCTTTTTTCATTAATTCTTCGAATTCTTTATATATCTCTTTTTCTACTAATACAGATTGCTCTGATGCACAAATCATTCCATTATCAAATGATTTTGACATTACTAAGTCGTTTACAGATGTTTTTAATTTTGCTGATTTTTCAATAACACAAGGCACATTTCCAGGTCCTACTCCTAATGCTGGCTTTCCACATGAATATGCTGATTTTACCATTCCGGTTCCACCTGTTGCTAATATTAAATCAACTCCTGGGTGGTTCATAAGTAATCTTGTAGCTGTAACTGATGGTTCTGGTATCCATAATATACAGTCTTCTGGTGCTCCTGCATTTATTGCTGCCTCTTTTAAAATTTCAGCTGCTCTTACTGAGCATTTTTGTGCTGATGGATGGAAACCAAATATTATTACATTTCTTGTTTTTGCAGCTATTATTGATTTAAACATTGTTGTTGATGTTGGGTTTGTAACTGGTGTTACTCCTGCTATTACTCCTATTGGCTCTGCTATTTCTACATAGTCGTCTTCGTCGTTTTCTCTTATTATTCCTACTGTTTTTTCGTGTTTTATGCTATGGTAGATGTATTCTGTTGCAAACATATTCTTTGTTATTTTGTCTTCATATATTCCTCTCCCTGTTTCTTCTACCGCCATTTTGGCTAGTTCCATGTGATGTTCTAGTCCTGCCATTGACATGGCTTTTGTTATATTATCCACTGTTTTTTGGTCTAGTTTTAGGTATTCCTTCGATGCTTTTTTTGCTTTTTCTACTAATTCGTCTATCATTTGTTTTATTTTCATTTCATCTTGATTTTCTGGCATTGTTTCTCTCCTCCTATTTTTTCTT
>CAKPLD010000099.1 GCA_934167225.1 uncultured Clostridia bacterium | reverse complement strand
TGTAAGAGAGATCCATTTAGTGGAAGAGTTGTTACTGGTGGAATTGTTTCTGTAAAAGATTCTAATTGGCTTATGAGCTGGACGATAAACAGACAACCTCATTTTAAAGAACAACCAAAAGATCAATTAGTTGTATGGGTATATGGATTATTTACAAATGTACCGGGAAATTATATTAAAAAGCCTATGAGAGAATGTACAGGTAAAGAAATTACAGAAGAATGGTTATATCATTTAGGTGTACCAGAAGACCAAATAGAAGAATTAGCAACAAATTCAGCAAATTGCGTACCTTGTATGATGCCATATATTACAGCTTTCTTTATGCCAAGAACAGCAGGCGACAGACCAAAAGTTGTACCAGAAGGTTGCCAAAATTTTGCATTTTTAGGTCAATTTGCAGATACAGTAAGAGATACAGTATTTACTACTGAATATTCTGTTAGAACAGCTATGGAAGCGGTTTATACTTTACTTGATGTAGACAGAGGTGTACCAGAAGTATTTGGTTCTTGCTATGATATTAGAGCTTTACTTGATGCAACTTCAAAGATGACTGATGGAAAGAAATTGAGTGATATAAAACTTCCAATGGCAGCTAATATGGCTTTAAAAACTGGAATGAAGAAGATTTCTGGAACAGTTATTGAGGATTTGCTTAAGAGATATAATTTGATATAAAAAATGATTGACAAAAGGAATAAAAAAGGTATATAATTAATATACTAGTAAAGAATAGCTATTTATAATTCGAGTGTTTCGCAGCTCATCAAAAATGGCGAGTGATATATTCGAGTGTTTCGCAACTCATAAAAAATGGCGAGCGATATATTCGAGTAAGTGCTTCTCAAAAAAAGCATAACAGTAATTATGGGGGTTAAAACTTAATTTTAACCCTCGATTTTTTTGTAAAGGAGATGTTTTAAAATAAAATTAAAATTTTATGAAGTTGATAGTGAATACATAAAGTATTTAAAGGAATATGGGGATGATAAAATACCTAATATAGATTATGAAAAACATAAAAAATTTTTTTGTGGTGTAGTTTTAACGATAAATAACTTTAATTATTTTGCACCAGTTTCATCTTTTAATAAAAAACAACATACAGTATTTCTTATTATGGATAAGGATAAAAATACTAAAGAAATGAAACCAATATCATCTTTAAGATTTTCTTTTATGTTTCCATGTCCGATAGAATATTTAAATCAAAAAGATTTTTCAAAGGAAGATGAAAAATACAAAAATTTATTAATTAAAGAATTACATTATTGTAATGTTAACAGAGAAAAAATAAAGAAAAAGGCAATGGAGGTATATAAATTAGGAATAAAAGAAGAAACGAGAAAAAAATTTAATATATGTAATTTTAAAAGATTAGAAGAAAAATGTTTGAAATATATGAATTTGAACAAATAAAAATTAAGGGCTTGCAAAAAATAATAATTAAATGATAAAATAAACACAAATAAGAATTGAAAGGAAGTTTTAAATATGCCAAACATAAATGATTATATAAAATGGAGAGGCGACCTAGAGCTAAAAATATCAGAATTCAACGAAATAGACAGCCTAATTCTCTCAAGATTTTCATACCTACCATTTGAAAGCCTAATGACAAAAGACGAAGAACTAACAATAGAAGAAATAGCAAAAAGATTTGAAAAAACAGACAAAAACAAACTAGAAATATTATGGCCAGATGACAGTGAACTTTTACCACTTTTAGGAAAGTCAAAAAGATTTGGGAAAATGATAGCAACAGATTTTATAAACAAATTTGACCCAGAGCAAGAAAAACAGTTTTCAGCAATTACAATAGTACTTCCTGATGATACTATTTTTATTTCATATAGAGGAACAGACAATACAATAATTGGCTGGAAAGAAGACTTTAATATGAGTTTTCAGACCCATATTGCTGCACAATTAGATTCGGTAAAATACATAAACGATATAGCAAAAAAATATCCGCAGAAAATACGAATAGGAGGACATTCAAAAGGAGGCAATTTAGCAGTATATTCAGCAGTTTTCGCCAGTGAAGAAATAAAGCAAAGGATTCTAAATGTATATAATAATGATGGACCAGGATTTTCGGATGAAATAATAAACACCAAAGAATATAAAGAAATGATAAAAAAAGTTCATACATATATTCCACAATCATCTGTAATAGGAAGACTTTTAAATCATGAAGAAAAATATACAGTTGTAAAAAGTATTCAAAAAGGAATTATGCAACATGATTTATATAGCTGGCAAGTTCAAGGTACTAAAGTTATAAGCTTAAAAGAAGTTACAAATGGAAGTGAGTTTGTTGATAAAACAATAAAAAAATGGCTTGATAATGTAGAACCAAAACAAAGAGAAATTGTTATTGATACAATATTTGATATTTTAAATACCACAGAAGCAGAAAGCACTGTACAAATTAGAGAAAAATGGTTTAAAAATGTTGGAATTATGCTAAAAAATTATAAAAATTTAGATGAAGATAGTAAAAACATGATAAGTGAAATAGTAAGAAAATTAGTGGTTGTTGCAAAAGATAATTTTGTAGAAGAAATACCAACATTTAGTAAAAAGAAGAAATAAAGAAATATCCTTGTTATTAATATAGCAAGGATATTTTGGACTACAAAATATCGTAAAAATTTTTGAAAGTATACCCTTCTGATTTTAAATATTGAATAGAATCTTTAAGAACATTAGAAGAATTACTTACATCTTTAGTATCATGCATTAAAATAACCAATGTATCTTTTCCCTTACAAGTTTTTTTCAAATTATATAATAATTGATAATTATTATATTTTTTCATGGAATCATTATTTAAACAATTCCAATCAATATAAGTATAGTTCATCTCCTTTAAAAGCCTAACAGCTTCTTTTTTCTT
>CAKPLD010000098.1 GCA_934167225.1 uncultured Clostridia bacterium | reverse complement strand
ATGCACAAAACGACGAATTAGTAAAATTTGCAGTAACGTCATCAATTGGGACAGATGGATTAATAGACCTAAATCAGTTAAAAACAGAAATAGAAAGTCAAGGAGGAAGAGTAACAGGAACAACATTTCCAGTAACAGTAACAATGGGAAAATCATCATACCAAGTAGACCAATATGGAAATATAACAGAGGTAAGTACTATGCCACAAATAAGCTATACAGTAACAAATACAGATGGAACAGAAATAACAGAAACATCAAATAGTAACTTACCAGAAAGAGCAAAACTAAATATAACAATAACAAATATAAGTGACTTAACAGTAACAAGTATAAAAATAAAAAAAGCAAGTGGAACAGAAATAGAAGGAGCAACAATAGATTTAGAAAAAGGAACTGCAAGTGTAGAAATAACAGAAAATGGAAATTATGTAGTAGAAATAGTAGCAACAGATAAAAACGGAAAAAATTCATCAGCAAGTCCAGAGATACAGGTAAGCGGAAAAATAAAAGTGGCAAATATTGAAGAAAATTGGACAACTGCAGATGCAAGTAACAGTGGAAATGATTGGTACTCATATGCATATAAAAATGGAGAAAATTATACTGGAACTCAAGTAAATGCACCAAAACTTGCAGATGGAATGACAGCAATAAAATATGCAGGTGAAACAAATGTTACTACAGGAAGCAAATGGGCAAATGCAATGACAAAAGATGGAAGCATGTGGGTATGGATTCCAAGATATGCTTATAGAATAACATATAATGATTCAACAGACAGAAGCAAAGGTGGAACTATAGATATAGCATTTTTAAAAGAAAAGACGAATGAATTTTTAGATAGTAGTATCCAAGGAGAAGTAATAAGTTATATTAATACTGATGGCACAACACCTCAAGGCAAATGGGTATTAGAACCAGCTTTTACACTTGGAGAAGAAGAAATATCAGGATTTTGGTTTGCAAAATTTGAAGCAAGTAATACTAATTCAACATTACACATAAAACCAAGTGTTACAAGTTGGCGAAACATTACTTCTGCTAACATATTTACAACATGTCTAAACTTAACAAGCGATGACAAATATACCACATATTTTAATAATAAAAATAATGTTGATACACATATGACAAAAAATATTGAATGGGGAGCGGTTTCATACCTTGCACATAGTAAATATGGATTAAATGGAGCTGAAATATGTATAAATACAAATAGTAGTTATATAACAGGTGTAGGAAGTGGTTCAACAACATCTACAACAAGTGTGACAGACAAATATAATACAGCAAACGGAATAACTGCCAGTACAACAAAAAATGTATATGGAATATATGACATGAGTGGTGGAGCATACGAATATGTTGCAGCTTGTTATACAAAATATATTAATGCATTAACTACAAATACAGACAGGGCTTATATAAATAAATATATAGATGTATATGATAAATATGATTCTTCAAAATTTGGAGATGCGGTATTTGAAACATCTTTTAGTAGCACTGGTTCAAAATCTTGGTTTTCAGATTATTCTCGCTTTGTGGGTCTGTACTGCCTTGTTTTCTTACGTGGGGGCGGCTACTTCAATGGTTCCGGTGCGGGTCTGTTCTTCTTCCACTACAACAATGGAGATAGCTACAACGACTACGGTTTCCGTCCGGTCTGCGTAGTAAAGTAATGTGCTATCTGAAATGTGATATGCATATATAAACAGTAAAGCCAGAAAAATATAAGAGAGATAAATTAGATATAACGATATTTTATGCAAGCTCTTGAGGCTAGCGTAAAATGGGAAATTTATATATAGGGATAAAACTGAATTATTCGAACTTTGTGAATTCGAACAACCCTGTTTTCAAACGTGGAGGCAACTACAATAATGGTTCCAATGCAGGTCTGTTCTACTTTAACAACAACAATGGAAATAGCAACGACAACAACGGTTTCCGTCCGGTCTGCGTAATATGGCATAAAATTGTCAGATATGTAAGTTTAAGGATTTATATAGAGTATATATGCCATACAAGTTTTATTCCTTCCGTAAAATCGGTAAACATATAAATATAAAAGCACGTTCTAGTAACAAGAAATTCTTGTGAAAGAGAGTGCTTTTTCTTTATGCTTAAATTTAAAAATAATTGTGAAATACAATCGCTTAATACCCGACATTTTTTTCTATCCTTAGAGTATCAAGAGAGGTGGAGACTAAAAACGCGCCTGACAGTTATTGATAGTCTCCTAAAATATGGAAAAAATCACGTAATTGGACACAAAGTATGAAAAAATATAGTATCTATTGCCGACTTGCTTAGTGGCAGGAAGGAGGTTTTGTCTTGAAAGATTTCTTTCAGCTATTGAAACTTATAGTTATTTACTTAATTGTAAAAATACTATTTGAAGATTAGCACACAAAAAAGACTAGGTTCTTGCACTTTACCTAGTCTTTTTTATTTTGTCTTGATTGATTTCTTTTTTCAATGTTGTTGTAGTTATAATAGCACATATTTTATTATATGTCAAATTTTTAGAAATATTAATTTTTAAAAATCTCATTTTATTGGGGTAATGACCAAAATGTAAAAATATGTTAAAATACAGCTTAATTGGAGAGCGATATAATGAAGTAATATTAAGTAGAAAAGATGGATTACTTTGAGTTTATTTTTGTGGACTCAAAGTTTTTTATTCGACAAATATATTCTTTTTTGTAATATGTTTGTAATAAAAATGTAATATAAAACGATTGTAAAAAGATTGCAAATGGATGCAAAGTGTGATAGCATAAAGTAGAAATATTTTGTAAAGGGAGGATAAAAGATGTTTTATAAAACATTAAAGAGAAACAAAGGTATAACATTGATAGCATTAGTTGTGACAATAATTATTTTAATTATTTTGGCAGGAGTAAGTATATCAACATTAACAGGACAAAATGGAATAATAGATAATGCCTCAAAAGCAAAACAAAGTACAAA
>CAKPLD010000097.1 GCA_934167225.1 uncultured Clostridia bacterium | reverse complement strand
CCGTCCCCAAATGAGGAGATAGCCGACAACGTCCTTCCTCTTCCTTCCCTTCCTTCTTCCGTTCCCCTTCTTCCTTCCTTAAAAAGTACTTGAATAATATAAATGATTTGTAGTATACTAAAACATATGAAAAAATCAAAAGAGAGGAAATGAAAAAATGGAATACAAAAAACAAGAAATCAAACAGGGAATAAAGTTACACAACATAAACACTGATAAATTTAAAACAAACTTAATAGCAATATTTTTGACGATCCCGCTATCGAAAGAATATGTAACATATGATGCTGTGCTTTCGGCTGTGTTAAGGAGAGGATCAAAAAATATGCCAACGCAAGAAGATATAAGTAAAACTTTGGAGGGGATGTATGGAGCAGATTTTGATTGTGGTTTAAATAAAAATGGAGACAATCATGTAATAAAATTTTATTTGGAAAGTTTAAATGATGATTTTCTTCCACAGCAGGGTGAAAATATGTTGAAAGAGAGTATCGAAAGATTGACTGAAATAGTTTTTAATCCATATTTGGAAAATGGTCAATTTAAAGAAGAATATGTAAATCAAGAAAAGGAAAACATAAAACAAAGAATAGAGGGAAGAAAGGATAATAAAGCTGCTTATGCAAGGTCAAGATGCGTGGAAGAAATGTATAAGGATGAACCAGCTGGATTTTTTAATTATGGTTATATAGAAGATTTAGAGAAAATAAATAGCAAAAATTTATATGAATATTATCAAAAGGTTTTAAAGGAATGTAAAATCGATATTTTTGTTTCGGGAAAAGTTGATATTGATGGTACTTTGAAAATTATAAATGGAAATGCAGATATAAATAATTTAAACCCAAGAAATGCAAACTATATAGTAAATAAAATAATATCAAGAGAACAACCACAGGAAAGAAAAGTTGAGGAAAAACTAGATGTTGCACAAGGCAAAATTGTAATTGGATGTGATATTACATTTAACGAGGAAGATTTAAAAGATGACAATTTAAAATGTGAATCAATGTTATACAATAGCTTACTAGGTGGAAGTGCAAATTCAAAGTTATTCCAAAATGTAAGAGAAAAAGCAAGTTTGGCATATACTGCAAGTTCAAGTTATGTAAGATATAAGAGCAATATTTTTATAAATGCGGGAATTGAAATAGAAAATTTTGATAAAGCAATAGATATAATTAGAAAACAAATTGAGGATCTGAAAAATGGAGATTTTACAGATGAGCAAATTGAAAATGAGAAAAAAGGTATAATTTCACAAATTAATACTATTGATGATGAACAAGATACGGAAATTATATATTTCTTAGGTCAGGAACTTACAGATTCTAACCAAACAATAGAACAATATAAAGAAAATATAAGCAAAGTTACAAAAGAACAAATACAAAATGTAGCATCAAAAGTAGAAATAAATACAATATACTTTTTGAGAAATTAGGAGGGAAGATATGCAGACAATTTTTAATTCGAAAGTAAAAGAAACTTTATATATAGAAAAACTAAAAAATGGTTTAACAGTAATGATTATACCTAAGAAGGGAATACAGAAAAAATATATAATTTGGGGAACTCATTATGGTTCTAATGATAATAAATTTGTTGTACCTGGCGAAAATGAGCCAATAGAGGTACCAAAAGGTGTAGCTCATTTTTTAGAGCATAAGATGTTTGAACAAGAAAATGGAAGAAATAGTTTAGATGTGTTAACTTCAATTGGAGTAAGTGCAAATGCTTATACAACAAACGACCATACAGCATATTTATATGAATGCACAGATAATTTTTATGAAGCTTTAGACGAATTTATGGACTATGTGCAACATCCATATTTTACTGACCAAAATGTTGAAAAAGAAAAAGGAATAATTGGTCAAGAAATAAAAATGTATGACGATTACCCTGAATGGAGAGTTTACCTAAATGCATTAGATGCTATGTATTATAAAAATCCTGTAAAGCTTGATATTACAGGAACTGTGAAAACAATAAGTAATATTGATAAAGATATTTTGTATAAATGTTATAATACATTTTATAACCCATCAAATATGTGTTTAGTAGTAAGTGGAGATTTCGATCCAGAAAAATTATTAGAAGAGATTAAAAAAAGATTATTAGATACAGCTCAAAATGGAGAGATTAAAAGAATTTTTGAGGATGAACCAGAAAGAATTGTAAAACCAAAAATAGAGCAAGATATGAATGTAAGTAAACCAATTTTTACAATAGGAATTAAATGTAAGGTGCCTAACCAAAATGAAAAGGTTAGAGTTCATATTGCGATGGAAATAATTTTAAACATGCTTATAGGTGAAAGTTCTAACCTTTACAAAGAAATGTATCAAACAGGAAATATATTTGCAATGCCAAATTTATCATATGAATTTGGAGAGAATTATGCCCATATTTTGATTACAGAAAATGCAAATGATCCGGATATTTTATTTGAAAGATTAAAAGAAGAAATAGAAAGCTTTAAGAAAAAGGGTTTAAATGAGCAAGATTTTGAAAGAATTAAAAAAATGATTTATGGCGAATATGTAAAAGAATATAACGATGTTACATCTATTGCAAGAATGTTTTTATCTGATTTTATGAAAGGAATCAATTCATTTGATTATTTAGAAGAAGTTGATATTATGGATTTGAATTTTGTAAATCAGGTTTTAAAAGATAATTTTGCGTTAGATAAAATGGTCCTTTCTGTTGTAAAATAACAGATGTTGTCGAAGGTTATCAAATATCCTAAAACACCGTAGAATAAAGGCTTACGAAAGTTTCGGAAACTACACAAAAGTACTTGACGTGACAAAAAATATGTGTTAATTTAGTAGTATATGTAAGAGAATAAAGAAAAAGTAATTTTTGTGACTTAAAGGAGTTGAGACATATGTTAAATGATGAAATTTGTAAATTAAGAGATGAATTAAATAAGAGCATTGAAGAAGGCAAGGATTATGATTATATATATAAGCTAAGTGTTAAGTTAGATGAGTTGATTGCGGAATTTTATGGAGTGAAAGAAAAGTAATGGAAAGCAGATTAGGATTTAAAAGAAATCTTAATCTGCTTTCTATAGGGGAATTTTTAAATTTTGAACTATTATATATCAAAAATAGCAAAAAACATGGTTGTTTTCTTGTTTTTTTAATGAAAGAAATATATGCAGATTATTTTATGCAACTAATAAATCAAAGTGCAAAATTGTTATTATTCACAGCTATTAAAACCGGTTCGAATTAGAATAATTATTAATTTTTGGGGGATTAATGTGTGATTGAAGGACTTTTAGAGCTTATAAGCATTATTTTTGGCACCCTTCCATGGCGGAGCATGAACTCTTTCCAAAAATTCTGCTAATAAGCT
>CAKPLD010000096.1 GCA_934167225.1 uncultured Clostridia bacterium | reverse complement strand
ACTAAAAGAGCAAATGAAATTTTAAAGTCTTTAGAGAGAAAGAGTGTTTTAAAAGATAAGAAGCCTGAAAAAGAGGACAAGAAAAAAGTTGAAGGGCAATTTGATATGTTTAATTACAAGCTAGCTGAGGTTGCGCATGAGCTTGATATGGTTAATTTAAATGAGCTTACTCCTATTGATGCTTTGAATACTTTGGTTAGGATTAAGGAGAAGATGACGTAAGGTTTTATAAAAAACAAAAGAAAAATGGAAAAAAATGGGAAAATAAAAAATAAAAAAATTTAAAAATTCTATTGACAAAAATGGTGATATTGTATTATAATTGTTTTTGTCAATCGGAAATGCGGATGTGGCGGAATTGGCAGACGCGCTGGTCTTAGGAACCAGTGTCAACGACGTGGGGGTTCAAGTCCCTTCATCCGCACCAAGTGCAGTAATACCAAGGGCTTGTAAAATTTGCCTTGGTATTATTTTTTTGTCGATTTGCACGAAATCAAAAAAATGTCTAACCAAAATACATTAAATTTCTATTTTCATAGAATAAAAAATATATAATGGAGGAAAAATCTTGAATAAAATACCTGTTCAAAAAAACAAAGAATATATAGTAAATATAATAGATAATGGATTTGAAGGAGAAGGAATAGCCAAAATAGAAGATTATACAATATTTATATCCGGAGCCCTAAAAGGAGAAAAAGTAAAAATATTAATAGTCAAAGTTCACTCTTCATATGCTTTTGGAAAAATAGTTGAAATAATAGAAAAATCAAAATATAGAATAGCTCCAGACTGTGTCACATATAAAAGATGTGGAGGGTGCAACCTAAGACACGTGGACTATGAAGAAACGCTAAATATGAAACAAAATGCTGTACAATCATTAGTAAATAAAACCCTACTATATCCAATAGAAGTAAATAAAACATTTGCAATGGGAAATCCATATCATTATAGAAATAAGTTGCAGTTTCCAATAGGAAAAGACAAAAATGGAAAAACGACAATGGGAGTATTTGCAAAAAGAACACATGAAATAATACCTATTCAGGGATGCGCAATTCAGGATATTAAATCAATTCAGATTGCAAAATATGTAATGGATGCTATAAATGAATTCGGATTAAGTGTGTATGATGAAAAAACTGGACAAGGACTAATGAGACATGTTGTAGTAAAAGCAGCTAAAAGTACAGGAGAATACATGGTGATTTTGGTAATAAATGCAAAAGAATTACCTCATGCTAAAAAAATTGCAGAAGCACTTAGAGGAGCTTGCCATTCTATAGTATCTGTTATTGTAAATGTTAACATGAAGAAAACAAATGTAATATTAGGAGATAAAAATATTGTAATATTAGGAAGAGATTATATTACAGATAGATTAGGAGATTACTTTTTCAAAATTTCTCCACTATCTTTTTATCAAGTAAATCCGGTGCAGGCAGAAGCTTTATATAATTATGCAATAGAAGAAGCAGAAATTACCAAAAATGATATTGTGTTTGATTTATATTGCGGAATTGGCACAATTTCTATATTTATGGCCACATCGGCAAAAGAGGTTTATGGAGTGGAAATTGTAGAACAGGCAATTGAAATGGCAAAAGAAAATGCCGAATTTAACGAGTTTAAAAACACTCATTTTATTGCTGGTGATACAGAAGAGGTATTAACTGATTTAATTGAAAATCGAAAAATTGTACCTGATGTTATTATTGTTGACCCTCCTCGAAAAGGATTAGATAAAACTAGTATAAGTAATATTTTGAAGGTTAAACCTAGGAGAGTAGTTTATATAAGTTGTAATCCGGCAAGTTTGGTGAGGGATTTAAGATTATTGGAAGAGTCTTATGTGGTTAAGAGTATTCAGCCTTTTGATATGTTTTGTTTTACGAGCCATGTGGAGTGTGTGGCAGTGCTAGAGCTAAAATAAGAGATGTAATACATGATTTTGATATGGATTGAGAATTCGAGTAGAATGTGATATAACATAAATAATAATTTTTTAGGAGGTACTTATATGAGCAAAGAAACAGAGAAAATATTTTCACACAAGCATTAGAAATAAATCCTGAAAATATTGATGTTGAATGTTTTATTGCAGAATTTGAAGAAATATGTTAGAAAAATTTGAAGAATGTGAAAAAGTGTATAAGAAATTTAATGAATATTCTGCATTTATGCTTTTTCCAATGGCAATAATGTATTTTAAAAAGGGAGATTATAAAAAATCAAAGAAATTTTTAAAGGATGTACAAGAAGCAAATCCATATATTATAAAAATATTGAAAAATGATATTGATATAATTGAGGATTCGGAAGATATAGAATATTATGCCCCAGGTTCAAAAGAAGAGGCTAGTATTATTATTACAAATTTATTTTATTTGTTAGGAAGTGTACCATCTTTTATAGCATTTATGGAGATAGAATTAAAATAATTTGAAAAACAATATTATATAATAAAAAGCCCTGATTTTTGTATCAATCAATGAGTGGAAATACAAAATTGTTAATGTTTATTTTTTATTATGAAAGGAAAAGAAGGTAAAAATGAAAGTATTATTTGCAACAACAAATCCGGCAAAAGCAAAAAAATATAGAGAACAATTAGCCGAAGATGGAATAGAATTAATAACAATAAAAGATTTAGATGAAGAAATAGATATTAATGAAAATGGAAAAAATGCTCTTGAAAACGCATATATAAAAGCTAAAACATATTATGATAAAACCAAAATACCTACAATAGGTATGGATGATTGCCTTTTTATAGAAGGAATTTCAGAAGAAGAACAACCTGGAACAAATGTTAGAAGAGTTAATGGAAAAAGATTAAATGACGAAGAAATGATAGAATACTATACTAAATTAGTAAAAAAATACGGAAATGAACTAACAGCTAAATGGGTTTATGGCATGGTTGTTTGTACAGATAAAGGAATTTTTAAATTTACTTGGAGCAAAGATGATTTTTATTTAGTAGACAAACCAATTGAAAAAAGAAATGTAGGATATCCATTGGATTCTATTAGTGTTATTCCAGAAACTGGAAAATATTTTGCTGAGTTAGTTGAGCAAAAAGATGAAAAATATAAGAAGAAAGAGAGTATAGAAAAAGTGATAAATTTTATTGTGGAAAGTTTAAACTCATAGTAAGCTATTTTAGTTTACTATGAGATTATTTTTTTATTTAATGAATAAATTAAAAAAATTGAAAATAATAAAAAAAAACTGACCCAAATTCACAAAAATTTCACGATTATATGTTATAAGTAAAATATAAAAAAATCGAAGGAGGAAAAATTATGTATTATAGTAATGGAAATTATGAAGCATTTGCGCATCCTAGAAAACCAGAAGGAGTAGAT
>CAKPLD010000095.1 GCA_934167225.1 uncultured Clostridia bacterium | reverse complement strand
GTGACCCATCTCGGGATCGAACCGAGGACCGCCAGATTAAGAGTCTGTTGCTCTACCAACTGAGCTAATGAGCCATAGATTTTTTACATAAACACTTTAATAGTATAAGCCCAAATTTGAATTTTGTCAATAGATTTTTTAATAATTATTCTAATTTGAACCGGTTTTAATAGCTGCAAATAGTAACATTATTATACATAAGCTAACAATAATTGTGAGTTATGAATTATAACTCACAATTTTATCCAAAGCCTTATAAATGTCTTGATATACCAGAGTTTTAGAAATGATACTTCCATTTAACTTTACAATCTTGTAAACATTAACTGTCATAGCATTTGATCCACTTTGTTTAATTTTTTGTTCACCATAAGGCAATGAAGAATCATATTCATATTTTATGTTAGGTTCTGCAGAGGAAACTGTTTCAACATCGAAGCTAACATCATATTCTGGATCTTCTTTTATTCCATATATAGAACATGTAACTACGCCACTACTAACTTTTGTTTCAATTTTAATAGGAAAAGAGCGATTATTTTTAAATTTAAAATCTTTTGATCCATAAACAACTGTAGCATCTCTTCCCTCTTTTACATATGATGTTAAAAATTGATGGTTATGGCGTTCAGTTACATCTAAATTTGCGGAAAACACAGCATTATATAATGTGGATGAAAGCTGACATATTCCACCACCTAAGCCATCTACAACCTGACCATTTGAGTATATTTTAGCTTCTTTATAACCTGCTTCAATTGTTCTCGCACCAACTATTGAATTATATGAAAACTCATCACCTGGTGAAATTATTTTACCATTAATTTTTTGAGCAGATAATTCTAAATTTTTAGCTCTATCTTTGTTGGAGGTATCATAATAAGTTGTAAATGAAGAGAGTTTATCCTTAAAAGTATTTATATTAAGGTCATTAATGGTAACTTCCGGATATGTGTATTCTAGTTCTATAGTATATTCATTTTGCTCTGTGTTAAGTAAAGTTTTTGCTGTATCTAAATTAAATGAAATTCCAATTGATTCTGGATAAATCTTAAAAGGATCACTTTCGTAATACGCATTTTTTACATCTTTGTGAATTTCATTGTAAATTTTATCAATATTTATAGGATCTGGTTCAACATTGCTTGTTAAAACTTGAATAGTGTTTTCATCAGATGATAGATTTTCTAAAATACTATATAGTTTGCTAGAAAAGTCTTCAGCATTTATTATATCACCTGATGTTCCTTTGGTAATAATTAAATTGTTGTTTTCTATGTAATAACTGCTTTGAATAACCTTATTTTCAAGGTTTGCAGATAATTCATTTACAAGCGAAGATAATTTTTCATTATTAATTTCAATATTTAAGTTGATATTTTTGGGGTTAAAAAATAAATTTAGTATATCAAAATTATTTTTGAAGATATTGCTGGAACGACCTATATTAAATGCTTCATTTATTGAATTTGTTAAATTGTAATTTACTTCTAAATAATCATAAGTTTCTGTAATTTCTTCATTTGATTCGATTTTTATATCCAAATTTTTTGCTTTTTTATTTTCAATAATATCTAATATTTTGGATGTAGCATCTTCTTTAGAGAGCCCAGAAATATCAATGTTGTTTATAGAAATACCAGATAAAATGTTGTTGTTGTTTATATTTATAAGTGCAAAAAATACCGAAAATATAAGCAGGAAAAATAATATTACAAAAAAAACACAAAATATTTTTTTTAATTTTTTATCCATTATAAACCTCTTTTAAATTAATTTTTTAACAAAATACTAACATAAAAAAATTTTTTTGTAAAGAAGAAAAAAATCCAGAAATGTAAAATTTTGAAAAATTTTTTCGAAAATACTTGATTAATATAAAAAAGTATAATATAATTGCTATTAGCAAAAGATAAAAAGGGAGAAGATGTGAAATGGAATTAACTAAAAATATATTTTTTAATACAGACAAGTTAATTGAAAATAGTAGAGTAAAAATCTCATATACGGGAAGATTCTACCAGGAAAATAGTGAAAAGGTTACAATACACTATGGTTTTGGTGAGCAATGGAATAATGTAAATGATATAGAAATGGAAAAAACAGAACTAGGATTTCAAACAGAAATAGCTCTACTAGAAGGAGAAAGCTTTGAACTATGTTTTAAAAACGAAAAAGAAGAGTGGGATAATAATGAAGGAAAGAATTATGTATTTCCTTTGGAAAAAGTATCTCAAGAATTAATTGTTTTAGATGATGAACCAAAATCAATAGGAACAGCAAAACAATTAAGAAAATCATATATATGGAGTAAAAAAATAAAATTGGCAGTATATAAAATAATAACATATCTACCAAAAGTAATATCCGGAAATTATAAAAAGAAAGCTGGAAATGAGAATTAAAAAGATTATCCACATATTGTTATTAATATGTGGATAATCTTTTTAATTTATAACTAAACCGCCATTTACAGAAATAATTTGCCCTGTGGTAAAATTATCTTCAATAAGCCATTTTATACATTTCGAAATATCGCTTGGTTGTCCTATTTTTTCTAATGGAGTATCGTCAATTATATTTTGTATTTCTTCAGCAGTGTAGCATTTATTCATTGAGGTGTCTATAAAACCTGGGGCAATTGAATTCACCCTAATTCCTGATGGACCAAGTTCCTTAGCTAGAGATTTTGTCATGGCATCTATTCCTGCTTTAGTAATTGAATATAAGCTTTCACATGATGAACCAACTTGTCCCCACATTGAAGAAATATTTATTATACAACCGGATTTATTATGTATCATATTTGGCAAGCAATTTTGTGTTAGTTTAAAACATGAATATAAGTTTGTGTTAATCATTTTATTCCAATCATTATCTGTTATATCTGTAAAAAGTTGAGTTTGTGATATTCCGGCATTGTTTATAAGTACATCTATTTTTTTGTATTTTTCTAGAACATAGTTTACTAGCTGTTTTATTTCTTCACTTTTTGAAACATCTGCTTTAAATATATCTATATTAAAGTTATTTTTTAGCTCTATGGCAGATTGTTCAGATTTGTTGTAATTGGCTATTATAGTGTATCCGTTTTGTGCTAATTCTATTGATGTTTGTTTTCCAATACCTTGAGAGGCTCCGGAAATTAAGATTATTTTCGAATTCATTTTTGTAGAAATTCCTTTCTTTATATATTGATATTCTGTCTGACACTTATTTGAACAATATTTATTTCTTTTATTTATTTCTGAATTACAATTTAAACACAACATAGAATCACCTGATTTTAAATATAAAAAAGCCAACAATTAAGAGCTTTCTCAAAACTATTGACAATAATGGAGCCACTTGTCCGATTTGAACGGACGACCTACTGATTACAAGTCAGTTGCTC
>CAKPLD010000094.1 GCA_934167225.1 uncultured Clostridia bacterium | reverse complement strand
ACAAATGAAAAAGCACATTTTACAGTATATTATGTAAGAAAAAATTTAAATATAAATGAATGCAAATTGCAAGAAGAGGAACTTGAAGAAGTAAAATATTTTAAAAGTCTATTGCAAAATATAAAATGTTATGTTAAATTATAAATATAGTTATGGTGAAAAAAACTCGCACTTGTATATGCATCCTTTACAAACCATTGCTATAGCTAATTTTGAAACGGATAATAAGGTGCTTTTGTGCTAGGCGTTTTTCGCATACGTCTCTTGCTAACGCACCATATATAATAAAAACAGGGGTACTTGAAAAGGTATCTCTGTTTTTTTGAGGTGATTATAAATGAATTTTATGACAAATAAGGAAAAAGGAAATAGTGGACTAGGAATGGCAATAGCTTATTTTTAAAGAATTTATTAATATCATTGACAAACCCCAAAAATATAGTATACTAAAACTATCAAAAGAAAGGGGATAAAAAATGAGTGAAATAATACTAAAATGTGAAAATCTATGCAAACACTTCGGCAAAAAGCAAATACTAGAAAATGTATCGCTAGAAGTAAAAAAAGGAGATATACTAGGATTCATAGGACCAAATGGAGCAGGAAAAACAACAACAATAAAACTAATCCTAGGATTGCAAAGCATAGACAAAGGAACAGTAAAAATAAATGGATATGACATACAAAAAGAATTCGAAAAGGCAATAGAAAAAGTAGGAACGATAGTAGAAAACCCAGACTTGTATATGTATTTA
The DNA here is from genome assembly GCA_934167225.1 of uncultured Clostridia bacterium. Taxonomy (GTDB): domain Bacteria; phylum Bacillota; class Clostridia; order TANB77; family CAG-508; genus CAG-269. Next base: position 2,709 of record CAKPLD010000094.1, on the reverse strand, counting down.
AGCGGATATGAAAATCTAAAACTAATAGCAAACCTATACAAAAATGTAGACCAAAAAAGAATAGATGAAGTTGTAAAGCTTGTAAAACTAGAGCAAAGAATAAAAGACAAAGTATCAAAATACTCATTAGGAATGAGACAAAGGCTAGGAATAGCACAAGCAATACTAAACAAGCCAAACCTACTAATATTAGACGAACCAACAAACGGGTTAGACCCAGAAGGAATAAAAGAACTAAGAGAACTAATAAAAAAACTAGCAGAAAAAGAAAAAATGGCAATAGTAATCTCAAGTCACAATTTATCAGAGCTAGAAAGTTTTTGCAACAAAGTAACAATAATAAAAAACGGAAAAATAGTAGAAACAAGCACAATAAATGAAGTAAAAAAAGTAGAACAATCATATATTATAGAATTAGACAATTTAGAAAATATCGAAAAAATATTAGGAAAAGAAATAACAAAAGGAGAAGAGACAAAATTCAAAATAAACGTTACAAAAGAAGAAATACCTCAAATCATAAAGAAGCTAGTAGAAGCAAACAAAAAGGTTTATAGTGTAACAGAAGAAATAATAAGCCTAGAAGATGCATTCTTAAAAAAGACAGGGGGTAATGTAATTGAATAATTTAGTAAAAAATGAAATAACAAAGATAGTAAAAAAGAAAAGTTTTTACATAATGTTAGTAGTTATATTGGCATATATCATACTATCAAATGTCATGTATAAACATGTATATAAAAATAATGGATATGAATATTATAGTGAAAGCTATATAAATGTATTAAAAGAAGAAATGAAAAATCTAAATATAGAAAATGCACAAGATTTAGACCTTTATGTAGGAGACAAAACAGAAGTAGATATATATGAACTTTTAAAACAATATGATAAAGAATCATGGCAATACCAACTAATACAAGACAAAGCCGAGAGTTACATATCACCAATAAATACATATACATACAAAATAAAAGATGAAGAAGCCTTAAACGAGGCAAAAGAAAAATATAATAAATTTGTAGAAAGATTACAAGCAAATGACTGGAAAAGTTTTACAACAGAAGAAATTGAAGCTCTAAAGGCATCACAAGAAGGACTAGACGAAAAATCACAAGACAAAGTAACACAAATACAAATAGAAACATTAGAAATGAGATTAAAATATGATATTGCATATGGAAAAAACTACAAAAACGAAGCATTAAGTACGTATTTACAAAGTAAACTTACACTAAATGAATTAGAAAACACAAATAACAAAACATATGAAGAAGAAAAACAATATCAAACAGCAAAAGAAGACGAAGCCAAAAGTAAATATGCAATAGAACAAGAAAAAGACATATACAACGAATCAAACTCAAGAAGCTTTTTACTAGATGTATTTTCAAAATATGAATTGTTTATAATAATCACAATTGTATTAATTGCAGGAGCAATAGTTAGTGATGAATTTAACAAAGGTACAATAAAACTATTACTTGTTAGGCCATATAGTAGAGCAAAAATTTTAATTGCCAAATTTATAACAATTATTATAACAATATTATTTATAATGGCAACTACCGTAGTTTTACAATTCATAGTAGGCGGGATAGTTTTCGGATTTGACTCATTAAAAATTCCAGCAGTTATATATAATCATAATACAGGCAAACTTATAGAGATGGGAATTCTAAAAAATATTATAATTACTGGAATTGGAAAATTGCCAAAATATGTGTTACTAGGAACACTAGCATTTTCTTTAAGCACAATATTTAACAACACACCAGTTGCAATAACTATAACATTAATGGGATATATGGCATCGAGCATCATAAATCAATTTGCATATTATTATGATATTAAATGGCTAAAATATTTTGTAACACCGAATTGGGATTTTACACAATACTTTTATGGAAAATTACCTCTATTAAAAGGACTAACTGTTCCATTTTCAATAGCTATATGCATAATCTATTTTGCAATAATGCTAATAGTAAGTTTTACAATATTTAGAAAAAGGAATATTAAAAATGTATAGATAAAAATAAAAGGTATTAATTTTTATTAGCAAAACAGCTAAATAAAATTAATACCTTATTTTTTTGTATGTTCGCTAGATTTTATATAAAATATGTGTTAACATACTATAAATTAATGTCGACAAAATTATTTACAATTCAAAATTCTAAACTCAAAAATTCGCGATTCGAGGTGATGAATAAAAAATTATTCAAGATAGGAAGTCAAAAGCTTATTAAGTTATCATGAATATAAATTTTAAAAATAGTAAATAATAATATAGAAAGAGAGGACTTACTATGGCAAAATTTAATGAAAATGAATTAACTGAAAAACTTAAAGAATATGAAGAAAATGCAAAAATAAACCTTGAATTTGAAAGGGGAATAGATGGAAAAATTGAAATAGATAATGCTTCTGTAAAATATAATCATCAGACGGGATTTATAAAAATATTTGGTGAAAAATGCAAATTACAGGTCAATACCACAATGGTTTGTGGGTACGAAAAAATAGGAAATGTTATAAAAATAGATTTAGACACGATAATGTTAAAAATAACAAAATAAATAAAAAACTATAATAAAAAAATACACCTTTGAAAGGAGGTGTATTTTTTATTGGCACCCTTCCATGGCGGAGCATGAACTCTTTCCAAAAATTCTGCTAATAAGCTCTAAAAGTCCTTCAATCACA
>CAKPLD010000093.1 GCA_934167225.1 uncultured Clostridia bacterium | reverse complement strand
GAACCGCCACTTGCGAGAACCGCTTGAGTGGTGGTGTGAGAGGGGAAAAACACACTAAGTGTTATCCTCTACTCGATCAGCGTCACTATTGAATCCAACATCCTTGAGGGAATGTCGATATGAAGAAATAGCAGATCGCTAGTAACATAACTGCCCGTTATGGTTTCTACAATTTTGACCTCGTTTCCAATTACGGAAACATCAAAATGGATAGAACCATCGGTTGTTACCTGCCCAAAAAAATGTGTAGTGATATTATTAGTATCTACTGCGTTTATCTGGACATCGGCCAAGTCACAGTTGACAGTTATCCGACTAATGTTATTAGCATTTGTCGTCTTTTTCACATCAACCTTCTTATTTTCTCCTTCTAAACAGTTCTGACCGTTAATGGAAATGGTGTTGTTGTTACCAATTACTTTATTTCCATAGATCGTATTCACGCTTTTCTCCTCCTTATACCTGTTATAACTGAAAAAACGTTAACAGTTATATCATACGAATAGTGAATGCTGTTGATAATTGACTCCTGCGATGTTGTAAAAACATCGCAGGAGTTGTAGGGCATATATTAGTATAACCAATTGGTTATACTAATACTAATAATTCCACTAATCGCTATTGTTGCAACAACAGCAATTGTTGTGGTGATGGAGGGGAACAGGCACATAAACTGAGGTCCCCCGCAGATAAGTGCCAACCCAAAAATGTATAACCACAGGTTATACATATCTCTAATTTTTGGATGAGAAATGAATTGATCAATCTCATGAAAATCGGAGACACTGCTAACAGAAGGAGTTAGCAATAAAATACAGCCAACAATTATCTGGGAATAATTTATTGGTTGCGTTCCAAAAGGGAATATTCCCAGAACGCTCAATGTTGCCAGTACGGTTACAGCAATTTGCATAACCAATGCTAGCATGTCAATAAGCGGCCGATAGGTTGTTGTGTTTTTCATAGTTAACACTCCTTATAATTATTATAAAAAAATATATATAAAACTATCTCGGTCCAAAAGATTACACTTTCCCTCCAAGACAGTAAATAAAACCAAAAGGGCAACTTGCCCAAAAACATATATAGTTTACCGCGATTTTATGTAAATGTCAATATGCACAAAGCGATATTCAAAAGAAAAAAGAAAAATCGCAAAACCAAGACAAAATTCCTTGCAATTTTTTCAAAAATAAATTACAATAAACATACAAAAAAATCGGAGGAAAATAAATGGCAAAAGCACCAAAAACAATATTTGTATGCAATGAATGTGGTTACGAAAGTGCAAAATGGATGGGAAAATGTCCGGCATGTAATAATTGGAACACATTCTTCGAACAAAAAATAGAAAAAATAACAGAAAATGGAGTAAAAATATCAAAAGAAAGAAATACACCAAAAGCTCTAAACTCATACAAAGGGCAAGAAGTAGCAAGAACATCAACAGGATTTAGTGAGTTAGATAGGGTATTAGGCGGTGGCATAGTAAAAGGGTCACTAATTCTGCTTGGAGGAGAACCAGGAATAGGAAAATCAACATTAATATTAGAGTTATGTAACAAAATACATGGAGAAGGAAAAGTGCTATATGTATCTGGAGAAGAATCAGCAGAGCAAATAAAGCTAAGAGCAGATAGACTTGGAATTGATAATGACGACATAATGTTTTTAGGAGAAACAGACATATCAATAATAAATGAAAACATAGAAGAATTACAGCCAAAACTTGTAATAATAGATTCGATCCAAACAATGTATTCAGACGAACTCTCTGCTGCTGCAGGAAGTGTAAGCCAAGTAAGAGAGATTACATCACAAATAATGAGAATGTGTAAATCAAAAGGAATAACAACAATAATAATTGGACATGTAACAAAAGATGGAACAATAGCAGGACCAAGAGTTTTAGAGCATATGGTAGATACGGTTTTATATCTAGAAGGAGAAAGATATTTTTCATATAGAATGCTACGAGGAGTAAAAAACAGATTTGGTTCAACAAATGAAATAGGAATGTTCGAAATGAAAGGAGAAGGTTTAGTAGAAATTGAAAATCCTTCCCAAATTCTAATTTCTGAAAGAGATGACAATCCATCTGGCTCTGCAATAGTGGCAAGTATAGAAGGAACGAGGCCTATGCTTATTGAACTGCAAGCTTTAACTACTCTTAGTGTATTTGGAATACCGAAGCGAACAGCAAATGGATTAGACTATAATAGGTTAGCTGTATTAATTGCAGTTCTAGAAAAAAGAGCAAACCTAAATATTGGTGGACAAGATATATATGTAAACGTAGTTAGTGGAATGAAACTAAATGAACCTTCAATAGATTTAGGTGTAATTTGTGTATGTGCATCAAGTTTTAAAAATGTACCTATTCCAAAAGATACAGTAATTATGGGAGAAGTAGGTCTAACAGGAGAAGTTAGAAGGATAAATATGATAGAAAAAAGGCTGAAAGAAGCGGAAAAGATGGGATTTAAGAGATGTATAATACCTGAAAACAATAGAAAATATTTAGAAGAAAAATACAAGATGGAAATTATTGGAGTTAAAGATGTAGGAGCTACATTAAAAGTGTTAAATATTAAGTAATTAGACCAAATTCAAAATAAGCCAAAAGGAGAGAAAAAATAAAAGAACAACTACTAAATTTGATATATCCACAAGTATGTGGAATATGTGGAAAAGGAAAATTTACATATTTATGTAAAAGATGTGAAAACAGATTAAATAAAATAGCAATATTTGGAAAAGATGAATATCAAGATAAATATTTTGAAAACCATTATTATATATTCAAATATGACGATATAATAAGAAGTATAATTATAGATTATAAATTTAATGAAAAGGCTTACATTTATAGGAGTATAGCAGAATTTATAAATAAAAACAAAAAAGTATATTCAAAATTATATTTTTATGATATAATAATGCCGGTTCCGATAAGTAAAAAAAGAAAAAAGGTAAGAGGGTACAACCAAAGCCTTTTAATTGCGAAAGAAATGGCAAAAATATATGACCTAAAATTGAAAAAGAACATAATTATAAAAACAAAAAATAATATGGCTCAAAGCAATCTCAACAAAAAAGATAGAGAAGCAAATGTAGTAAATGCATACAAAATAATAGAAACAAAAGAAATAACAAATAAAAAAATATTATTAATTGATGATATATTTACAACAGGAGCAACGGTAAATGAATGTAGTAAAACATTAAAAAACGCAGGAGCTAAAAAGATAGATATACTAACAATTGCAAAAGATTAAAAGGAGGAAAAACAATGGATGACTTAATAGAAAGCATATTAGACTATGTAAGATCAGATTACACAGATTATGCAATAATGATAAATGGAGAATGGGGATCTGGAAAAACTTATTTTTGGAATAATCAAGTTAAGAAAAAAATAGAATCATTAAAATTAAATGGAAAAAAATTTACAACAATATATATGTC
>CAKPLD010000092.1 GCA_934167225.1 uncultured Clostridia bacterium | reverse complement strand
AAAATATCAATATAATTTGAGAAAAAATCTCAAAAATATTGATATTTTTTAAAATTTAGCATATAATATATAAAGTAAAGGAGGAATCATAAATGTTAATAAGATTTAGTTTTAAAAATTTCAAATCATTTAAAAATGAAAACTGCCTAGACATGGAAGCAACATCATTAAAAGAACATGAATACAACATTGCAAAAACAGAAAATGGAGACTATCTAAAAATAGCAGCTATTTATGGTGCAAATGCAAGTGGAAAAACCAATGTATTACAAGCATTTAGCTATATGAAGAAGAAAGTTTTAGTAAGTGACGATTCAAGAATAAACAATAACTTAAGTGAAGAAAACATTTTTGCATTTATGATAAACAACGAACCAATCAGTCTAGAAATAGAAATACTAGCTGAAAACAATAAAATATATAAATATGGATTTGAAGTATTAAATAATGCAATTATTTCAGAATGGTTGTATGAAAAAAGAGTTAATAAATTCTACGAAATATTTGATAGAACAAATAACAACATAGAAGTAAAAGACAATAAAAATAAATTGTTAGGCTTGGCAAACGTAGATGAAAAGACTTTATTTTTAAATGTATTTGCTAAGATAGATAAAAATAATGAAGACTTTAATAATGTATATAATTGGTTTATAGATGCAAATTATTTAGATTTAGGAGATCCAAATTTTGAAAATGCATTAAACAATAGAATATCTTTAAAAATAATTGAAGATAAAAAATATAAAGAAGAATTATTAAAGTTTATAAAAACATTTGATGCAACAATTGATTCAATAAATATATCTCCAAATTCGTTAGAAGAATTAAAAAATACAAATGGAGTAGTAAAAGTTGAATTAGTTCATAATGGAGAAGATGGTAATAAAAAAGCACTACCACTTGTATTAGAATCAAATGGTACTATGAAAATGTTTCATTTATTTGACTTTTTAATGGATACATTAAGAAATGGAAGAGTATTGTTTGTTGATGAATTAGATGCAAAATTACATCCATTATTAACAAGATATATTATTAATTTATTCCACAATAGTGAAAAAAATATAGGTAATGGTCAGTTAATATATTCAACACATGATACAGTAAATTTAAATAAAGAAACATTTAGAAGAGATGAAATTTGGTTTGTTGAAAAAGATAAAAATGGAGTTTCAGAATTGTATTCTTTATCAGATTATATTATAGAAAATGAAAATGGAAATGCTAAAAAAGTTAGAAATGATGCAACATACAATAAAGATTATTTAACTGGAAGATATGGTGCTATTCCAGTATTAGAGGAATTTGATATAATATGAGAGACAAAGAATATTCAAGAAAAAGCAAATTAAAAAGTAAAAGGCTTGCACCAGCCAATTACTTAATTGTATGCGAAGGAAAACAAACAGAACCTAACTATTTTAATGGTTTAAAGAAAAAGATAAATGAAAAATATGGCAATAAAGTTGATGTTTTGATTCCTAGTATTGAAGTAAAAGGAACCGGAAAGAATACAACAGATTTAGTAAATTATACAGATAAATTTGTAAACTATTCAAATAAAAGATATGGACAAGTTTGGGTTGTATTTGATAAAGATGATTATTCAAATGATCAATTTAATAAAGCAATTAGAACTTGTGATTATAATGTTGCTTGGTCTAATCCTAATTTTGAACTTTGGATATTATCTCATTTAAAAAGAGTAACTAAATATATATCAAAAGATGATATTTTAAAAGAGTTGAATAAAGAATTTCAAAAAAATAGACTTGGAGAGTATAAGAAAAATGATGAAAAAATTTTTGAGAAAGTTACAAGTGATGGAAAAATACATATGGCAATAGAAAATTGCAAATTAATGGAGAAAATTAATGAAAACGGACAAGCATCACAAAGAAATCCTATGACACAAGTATATAAAGTAGTAGAGGGATTGAAAGAATATTTAGAATAAGGAGGAATCACAAATGTTATTTAAAAATTATATATATGTAAATGAAAACTTATTGCAGAAATTGGCTAAACAATTAGAAATACAAATAAGCTATGATATTACAAAGACAAACCAAATAAATAAAAAAGCTGGGGTAGATTTTTCAAAATTTACAGCTGGAGCAGAAAATATACAAACAGATACAGAAAATTTAAAAAACGATAAATATGATTTAATGAGAATATTTGAAAAAAAAGTAATGGAAGATGAAACTGGAATTATAGGTTTTGACTTTGAGGAAGCTGATCATATTTTTTCAGGACAATTAATTCAATTTACTGCTAAAATGATGCAGCCCAAAGGGGGAGAAGAAAATATTGAATTAGTAAATTCAATTAAACAAAATCCCTTATTTGCTGAAATGATAAAGGATAGTGTAGATAAATCAAATTCAAATGACCAAAAATTATTAGATTTAATATTTAAAGAAAATAATAATATTCCAATTTATTTTTCGAATGATGAAAAGTATATTGTTGTGTCAAGCATAAATGCAGAAAATTTAGATATTACATATGAGGATTTTCAAGAATTATATGAAGAAGAAGTAAAAGTTGTTTTGTTAGTGGATAGAAAATATTCAGAGGAACAGAATATTATCTTGATGGATGTAATGAAAGATATATTCAGGATAGGAAGAGATTTAAGAAGAACTATGCCTAAACATGAGCAAGAAAAATATCTTATTAGAGAAAAAGGACCTGCAATAAAAGGTGAAATATTAGCTATGTATAATTAACTATATTGGTATAGAAAATAGAAAATTTACGACTTTTGCCGTAAATTTTCTATTTTTATTTATTTTCTGATACATTCCATAATCAACTGCACACCATCCACAAATCCATTCCTATAATACTTCTCATTCCAATAATCCAGATATCTCATAAAATCATCATACAACTTATCAAGCTGAGACTGAACAAACAGTCTATTATCCATAGAAACATTACGCAAAATCCTCTCGCCAAACTTATCAAAATTCAAACTATGCTTATAATCCTCATCAGAAAGCTGACAAAGCAAAGTATCCTCTCTAAACATCAACCAATCCTTTAATATATCATCATCATTTACTTCTCTAAAATTAACCATATTCAATTCCTCCTATACATATATAATCTCATTCAAAACAATTTCTTCAGCACTATTTTTAAAATTATTCATAGCCTGAACCCACCCCATTTGATGATGTTTTTTCAACAACTCATTAACATTTTCATCTTCTGCAAAGCCTTTTATAAGTAAATTAACCTTATTACTAGCATCTCTATCTATATCTAGCAAATGTTGTTTCAAAGTACCACTAATAAGTAATTCAGTATAAAAAGGTATATTAAAACTCTTTAAATAATTTAACCTTAATCTTCCATATTTTCCAATGTGCCCATCAGGCTGTTTAGGCAAACACAAATCAGGAATAAAATAATCTCCTTCTCTATGATAAGTAATCTTATTATTCATATCAAAACCTCCAAAATAAAGTTAA
>CAKPLD010000091.1 GCA_934167225.1 uncultured Clostridia bacterium | reverse complement strand
GATTCAAAGGAAAGAGAAAATAGAAAAAAGATAGATGGTTCATTTCAGGCAATGGAAGAATTTGCAAAGTGGTATGAGAATATAAAAGAAAAATAAAATAAAATAACTAATTGTTAAATATTTAGCAATTAGTTATTTTTATACTCATCCTTGCAGATTTTTAATAATTCATTAGCTGATACATTGAATATTATTGAAAAAAATGCTAGTTCTTATTATATTTCTTCATCATCAACAATTGTTAAAAGCTCGTTAAATGAACAATTTAGGGCTTTACAAAATCCCTCAAGATATTTATATGAAATTGATTTTTTACCACTTTTTATAGCTTTGTTTAAATTATAAAAAGATATATCCATTTCATCACATAACCAAGATTTTGTTTTACCTTGATTTTTTAAAATTTTTTCTACATTAATTATTATCATAAAATGCACCTCTTTTGCTATTTCTGAACATTTTATAACAATAGCACTTACAAAAGTAGCACTTGCAAGTGTGATAGATAAATGATATAATATAGATGAAAAATGATTTTACGAAAAATACAAATGAAAGGATGTAAAAGAATGAATTTGAAAGTTGAAAATAGTTGCGAGAAAAAGGACGTCAGGAAGGGAATAAGAGGAATTACTTTGATTGCTCTTGTAGTAACAATCATTGTGTTACTAATATTGGCAGGAATCAGTATTATGATGTTAACGGGGCAAAATGGAATTTTAACTAGAGCAAACCAAGCAAAGGAGAATATGGGAACAGCACAAACAGAAGAGTTGATAAATTTATCAGTAACAGATGCTTTGACACAGGGACTTGGTAGTTTGACAGATGAGAATTTGAAGGCCTCGTTAAATAATAATATTGGAGCAGGAAAATATACAATTACGGGAGATGCTACAAATGGATGGACTGTAACTGTAGATGGAAAAAGATATAATATTGACGCAAGTGGAACAATAAGTTCTGAAAAAATAACTTTAGCAAGTGGATTAGAAATAACACCATCAACAATAACAATAGAACAGGCAGCGACAAGCGAATTAACAGTAACACAACAAGGTGGAGGAAATGAAGACATAGAATGGACTTCATCAAGTGAAAATGTAGGAGTAATAAAAAAGGATGAAAACACAGCAACAATAACAGGAAAAGCAATAGGAAGTGCAACAATAACAGCAACAGCGAAATCATCTGGAAAAACAGCAACATGTAGTGTAACAGTAAAAGCACCAACATATATAGATAGTAGTTATGTAGAATATAATGTAGGATATAAAGATATTTATACAAATACAGAATATACAAGATTAACAGGATGGAGATTATTAAGTCAAAAAACAAATGCAGAAGATTCAACTAAAGTAGATATAGAAATAATAAGTACAGGAATTCCAGCAGGATTGTATTACCATTATGGTTATATAGCACAAGAATCATATAATCTATGGGCAGGAACACCTGCACAAATAAAAGATTATAAAAGCCAATATTACACATCTGGAAGCAACACAAATCCAAATATGTATGCAGCAAGTGGATTAAGATATAATTTTAAGAAAATAGTATTAAAACAACAAATAGGAGACACAACAAATAGTAATGGACAATATAATACAGGATATTATACAAAAATAAGCAACAATGGAAAAGATCAAACTGGAGACAACATAACAGGAGCAACATTTATAGCAAGTGATATAGACAGCTCAAAAGCAGAAGTAAGGTCAGTAATGCATTCAGATATAACAGGAAGCGAAACATCATCTAGTATAACAGTAACAGATCCAGATGACAAAGCAGGACTATTTATACTACAAAATTATACACCTGATAAATATAGCTTTGGATGGTACTGGTTGGCCTCTCCGTATCCGAATAGCAATGACGTGTACAGTGTGTACTTTAGCGGAAACGTTGGCAACGGCACTCCTTACCGCGGTGGGCTTCGACCAGTAATTTTTATATCTGGAGTCAAATTGCAGAGAATGGAAGGAAATAGTAATGTTTGGAAAATAACAAATTAAAAGAGTTTGTCAATACTGGTGTGTGAATTTTTTCAATAAATTTTTAGAAAGTAGTGCAGTAAACATAATATTGTGCTACTTTTTTTCATATTTAATTGTCAATGTACAATTTTATTGGCATAAAAAATATTACATATTCAAATGTTTCATATATCTTTCAGCAAATGAAAAAGAAGCAATACAATTGGATATTTCTCTTGCAAATATGGAAAAAAAGTTGGATAGTTCAAATAAATATTATATTGGAACGCCTTTATATGACAAAACTATGGAAAATGGGAATAAATGGAATATAATTGTAGAAAACGAAAGTCAAAAAATTTATGGAACTGGTTGGAATATTATAAGTAAAGGAACAGAAATAAATAATTATGGGAAGACGCAATACTCTTGGATTGTGAACTATACCACTCAAGAACTAAAACAAATTGATGAGAACTATACAGAATTGTCGTATAAAAGCGGACTAGCGGTTACAGATGGACTTATATTTAATGCTGATTCATTAAATATGTCAGATGCAAATTCTTGGTTTTAAATGACACAGAAGTACTTGAAAATTATAATAAAACTGTTGCTTTGCATAATATAGATGCAAATAAATGAAAAAATAAAGCTATTTAGTTTTTCAACTTAATAGCTTTATTTTTTACAAAATTTCTCCAAAATAATAGCTTACAAAAAAGTATTTTTATGCTATAATTTCTAAGTACAATAAAAAACAAGGAGGATATAAATGTTAGAAAATGTTGAGGTTTTAAACCATAGTAGTATAAGAATAAACAAAGAAAAAATAATTTATATAGATCCATTCAAAATAAATAAAAATTATAATGATGCAGATATTATTTTTATAACACATGATCACTATGACCATTATTCAGAAGAAGATATAGATAAAGTAATAGGAGAAAATACAACAATTGTAATACCAGAAGAATTATTAATAAAATTATTAAAAAAAGGAATACAAAAAAGTGCAATTGTTACAGTAGAGCCAAACAAAGAATATATAACACAAGGAATTAAATTTGAAACAATACCAGCTTATAATACAAATAAAGGATTTCACCCAAAGGAAAATGAATGGGTAGGATATGTTATTGAAATACAAGGAAGTAAATATTATATTGCAGGAGATACAGATATAACAGAAGAAAACAAAAAAGTAAAATGTGATATTGCCTTTGTTCCTGTTGGAGGAACATATACAATGGATTCCCAAGAGGCAGCACAATTAATAAATGAAATACAACCTAAAATAGCAGTTCCAATTCATTATGGTAGTGTAGTGGGAACAGAACAAGATGCAATAGATTTTATTAGGTTACTGCATCCTAATATAAAAGGAATAATACTGATGAAATAATGAAGGAGAAGTCATATAAGGAAAGTAAATATATCTCGCTTGTGGTTGGTGCGAGTAATAAATTATACCATTTAGTAAATAAATTCAGTCCTTTGTTCTTTAGATGAATAAAGGACGTGTTTTTTATAATATGCTGAACATATTGAATTTAACTCGAAATTATGATATATTTAACTGAAATTTACATTTAATATTAATTAATGTTATTTAGTATTAAATAGTTTGAAAAAATAAGTTTGTGACCTAATTCGTGTAAAGGCAA
>CAKPLD010000090.1 GCA_934167225.1 uncultured Clostridia bacterium | reverse complement strand
CTCTTAAAGTCCGTATTGAGCCGTTAATCCCCAAAAAATTAATAATTATTCTAATTCGAACCGGTTTTAATAGCTGTGAACCTGCTTTTATTTTGCTATAAATTGAAAACAATAAATATTGAAACCAAAAAACTTATACAGCTTATTATATTTATAAACAATAATTTTCTAAATTTCTTCTTCCACATACATTCTTCCTTATTATTTTCCTTACTCTCAATAAAACTTACATAACTAGAAAGCACGCTTTCAGCCTCTCTTACAATATATCCATTATTATCACAATCACTTTTAAACTTATCATGTTTGCCATCTATATACTCCAAAGATCTTGCAACCTTTCTAGATTTTACAACAACAAAAGCCTCCTCAATTAAATTAGATGGCAAATTTCTTAATACAACAACATTTTTCATCTTACAACTTCCCATAAAAAATCTCTCCTTAAAATTTGTTATATTAATAATTCTTGCCATCTTTTCCATATTTATACATTATTCACATGTAATTTCCTAAGCAATATCACATACTCTTACTATTTGATAATTTCATTGAAAGTAACTTAGATATTCCTTTTTCTTCCATAGTAACACCATAAACCGTATCTGCTGCTTCCATTGTACCCTTTCTGTGTGTAATAACCAAAAATTGAGTACCAACTGCAAACTTCTTCAAAAATTCCGCATATCTGTTAACATTAACATCATCAAGAGCAGCCTCAATCTCATCAAGTACGCAAAATGGAGCAGGATTCATTTTTAAAATCGCAAACAATAAAGCAATTGCAGTAAACGCTCTTTCTCCTCCAGATAAAAGCCCCATACTTTGTAGTTTCTTTCCTGGTGGTTGAGCTTCTATATCTATACCACACTCTAAAATATTTGCTTCATCTTCTAACTTAATTCTAGCTTCTCCGCCTCCAAATAGTTCTTTAAAAGTTTGACCAAAGTTTTCGTTTATAATTTTCATTTTTTCTTTAAATCTAACTTTCATGTTATCTGTTATTTCACCAATCATGTCTCTTAATTTTGCCATTGTATTTTCCAAATCCAAACGTTGTTCACACATAAAGTCATATCTTTGTTTTTGATTTTTATATTCTTCAATAGAATCCACATTTACACTTCCAAGCTCTCTAATATCTTGTTTTAAATTATTTACCCTTCTTGTTGTAATTGCAATATTAGCAGGCTTTTCATAGCCATCTACATTATTTGGTGTAAGCTCATATTCATTCCATAAAGATGTAATCGTTTCATTTAAATCATCATCAATTTTAGATTTTTTAACATCAATTTTTACAATTTGACCTTTTAAATCCTCAATAACTTTAAATTCATCAACCTCTTCCTTTTCTTTCAAAGACAATTTTTCATTAGCATTTTGCCTTTCTTTTTTCATTTTTTCAATATCCTCATCACTTGATAAATCTTTAGCTTTTAATTCATTTATTTTAGAACTGGCCTCTTCTATTTTTTCTTCTAATTCTTTATATTCCTTATTTATTTTTTCTATTTGATTTTCTTTGTTCTCAATACTTTTGTTTTGATTTTCTATCTCATCTCTTAGCATTTTTGCCATTTCATCTATTGAGCTTTCGCTTTCGTCAAATGATGATACAGATATTTTTAAGTTTGTTATATCGAAATTTAAATCATCTACTTTTTTAGCTGTATCTTTATTCAAATTAGAATATTCGCTTATTTTTGCCTTTATTTTTTCATTTTCGCTATTGATTTGTTCTTTCTCTTTATTTTTTTCATCAATAGCTTTTAAATGCTCTTCTTTTTGATTATCTAATTCGGTCTTTTCATTTCTTAATTTTTCTAGACGAATCGATATTTTCTCAATATTTTCCTTAACCATATTTAATTTCTGATTTTCAACATTATATTTTATTTCAATTGTCTGAAGTGCATTTTCTAATTTTTCAGCATTTTCAAGAACCTGTTTATTTGAATTTATAATTTCTTCTTTTTGTTTTTTCAAATCATCTTGTGTTTTTTTAATATTCTCAATTTGATTTGCCAAATCCTCAATTTCTTTGGCTCTACCTAAAATTTTAGCAGTCTTTTTATTAACTGAACCACCTGTCATTGAACCTGTTTGGCTAATAATGTCTCCATCTATTGTTACAATTTTAAAACTATGTCCATTTTCTTTAGAAACTCTAATTGCTGTATCCATATTTTCTACAATTACAGTTCTACCTAATAAGTTTAAAATTATCTGTTCATATTTTTTATCATATTTTATTAAATCAGATGCAAAACCTAAAACGCCATCTGTGTTTCCTCTTATCTTTTCAGGCTTTTTGCCTTGAATATTTGAAATTGGCAAAAATGATGCTCTTCCTAAATTGTTTTTTCTTAAGTATTCAATTAATTTCTTTGCATCCTGTTCATTTTCTGTTACTATATTTTGAAGACTAGCACCTAACGACATTTCTATTGCTGTTTCTATGTTTTGTGGAACATCAATAAGTTCTGCAAGTGCTCCTTTCACGCCTCTACCTAATTCTTTTACTTTTTCGCATTCTTGTAGCAAAGCTTTAACACTTTTTTGGTATCCATCTTTTTCCTTTTCTGTTTCCACCAAAAATTTGTGTTTTGACTCTTTAAAATTTAATTCTTGTATGCTATTATTTATTTTTATATCAATTATTTTTATTTGCTCTTCTGCCTTATTTTTTTCTGTAATTATTTCTTGAAGCTCTTTTGATATTTTGTTTTTCTCTTTTTGAATTTCTAAAAATCCTTTCTCGATTTCCTCTTTCGAAAATCTTGTATTATCCAATTCTGATATATTATTTTGTATATCATTTTGAAGCTGAACTTTCCTTTTTTCTATATTAGAAATATTAGTATTTTGTTCATTTATATTACCTTCTATTTCATATTTTAAATCCACATTTTCTTCAAGTTTTCTCTTATCATTTTCGATTTCAAGCTCTTTTTCAGATAAGGTTTTATTAATTTTTTCTAATTCTTGTTGCTTTTCTTCAAGATCTTTTTCATATTTTTCCTTATTTTCTTTTAGGCTCTCTTTTTTGCTTAATTTAAACTTCATTTCCTCTTCTGTTTTTAAAATTTTTGCCCTTATTTCTTCAATTTCATCATTAAATCTTTTTCTATTTTCTTCGTTATTTTCAATTTTAGATTTCGCAACATTAATTTCAGCTGTTAACCTTTCAATATCTTTTTGGCTAGAAAATCTTATGTTTTGAGTATTTTCTATGTCTTCTGTTAAATCATCAATTTGTCCTTTTAACTCCTCTTTTAGAATTTTTATTTTTTCAAGCTTTCCTTCTTCTAAATTACATGTATTTTGCATAATTTCTATGTCTTCTTGAATTTTTACTAAATCTAATTTATATTTTTCAATGTTATGTAAAAATAAACCTACTTCGATACTTTTAAGCTCATTTTTTAAATCTAAATATCTTTTTGCCTTATCAGATTGTTGTTTTAATGGTTCTAAATTTCCTTCTATTTCTGTTAAAATATCATTTATCCTTAATACATTAAGTTTTGTATGTTCTAATTTCTTTTCCGATTCTTCTTTTCTTGTCTTAAATTTTACAATTCCCGCAGCTTCTTCAAATACATTTCTTCTATCTTCTGATTTATTACTTAATATTTCATCTATTTTTCCTTGACCTATTATAGAATACCCATCTTTTCCTATTCCTGTATCCATAAATAATTCTAGTATATCTTTTAACCTACATTGTGCCTTGTTTATAAAATATCCTGTTTCTCCACTTCTATATAATTTTCTTGTAACTGTTACTTCTTTATATTCAATTGGAAGTTT
>CAKPLD010000089.1 GCA_934167225.1 uncultured Clostridia bacterium | reverse complement strand
AGTTCTACAATTAAGTCTAATTTATATCCATATATTCTTTCTGTTAAACTAATTACATTATTAGTTTCTATTCCTTTGGGATTTACAGAAAAGAATTCAAAGTTTTTGCAATAGTCAAATATATAAAATTCTTTTTTATCTAGTCCAACTCCAAATAAATCTTTGCAAAGTCTTGTTCCTCTTCCTATCATTTGCCAAAATTTTATTTTTGATTTAACTGGTTTAAAAAATACTAAATTTAATATTTCAGGAACATCTACACCTGTATCCAACATATCTACTGACACAGCTATTTGTGGCCATTTTTCTTTTGTAGAGAATTCGTCAATAATTGTTTCATTATACTTAACTTGATTATCTACTAGTTTTGCGAATTCACCTCTGTATTCAGGATATAATTCATTAAATGTGTCTACTATTTTTTGTGCATGTTTATGATTTCTTGCAAAAATTATTGTTTTTCCAAGTTCATCTCCACCTTTTACTTTTAATCCTTTTTCCATTAATACTTCTAATAGTTTTTTTATTGTATCTCTATTAAATAACCATGCATTTATTGCTGATGATTCTATTTCTTCTGGCATATTATCTTCTTCATCTGTAAATGTATTTTCATATTCTTCTTTTTCTTGCTCTGATAATTCTGAATATTTTATTCCTCTATCCATAAAATCTGTGCTTGTATTTATTACATGATAATCAACTAAATATCCTTCTTTTACAGCTTTTTCATATTCATAAGCAAAAGTTGGCACATCATTTTCAATTTCAAAAAATCTATATGTATTTCTATCTACATCATTTCTTGGTGTTGCTGTTAGTCCCACAACCAGTCCATCAAAATATTCAAATATTGCTTGATATTTTTTATATATACTTCTATGTGCTTCATCTACAATTATTAAATCAAAATGTCCCGGAGTAAATAGCTTATTGCCTTCTTTATTTTTTGTTACATCTATTGCGTGCATCATTGTTTGATATGTTGAAAACACAATTCTGGATTCTTCTGGATTGTCTGTTGTACTCAATAAATTACATGTAGACATATTAGGAAGCAATTTGGTGAAATTATTTTTTGCTTGCTTTACAAGTACTGTTCTATCTGCTAAAAATAGCACGTTTTTTACCCATTCCTTATCTGATAAAACATCTACAATTGATATTGCTGTTCTTGTTTTACCTGTACCTGTTGCCATTACTATTAATGCTTTTCTGTGTCCTTCATCGAATGTTTCGCATACACTTTTTATTGCTTCTAGTTGATATTCTCTGTTTGTTATTTTATCTTGAACATATACATGTTCAAGATTTTGCTTACTTGTTCTTCTATTTACAAGTAATTGTAGCTCATCTTGTGTATAAAATCCCGAAACTTTTCTTGGTGGATAATTTTTATCATCCCACATATATATTTCAAATCCATTTGTATAATATATAACTGGTCTCTGATGATATTCATTTTCAATACAGTCTGCATATAGTTTTGCTTGGTTTTGTCCAACTCTTGGATCAACGCTTGTCCTTTTTGCTTCTACTACTGCTAATGGTAATCCGTTTTTACCAAATAGCACATAATCTGCATATCCTTCATTTTTATTGTTTGGCATTCCTGTCAATTTTAATTCTTCTGTTATGTTCGTATCAAAGTCCCATCCTGCAAGTTTTAACTCTAAATCTATGTATTTCTTTCTTGTTTCGTATTCTGATATATCTTTAATTTTAAAATTGTAGTTTTCTTCTTTCTTCTCACGTTTCTTTGTTAGTTTTTCTCTTTGGTCTTTGTTGCGTTTTCTTACTTCTTCAATTTTTATATCTTTCATTTCCCAATTATTGAATAACGAATATTCCTCTGGTAATGAATTATACATTATACAGTTATGTGGTAAAATACTCTCGTCAAATTCTTTTTCCTTAAAATCATCACTATAACAATATGCAATCCATTGCATAAAATTATGTAAATATCTTAGTGATAAAACCGCTTCTTCTCTAGATATTTTCTTATTGTTGTGTACTGCATAATTTCCTAATTTTATTATGTATTCAATTTGTTTTAATAATTTCTCATCTATTATATTTTTAAATGTTATATCATGTACTAATGCAGATAAATTGCTCTGATATGGTACTTTTAGGTCGTTATCATTTGCATATAGCCATTTTACTCCTAATTCTAATGCTCTTCTACATAATATACTACATGTTACTGTATTTAGTCCTATTCCATTTTCTGCTTCTATACAGCTTTCTGAAAAATTATTGAATATTTTATTTTGTTTTAAGAATTCAAAATTTGACATATTTTACTCCTTATTTTTGTTTATTATATTTACTAAATAATTAAGTTCTTTTTCTAGTCCAATCACACATTTAAGTTTTGAATATCCTTTATACTGTATTCCAATTGCTCTTATGTTAAAACTTTTGATTATGTCCTCTTGTTCTTTTCTAAATTCTATTCTCTTTATTTTACTCGTGTCTTTATCATTACTTATTTTTTTTATGGTATTTTCTGGCATAAATGATATTGCTATATTTGGAGATAAGATTAACAACCAAATATATTCATTAGAATTTAGGTTAAAAGTGTACATTGAATTTATTGGAAGAACAAAGTTTGTTTCTGATTTATTTACTATTACATGTATATCTTCATTTTTTATCACATTATACACTGTATTTAATTCGCTTTCTTCTTTTATAAGTTCATTTTTTATAAATTTATTGTTCCAATTTGTTTTAAAACAATTATTTAATTCATATGAAAAGTAATCCATTCTTAATATTTGATAAGCTAAATATTTATACATAGACTCTATGTCTTTTTTATTAAACTTTGATTTATCATCTATATTTTCTATTTTTTTTATTACATTTCCAATCTTACTTTCTGCCTCTTTACTTAAAACACCTTCATTTTCTTTACTATAATATCCTAATTGAGTATTAAAACTAGCTGTTGTAGCTTTTTTTACTTGCATATCTTCCAAATCAATATATTGTATAATCTTTCTTTTTTTTTCATCATTCATTACAAATCTATTTAAGATACTTTTTGGAACATATATATGCGAATTTATTTGATTTTTCTTCTCATTTTTCATTTTTAATATTCTCCAAAGTATTTATTCATTAAACTTTCCTGTAGCTTTTGCATTTCTTCCAAACTCTTTTGTATTTCAAATTTCTGTTTATCGATTTGTTTGACTATATCTGCAAATTGATTTTGAAGTTCTATTGGTGGCAGAATTATTTTCATTTTCTTAAACTTTTCAATAGTTAAAGCTGAATATGCACTACCTGAAACATTTTTGTTTTTGAATATGGAAATCAATATATCTAAAACATACTTAAAGTATATTTGTGCTATATCTGTTTTTAATCTGATTTGCAATACATTTCCATCCTTGTAATAAAATGGTTCATCAGTATCTACTATCCAAATTTCCCCTATTGTTCCAACAGCAGTAATAAGTATATCTCCTTTTTTAGGTATTCCATATTTATCTTTTATTTCTTCATACCTTTTATCAGAAATGAATAACTCTATTGAAGGCTTTTTATTATGTCCTAATTCTATTATTTCCTTACTTCTATAAAAAGGTATTCCATTTTTTTTATACTCATTTGCATATATTCTTTTACTTGAACTAATTTCTGCTATTGAACTTAATTCTTGTTCTTCAAAGTTTTTATCATTTAATTCTACACTTCCAAACATCTCAACAAACTGAGATTTAATTAATTCATCTAAATCTTGCAATTGCTTTTGTTTTATTTCAATAATATTTCTCACATTATCTAATTTTCTTACAGCAATTTCTTGTTCTTCTAAACTAATATAAGAAATTTTTTGATTCAAAAATTGTTTCATCTG
>CAKPLD010000088.1 GCA_934167225.1 uncultured Clostridia bacterium | reverse complement strand
TTTAGTATGAGGTATAAGTTTGGTAGGAGTATTTATAATATTAAGGTGAAAAATCCTAATGGGAAGTGTTTTGGGGTGAATAGAGTTTTAGTGAATGGCGAAGAAGTATTGAATAAGGCGATTTTGTTGGTTGATGATGGTAGAGTAAATGAGGTAGTTGTGGAGATGTAGCTCCCCATTTGGGGACGGTTCTCTATTGGGGATTCCCCATTTGGGGACGGTTCTCTGTTGGGGATTCCCCATTTGGGGACGGTTCTTTATTGGGGAATTACCATATTGGTACATAAAAACCAAATATAAGAAAAAGAATAATAATATATAAAATTAGTATAGCAATCATAGCAATAAATAGTAATAATAATTGTGAATCTTTAACTTCAACATTAACCGTTTTTGTTTTATTACCAACTTTAATTTCTATGATAGTTTTTCCTTTAGATATACCAGTTACAACTCCATCATTATTTACGCAAGCAATATCTGAATCTTGACAATTATAGCTAATATCGTCATCAAAAACACTTTCATAATTTTCAGGAATAGTTTTAATTTTCAAATCTATTTTTTGACTTTGATTAGTAAATAGCACTAGATTGTCATTTGAAATTTCAAAATCATAGTCTATTTTAATTTTAGAATCGTCAATGGTATCATTAAGAATTTTAACTTCATCGGTAGAAATGACTTTGAAGTTATTGTTATCAATTGAAATTACAGAGCTATTACTAGTTCCAGGGGCTAAGCTACCAATATTACCGCCTATTAAGTTAGTATTAACAGTATTTATTACACCAGTAACGGTCGAATCTTCGGCTTCGCCACCAACGTAAAATTTATCAATAGAACCAGAGTTAAGTTTAACATGGACATTTTCGACAGTACCTCTATTTACAGATTGATACAAATAAATAGAACCACCATTAATTTTCACAGTACAATTACCAGTATATCCATTAGAGCCTCCAGCAGTTACATATGCTTTACTCATGTCTCCACCATTAATAGTAAGATTTGCGGTTCCTGTATAAGAATAACCTTGGCCTCCTCCAAAAAGAAGAGATTGGATTGTTCCATCATTTATAACTGTATTTGCGGTATTTACACGGCATTTTGAATTGATAGCATCATCTTTAGTTCCAACTGAATAATTTTGGCCACTAATTTTACCAGTTGCGATTGCACCACCTTGCATTGAAAGAATGTTGCCACCATTTACTTCTATATTTGAAGTATTAACTGTGGAGTAAAAATAGCCTCCTCCTATGAGAGCGTTTGTTACAGTGCCATCAGTTATAGTTATTTGAGTATTAGAAACAAAAGAAGAATTTTCTTCAGTAAAACCAATTCCTCCACCTACAAGATTTTGAACAGTTCCGCCATTCATGGTAATGTTGGATGAGGGAAAGTTGCCTCCATTTCCACCACCAAAAATTGTTACACTATTTGGCACAATTTGACTTCCGTTTTCCCAAGATATAAAAGTTTTTCCATTTTCTTCTGATACTATAATAGGTGTTCCATTTGCATAAATTGCTCCTTGATTATTGTTGTAAGTTTCGTCATATATTGGAAGTGAAGAAGCGTAAGAAGTTGAAATATTTAAAATTCCAAAAGAAAATATCATTATGAGTAAGAGTATTATTTTTTTCATTTTATTTTCATCCTTTCTAAGTATTTTTAATAATCATATTATAATATTTTATGAGCACTTTTTATAAAATGTGATTTTGAGAGGTGTTAAAACATTTTTGAATTGCAGGTATGTTAAAAAACGGGGAAAAAACGAATTGTAGCTAAATTTAAAAAAACTATTGACAAACTACCTTCAAGAGGTTATAATAGTAACTGTTCAGACATCGCGGGGTGGAGCAGTTGGCAGCTCGCAGGGCTCATAACCCTGAGGTCGTAGGTTCGAGTCCTACCTCCGCAACCATTTCAGACATCTATCATTAATGGATAGATGTCATTTTTGTGTTTGGCCCCCCCCTAGATAGTCTGGGGTTCGGGAAAGATTTAGCGATGAGTAGAAAAAACTCCTTTCAATATAATATTTTTTGCGACTGGAGATTGCAAAATATATTGAAAGGAGAACATTCAAAATGAATGATGTTAAAAGTTATCACATACAAGTTGGAATTGCAAGTACAATATTATTGGCCAGGGTAATTTCATGAAATATTGCAAAATAACATAATATTGACATTGTCAATAATTTTAGTATTGTCAAAAGCAAAAATGTATGATAAAAATAACATATAATAATAAGGAAAGTTTCAGAGGACGGAACTGGTAGCCGTAGCCCGTCGAAAGATGTAGGAGATGTGGGAGTACCCCCCACCTAAACTTTCTACTAAAAAAGCCCGAAAGTACGAAAAAGTACTTTCGGGTTTAAAATTTTCAAAAAATAAGCAAAAACGCCAAAAAAAGAGAAAATCTACCCAAAAACACCAAAACAACAATTGAATAAAAAGCAAAAATGATATATAATTCATTCTCAAAGGAGCGAGAAAATGCAAACAACAAAACTAATAAGTGAGGTTTTTAGTGACTACCAAACAGAAAACATAATAAAACAAGCCAAAATACTAGAACTAAATCTAATAAAAAAAGCAAATGTACTAGAAATAGACCTAGAAAGTGAAAACTACCTAGAAATAAAAGAACTATGGTATTTTGAAAAATTTCTAAAGGAAAGATTTAGGTTCTCAAACATCGACATAAAAATAAAATATTCAGACAACGTAACAATAAAACCAATAGAAAAAGAATGGGAAAACCTAATATGTTACATGGTACATAAATATCCACTAATGAGGCCAATGATACTATTAAAAAGCACAATAGAAGTAACAAATAACAAAATAATAGTAAGCATGAAAATCAAAGGAGCAGACTTCCTAAGAGGCAGAAAGTTAGATAGAGAACTAGAAAGAGTAATAAACAATCTATTTGGCTACAACTACAAAGTAGAATTTACAGAAAATATAAACGAAGAAGATGCAAAAGCCCTAGAAGCCAAAAGAGAACAAAGCAAAAATATGGCAATCCAAAAAGCACTAGAACACATGGCAATAGGAGAGCAAATAGCAGAAGAAATGGCAAATAAAAAACAAGCATTCAATTCGAAAAATCAAAATAATAAAGTGCCAAATAATCAAAATCAGTTACCACAGGCAGAAAACATGCCACCAATTCCACCACCACCAGATATGCTACCAGTCTACGAAGAACCAGAGGAGGATACACCTTTAATATGCGGAAGAAATCCGAATTTAAGAACAAACATAATAAAAGTAGTAGACATTTCGCCAGACGATGATATGGCAGCAATAAGTGGAGAAATACTAGGTGGAAGCATAGAAGAAAAAGAACTAAAAAGTGGTAAATTCTTAATTTCATTTAATGTATATGATGGAACAAGTACGATAACATGTAAAGTATTTGCCAAACCAGAAGAAAAGCAAAAAATAGTTACAAGACTATCATCAGCAAAGGGGGTAAAGTTAGAAGGAAAATCAGGAATAAGTAACTTTACACATGAAATGGAAATTTTAGCAAATGTAGTAATAGAAACAGAAGGAATAAAAAGACAAGTACGCCAAGACTTAGCAGATGTAAAAAGAGTAGAATTACATATGCATACACAAATGAGCCAAATGGATGCAATGACATCCGCAACAGATTTAATAAAAAGAGCAATGAAATGGGGCTGGAAGAGCCTCGCAATAACAGACCACGGAGTTGTTCAAGCATTCCCAGAAGCACATAAATTGCTAGGACTAGATAATCCAGACATGAAAATAATTTATGGAGTAGAAGCATACCTAGTGCCAGATGGTTCGCCTGTGGTTGTAAATGATAAAGGACAAGATATAGATACAACTTATTGCGTATTAGACTTAGAAACTACTGGGCTTTCAGCTAAAACAGAAAAAATAACAGAAATAGGAATAATGAAAATAAAAGATGGTAAAGTTTTAGAAGAATTTTG
>CAKPLD010000087.1 GCA_934167225.1 uncultured Clostridia bacterium | reverse complement strand
GATGTTTCTGTTAAACCATATCCTTGTAATACATTAAATCCTAAATCCCAAAATCCTTTTTCTTTTTCTGGTGATAATGCTGCTCCTCCTGCAACCATTACACGAAGACATCCTCCAAGATTATCGTGTATTTCTTTAAATAATTTTTTCCTTATGTCTATTCCTACTTTTAACAAACAATTACTTATTTTTATTCCTTTTTTTACTGTAGGCATTTTTCCTTTTTCTTCAATTGCTTTCATTAATTTATCGTACATTTTTTCAAATACAACAGGCACACATATCATTGCAGTGATTTTAAAGTTTTTAAGTTCATCCGCAATATGTCTTACACCTTTTGAAAATATTATACTTCCTCCAACTGATAGTGGATATAAAAATCCAACCGTGCATTCAAATGTATGATGTAATGGTAAAAATGATAAGAATCTATCTGTTTCGTCTAGTTCAAAAACACTTCTTATATCCATTACATTTGTGCAGATATTTTTTTGTGATAACATAACTGCTTTTGATTGATTTGTTGTTCCAGATGTAAATAGCATTATTGTCATCTCATTATTATTTATATTGCTTTCTATAAACTCTTTATTTCCATTGTTTAGTAATTCTTTACCTTTTTTAGTAATTTCTTTTAAGGAATATTTATTAAAATCATTTTTTTCTAAATCCATAGATATAAAATATTTTAATTTTGTATTTCCTTGTTTTTGGATTTTTGCCATACTTTCGTCATATTTTGATGAATATATAATTGCTTCTACTTCTGAACGGATTATTAAACTTTCTATTTCATTTTCAGGTAATGCTTTGTCTAATGGTACAATTATTCCTGTTCCCATTGCTACTGCTAAATATGAAAGTTCCCATTCATATCTATTTTCTCCAATTACAGCTATTCTTTTTCCCTTTAGACCCATTTCTACTAATGCTGTTCCTAAGCTATTTATTTCATCTAAAAACTCGTTATATGTTATCTTTTTAGAATCTTCTAAGCCTTTTCCTTCTTTGTAAAAAGCTGGTCTCTCACCAAATTTTTCTGCTGATTTTTTCATCATTTCTTTTAAATTTTCAAATTTTATCGTTCTATCTAACATTTTTTATATCTCCTTCAACCCTTTTATTACCGTATTTTCAAATTCTTTATATACTTTTCCCACATTAAAACTTTCTTTATCTCTTAATTTATACACCAAGCATGAACATATTAATCCATATATTTCCGATGCATAAATCTTTTCATCTCCGCTTTTTATTTGCTTTGCATCTATTCCCTCTTTTACAATTTGTTCTATTTTTTTTATGTATTCATATATATATTCCTTGCATTTTTGATTTCTTTGCTCATTTCCATAAAATTGGCTTAATAATATTGTTATTATGTCTTCGTATTTATCGACAATTTTTACTTGTATTAGTACTATTGCTTTTATTTTATCTATATAACTGTGATATTTCGATGTTTTTATATCTACACTGTTTTGTAGAAGTTTTACACCTTCTGATACTAAAAAGTTAAAAATTTCTTCTTTACTTGCAAAATGATAGTATAGTGTTCCCTTTGCTACTCCTACTGTTGCTGTTATTTCTTCTATACTTGTGTTTTCATAACCTTTTTCCGCAAACAATTTCATTGACGTTTCAAATATTTTTCTTTTTGTTTTATTCAAAAACTTATCCTTCTTTCTTTATAGTTTTATACGAGCTTATTATATATAAATAAATTAGATTTTGCAATAGTTCTTTTAAATTTTGAATAGATAGTCAATAGTTTTTGTTACTATTTACGGCTTTAAAATTGTAGAGTAGGTTCGAATTAGAATAATTATTAATTTTTTGGGGATTAATGTGTGATTGAAGGACTTTTAGAGCTTATTAGCAGAATTTTTGGAAAGAGTTCATGCTCCGCCATGGAAGGGTGCCAAAAATAATGCTTATAAGCTCTTAAAGTCCGTATTGAGCCGTTAATCCCCAAAAAATTAATAATTATTCTAATTCGAACCGGTTTTAATATCTGTGAATAGTAACTAGTTTTTTTAAAAAATTTTTAAAAAAACTTGAATTTATTTTCATTTTAGTATAGTATATAGAAAAAGAGAACGGGAGGATAAAAAATGCCTAAAAAAACTAAAGAAATGAATAATACTATAGAACATATAAAAGAATTCTTATCTCCTAAAAAAGATAAAAAAGAGCAAAAAAATAAATCTAAAAAAATCGATAAGAAAACAAAAAAAGTAGCTTCTACTTCTATAAAAAAAGAAAAGGTAGCCCCAAAAAAATCTATTAAAAAGGAGCAAGTAGTTGCTAAAAATAAGGTAACAACAAATAAAGAAGAAGTGAAAAAAAATGTAAAAAAAACTGTTCCACCAAAAGTTTCAGATACAAAGTCTAAAAAGCCCACTATACATACTTTTTCGCCAGAATATTACGACTTGCCATATAAATATAATAAAACTGTTGTAAAAATACTAGCTCAAACACCTACAAATCTATTTGTATACTGGGAAATATCTGATGAAGATAGAGAAAGATTAAAAAAGCAATATGGAGAATATTTCTTTGAAATAACAAAACCAGTCCTAGTTATACATAATTTAACAATGAACTATTCGTTTGAAATAGATATAAACGACTTTGCAAACAGCTGGTATTTCCATGTAAATGATAGTAGCTGTGAATACCAAATAGAACTTGGCAGACGCCCAATTCCTATAAATTATAGTTACATGCCACAATATGATGTAGAAAAAAATGGTCCAATAAATCCAATAGAAACACCATATGTTTATATTTCATCTTCAAATAATTTGGAAGCACCAAATGACCATATTTTATTCAACAACCAAAACAAAATATATTTTAGAAATGTAAAAACAAATCAAATTATAGAAAAAGATGTAAAAGACTTTCCATTTATTGTTAAAGATAATAAATTTGTTGATGTTTATAAATTATACAAAAAACTATATAATAATGAAATCATTGATGATAAATTTGACAGAATGAACCCATCTTCTGGAAATCCATCATCAGGAAATCTAAGTTCTTGGTAAAAACTTTAATCTAGCTTTCGTTTGTTTTGTAAGCTAGATTTTTTATATTGTAGTTAGAAAGGAAAAATCAAATGCAAAAAAAAGGATACGTAAGCTTTGTATTACATGCACATCTTCCATTTATCCATCACCCAGAAAGTAATGACTATTTGGAAGAATCGTGGTTATATGAGGCAATCTCAGAAACATATATACCATTATTAAGAAATTTTAAAAAATTAGTAGACGAAGGTGTTAATTTTAGAATTACAATGTCAATGACCCCTCCTCTACTTTCAATGCTTGATAATAAGTTATTACAACAAAAATATATTAATTATTTAGAAAACTTGATTGAATTATCTGAAAAAGAAATTAAGAGAACAACATTTAATGAAAAAATGAATAATCTATCAAAATATTATTATGATAGATATTCTGATGATTTACGATTATTTAGAGATGAATTTAAATGTGACCTTATTTCCCAGTTTAAGTATTTCCAAGATATTGGCGTATTAGAGATAATAACTTGTGGCGCAACACATGGATATTTTCCAATTTTGTATGTAAACGAGAAAACTGTTAGAGCTCAAATTGCTGTAGGTGTTCAAACATATGAAAGATATTTTGGTAAAAAGCCTCGTGGCATTTGGCTTCCAGAGTGTGGATATGTTCCAGAGGCAGATAAATATTTAAGAGAATTTGGTGTAGATTATGCAATTGTTGAATCACATGGTGTTTTATATGCAAACCCAACCCCTATTTATGGTACCCTTGCTCCAATAGTGTCACCCCAAGGCTTTACTGTTTTTGGACGCGATATGGAATCTTCTAGGCAAGTTTGGAGTTCTATTAATGGTTATCCTGGTGATTATAATTACAGAGATTTTTATAGAGATATTGGTTATGAGGCTGATTATGATTATATTAAACCTTATATTGCACATAATGGTGTTAGAGTTCATACTGGTATAAAATATCATAGAATTACAGGTGATACTGATAATAAAGATATTTATGAT
>CAKPLD010000086.1 GCA_934167225.1 uncultured Clostridia bacterium | reverse complement strand
GATTTTACTTTTTTGCCTTTATCATTTACCATTGAACGTATTCTACCAATTGATGTTCCAACAACTACGGTATCACCTACATCTAATTTTCCTCTTTGAACTAGAACTGATGCAATAGCACCTTTGTTTTTATCAAGTCTTGCTTCTATTACCGCACCTTTTGCTTGTTTTGTTGGGTTAGCTTTTAATTCTAGAACATCCGCTTCTAATAATACCATTTCTAATAATTGGTCAATATTCAAATTCTTCTTAGCAGAAATTTCAACATAAATTGTATCTCCTCCCCATTCTTCTGGAATTAATTCATATTGCATTAATTCTTCCTTAACCTTTTGAGGATTTGCGTCTGGTAAATCTATTTTGTTGATTGCTACAATTATTGGAATTCCAGCAGATTTTGCATGATTTATAGCTTCTACAGTTTGAGGCATTACACCATCATTTGCAGCAACAACTAATATTGCAATATCTGTAATTTGTGCACCTCTTGCTCTCATTTGAGTAAATGCTTCGTGTCCTGGTGTATCTAAGAATGTAATATCTCTATCATTTACTTTTACTTGATAAGCACCAATTGCTTGTGTAATTCCACCTGCTTCTCCACCTATTACATTTGTTTTTCTAATTACATCTAAAAGTGATGTTTTACCATGGTCAACGTGTCCCATAACAACTACTACTGGTGGACGTTCTTTTAATTCATTTTCTTTGTCCTCAGATTCATCAAATAATATATCTTCTTCTTTAACTTCTTGCTTTTTATTTGCAGTTACACCAAATTCTGAAGCAACTAAAAATGCTGTATCAAAATCCAAGTTATTATTTAATGTTGCCATAATTCCAAGTGACATAAGTTTCATTATAACTTCACTTGATGTCTTTTTAAGCTCTGTTGCTAAATCTTTAACACTAATAGATTCAGGTATTGTAATTTCTGTAAGTTTGAAGATTTTTTGTTTTGTTCTTTCTTCTCCCTTAGTATTTTTCTTTTTACCTTTTCTACCTCTTTGTGTTGTTAAATCATAATAATCTAGCATACTATCTTCTTGGTCTTCGAACATATTTGATAGATTATTTCTTTGTTTTAAGTTATTTAATTTCTTTTCGTTTATAGAATAATCTTCTTGGTTTCTTCTATTATTTTTCTTTTTATTACTTCTGTTTTCATCATATCTGCTATTATTTTTTTGCTTATCAATATTTCTGCTATATTCACGAGCACTTTTTTCTTCTATATTTGTTTCAACAGTCATAATATTTTTAATATTTTTTTCAATTCCTTTTTCATCTAGTGGACGTCTACTATTATTTCCAAATCTGTTTCCACTATTATTGTTATAATTGTTATTATAACCATTTCTACCATTTTGATTATTGTTTCTGAAATTATTTTGACCATTATTTTTATTATCTCTTTGCCAAGGCTTTTCACCATTATTGTTTTGATACCTATTATCTCTTCTTTGGAAGCCATTTTGACCATCATTATTTCTATTATTATTTGGTCTAAATCCATCTCTTCTATTATTTTGATAGTTGTTTCTATCGTTGTTATTTCTGTTATTGTGTGGTTGATAACTTCCTCTATCTGTTACTTGATTTTTTCTGTAATCATTTTTTCTATTCATATCTTGATTTCTAGTATTATTATGTACCACTTTTTCTGTTTCTTTTACTTTTGGTTCTGGCTTTGGCTCAATTTTAGGTTTTGCTTCTACTTTTGGTTCTACTTTTGGTTCTGCTTTTTTTACTTCTACTTTCATTTCTTCTTTTTTTGGAGCATCCTCTTTCTTTTTATTTTCTTCTTTATTTAATCCAAATAGTTCACTTACTGTCATTGGCTTAGTTGTTTTATTTCTATAAACTATGTTGTAATCTTTTTTCTGATTTCTTTGAACAAATGGATTTTTATTATTTTCTTTTGGCTTATTTTCTACCTTTTTCTCTTTGTTTTCTTCTTCTATAATCACTTCTCTTCTTATTATTACTGGATTGTCTTTCTTTTGTGAATTTTCTTTTTTAGGCTTTTTTTCCTCTTTTTTTGTTGTTTCTAATGATGTTCCTCTTCTTTTATATCTTTCTTGTATGTTTTTAACATCATCATCTGAAATAGCACTTAAGTGACTTTTTATATTTATTCCCATTTCTTTTGCTTGTTCTAGTAATTCTTTACTAGATACATTCATTTCTTTTGCAAGCTCATATAATTTCATTTTACCCAATAATCTCACCCCCGTTTATATAGTTTCTTAAATTCTCGTATATGCTTTTTTCAATTT
Source organism: uncultured Clostridia bacterium (assembly GCA_934167225.1). GTDB lineage: Bacteria > Bacillota > Clostridia > TANB77 > CAG-508 > CAG-269. The sequence continues at coordinate 1,788 of CAKPLD010000086.1, read as the reverse complement.
CCATCTCAAAAGTTCTAGAAATTCTTTTATTTTTTATAGCTTTATTTAGACATTCTTCAGATTTGCAAAGATATATTCCTCTACCGTCTTTTTTTCCTGTTAAATCCATACTGATTTTACCATCTTTATTTTTTACAACTCTTATCAAGTCTTTTTTGTCTTTTTTGCTATTACATCCTATACAAGTTCTTTGTGGTATTTTTTTCAAATTAAATCTTCTCCTTTTTATCTCTCTTTTGATTTTATATTCTTTAAAACCTTTTTCTATTCTTCTTTATTTTCTGTTTCTTCTGAAGAATCCTGATTTTCTACTTTTTCTTCGTTTTCACTATTTGCTTTTTCTTCTAACATTTGTCTAAATTGACTTTCAGATTTTATGTCTATTTTCCAATTTGTAAGTCTAGCTGCTAGTCTTGCATTTTGACCAGCTTTTCCTATTGCTAGAGATAATTGGTCATCAGGTACTATTACTTGTGCAAATCTTTCTTCTTCTTTACTATCTACTGCCATTATTTTTGCAGGTAATAATGCTGCTGCTATGTATATCGAAATATCTGGGCTCCATTCTATTACGTCTATTTTTTCTCCATGTAATTCATTAATTACGTTTTGAATACGTATTCCACGTTGACCAACACATGATCCTACTGGGTCTATATTGGGGTCTTGCGAATATACTGCAACTTTACTTCTTTTTCCTGGATCACGTGATACACTTTTTATTTCTATTAGTCCTTCATATATTTCTGGTATTTCAAATTCTAAAAGTTTTCTTACAAAATCTGGATGACTTCTAGATACTATTACTTGTGGTGCGCCTTTTTCGCCTTTTTCAACATCTACAACATATGCTTTTATTTTATCATTTACACTGTAATGTTCTGTTGGGATTTGTTCTTTTAATGGCATTACTCCTTCAAGTTTTCCTAAATCCATTACAACAATTCCTCTTTCTGCTTTTTGAATAGGTCCTGATACAATTTCTCCTTTTTTGTCACTATAATCATTGTATAAAATTTCTCTTTCCGCTTCTCTTATTTTCTGAACTATTACTTGTTTTGCTGTTTGTGCTGCTATTCTTCCGAAATTTTTTGGTACTATTTCTATTTCTACATTGTCTCCTATTTGTATTGATTTATTTATTTTTTTTGCTTCATCTAAACTTATTTCTTGTACTGGATCATTTGCTCTTTCTACAACTTCTTTTATTGAATATACATATGTTGCTCCTGTTTGTTTATCCATTACTACTTTTACATTTTCTAGTGCATCAAAGTTTCTTTTATATGCTGTAACTAATGCTGACTCTATTGATTCTAATAAATATTCTTTTTTTATTCCTTTTTCTTTTTCTAGGTCTTCTAGTGCTAATATTAATTCTTTGTTATCAATTGCTTTCATTTTTTCAACTTCCTTTCCTGGCACATTTGAACCGGTTCTTTTTGTGCCATTTTCCATTGGAACCAGTTCTTTTTGCGAAAATCGTTTTTTTTGGCTTGAACCGTTTATTTTCACTAAAAAATTTTATTCAGTGTATATTGTTTTTACTTGTGATATAATTTTTCTGTTTATTGTTATATTTTCACCTTCTGCTTCAACATCTAATGTACTTTCTGTTATATCTCCTAAAGTCCCGGTATATTCTTTTTTGCCATTTTCGTCTTTTTTGAATAGTTTAATATTTACATCTGTTCCTTTAAATTTTTTTAGTTGCCAATCTTTTCTTAGTAGTCTTTCTATTCCTGGTGATGATATTTCTAAAAAGTATTGTTCTTCTATTGGATTTGC
>CAKPLD010000085.1 GCA_934167225.1 uncultured Clostridia bacterium | reverse complement strand
TTTGTACTTTGTTTTGCTTTTGAGGCATTATCTATTATTCCATTTTGTCCTGTTAATGTTGATATACTTACTCCTGCTAAAATAATTAAAACAACAATTGTTATCACTAGTGCAATTAAAGTAATACCACTATTTTTGTATTTTTCCATTAATTTATCTCCTTTGTAATATTTTTATCCATAAAAACAAATTTATACATAGTTCAACATAATATTATCATTTATTCACACCAGTGTCAATAAAAAATTTTATAAAAAATATATAATAATAACGAAAAAGAAAGATAGGAGAATAAGCATGAAAAACACTGGCAAATATGAAAATAATTTAAATCTTATAGGACCAATAATAAAAGAAAAAAGAATAGAAAAAAAGGTTTCACTTGAAAAGCTTTCATCAAAATTACTTTTGCTAGGTGTAAACATACCAGTAACATGCTTACACAGGATAGAGAATAATCAAAGAACAGTCAGAGATTATGAAATATGTGCGATTGCAGTAGCATTAGATTTAGATGTATCAGAATTATTACAACCAATTACAGAAAGATTTAAAATATCATAAAAAAAAGTACGAAATTATAAAAACAATTTCGTACTTTTTTTATCCTAAAACAATTTTTTTAGCTCTTTCAACATCAGTATCATTAGCTTCACGTACTCCTTCTAGTTCATACTTATCGCCATATTCAAGCCACTTATATTTTCCCATAGTATGATAAGGCAAAAATTCAACTTTTTGAACAGACTTCAAAGAACCAATAAAATTTTTAAATTTAATTAAATCGTTCTCATCATCAGTGAGGCCAGGAACCAAAACTTGCCTGATCCACATAGGTTTACCAATATCACTTAAATACTTAATAAAAGCAAGTTCTCTTTCATTAGAAAATCCAACTAAATCTTTACATTTATTAGAGTCAATATGTTTAACATCCATCAAGAATAAATCAGTTAAATTAATTAATTCTTTCATTTTATCAGTTAAACCAACCATACCAGAAGTATCAATACAAGTATGGATTCCTTTGGATTTAAGCTTTTTGAAAAGCTCAATCAAAAACTCAAATTGTAAAAGAGGTTCACCGCCAGAACAAGTAACACCACCATTTTTTATATAATTTTTATATCTTAAAATATTGTCCAAAATATCGTCTAAAGAGCGGTAATCACCAGCGTTTATATCCCATGTATCCCTATTATGGCAGTATTTACATCTTAAGCTACATCCTTGTAGAAACAAAACATATCTTATGCCCGGCCCGTCAAGAGTACCAAAAGATTCAACAGAATGTACTTTTGCATAATATTTTAAATCATCTTTGCTTTGCATAAAATAAACTCCCTTCAAAGAATTCTCAATTTGGGACGGGGATTTTTAGAGAATTTTTACAAAAATTACCGTCTCTAATTGGGAGGATGTACCAAAAGGACCCGGTCCCAATGGAGCATTGCCCAAAAAAAGACCTGGTCCCAAATGTGCAAATTATATTTTTTCGTGAATAGTTCTGTTAATAACATCCATTTGTTGTTCTCTTGTCAAAGAAGTAAATTTAACTGCATAACCAGAAACACGAATTGTAAGTTGAGGATATTTTTCTGGATGATCCATAGCATCTAATAATAGACTTCTATCAAAAACATTTACATTTATATGATGTCCTGTTTCTGCGAAATATCCATCTAACATATTTACTAAATTTGTAACTTTTTCATCCTCAGTTTTTCCTAAAGTTCCAGGAGTAATTGAGAATGTAAACGAAATTCCGTCTTCAGCTGAATCGAATGGTAATTTTGCAATTGAGTTCATAACAGCTAGAGCACCGTTTTTATCACGTCCGTGAAGTGGGTTGGCTCCAGGTCCGAATGGGGCACCTGCACGACGTCCGTCTGGTGTATTTCCTGTTGCTTTACCATATACAACATTTGATGTGATTGTTAATATTGATAATGTGTGTTTTGAATTTTTGTATGTTGGTTGTTTACGTAATTTTTCCATGAAACGCTTTACTAAGTCAACAGCTATTTGGTCAACACGGTCATCATCGTTTCCAAATTGTGGGTATTCACCTTCTACTTCATAGTCTGTAGCAATTCCGTCTTCATCACGAATTACTTTTACTTTAGCATATTTTATTGCAGATAATGAGTCTGCTGCAACAGAAAGTCCAGCTATCCCACAAGCCATTGTTTGGAATACATCTTTATCGTGTAAAGCCATTTCTATTGCTTCATATGAATATTTATCATGCATATAGTGAATTGCATTTAATGCTTTTATATAAATTTTTGCAACATAATCCATCATTTGGTCATATTTTTCCATTACTTCATCATAGTCTAAGTATTCAGAAGTGATAGGTGCAAATTTTGGCGCAACTTGTTTTTTAGTTACTTCATCAACACCACCATTGATAGCATATAATAAAGTTTTTGCAAGGTTTGCACGAGCTCCAAAGAATTGCATTTGTTTACCAATTCTCATTGGAGATACACAACAAGCTATTCCATAATCATCTCCTAATGTGATTCTCATTAAATCATCATTTTCGTATTGGATTGATGATGTTTTTATTGAAATATCTGTTGCAAATCTTTTAAATCCTTCTGGTAATCTTGTAGACCATAAAACTGTCATATTTGGTTCTGGTGCGGGTCCTAAGTTTACTAGAGTATGAAGTAGTCTAAATGAGTTTTTAGTAACTAATGTTCTTCCATCAATTCCCATACCACCAATACTTTCTGTTACCCATACAGGGTCTCCTGAGAATAGCTCATTATATTCTGGTGTACGAAGGAAACGTACAAGCCTTAATTTCATTATAAAATGATCCATTAATTCTTGAGCTGTTTCTTCTGTTAAAGTGCCATTTTTTAAATCTCTTTCTATATAAATATCTAAGAAAGTAGAAGTTCTACCTAAACTCATTGCAGCACCATTTTGATCTTTTATTGCAGCTAAATATCCAAAGTATAACCATTGGATTGCTTCTTTTGCAGTGTTTGCTGGTTTTGAAATATCAAATCCATATTTAGATGCCATAATTTTTAGGGCATTTAAAGCTTTTATTTGTTCTGCAATTTCTTCACGATGACGAATTATATCTTCTGTAAAGCAGTCTACATCTAATTCTTCAAGTTCGTGTTTCTTTTCTTCTATTAAAACATCAACACCATAAAGTGCAACTCTTCTGTAATCTCCAATTATTCTTCCACGTCCATATCCGTCTGGTAAACCTGTTAATAATTTATTTGAACGAGCTCTTCTTACATCTGGGGTGTATACATCAAATACTCCGTCATTATGTGTTTTTCTTATTGAGTGGAAAATTTGGTCAACTTCTGGGTCAACTTCTCTTCCGTAAGCTTCACATGATTTTTCAACTATTTTTATACCTCCAAATGGCATAATTGCTCTTTTTAAAGGTTTATCTGTTTGAAGTCCTACTATTTCTTCTAGGTCTTTGTCTATATATCCTGCATCATGAGCAGCAACTGTTGATACAGTTTTTGTATCTATATCTAAAACTCCACCAGGAGCTGCTTTTTCTTGTTTGTATAATTCTAATACTTCATCCCACAATTTTTTTGTTTTTTCTGTAGGATTTGCTAAAAAGTTTGAATCGCCTTCATAAGGTGTGTAGTTTCTTTGTATAAAGTCTCTTACATTTATCTCTGATTGCCAGTCACCTTTTTCGAAATCGTTCCATGCATCAAATTTCATTTATATCATCCTTTCATATTACATTTATTTTTAGTATTTACATTTTTGATCTAAATTATGATACCATAACGATGTATTTATATCAATATATTTTTTTGAAATTTTTGTGAATTTTTATTGAATTTGAGTTTATTTTTTAGTATAATAATTGGGAATCGCGGGTATAGTTTAATGGTAGAATCCCATGCTTCCGACCTGGTGGTGAGGGTTCGATTCCCTCTACCCGCTCCATAAAGTAAAATCGTCGCACCAGACGAAATGATTTAAGTCAACTGTAAAAGGTTGATTTTTTTATCGCCTTTATCTTGAAAAAGGAAGGATGGTGTGGTATGATTAGTATTGTAAAAAAGAAAAACAAAATAAACGAGAAATTACTCT
>CAKPLD010000084.1 GCA_934167225.1 uncultured Clostridia bacterium | reverse complement strand
AAAGAAAAACAAGAGCAAATAGAAAGATATTTTAAGCAAATAGAAGAAGAAAGAAAAGAATTACAAAAATATATCCAAAATGGTAAAATAGAAATAAAAAATTTACCAACAATAAAAAGCAATTTTAGAAAAACTTTGTTAAAATGGATAAGCAAAGCAAGTCAAATGGCAAATAAAGAAATAGTAATAGAAGACGGCAGAAAAATAAAGCTTATTTATCCTAAAAATAACGAAAGATGTGTATTAAATTGTGAAGATGGAAAAATGGAAATGCCAGCATTTGAACTTGAATTTATAGAAAAAATAAGCTAAAAATAAGGAGAAAAAATGACAACATTTGAAAAATTATTAGAGAATTATTGGTTTGTAAAAGAATTAAATCAAGATAATTATAATATGGTAAAACAGGATTTAACAACAGAAACGCAAGATTTTATAAAAAATAAATTGGGATACAAATTAATTGTAAACCCATACTTAATAAAATTAGAAAAAATACCAGGTAAGCCTCAAAGTTTTATGGGGATACAAAGTTTCGACACAAAATTGGAATACATATTTTTGTGCCTAATTTTGATATATTTAGAAGAAAGAACAAAAGGTGAGCAATTTATATTGTCAGGCTTAATTGACTACATCCAAAATATAATTTTAGAAATAAACTTAGAAGATATCAAAATAGACTTCACAATATATTCGCAAAGAAAATCTATGGTAAAAGTTTTAAAGTTTATTAAAGAAATAGGATTTATAAAAATATATGATGGAGATGAAAACAAATTTGCTGAAAACATAGAAAATGATGTGTTATATGAAGTAACAGGAATATCAAAATATTTTATGAGAAATTTTGCAACAAACATTGCAGATTGTGAAAATTTTAACGATATTTTCAAAAATGAACAGTTAGGTCTAGAACAAGATAAAGGCAAAGAAAGAAAACAAAGGGTTTATAGACGATTATTTACTGAAAATGTAGTGTATAAAGAAAATCAAGAAGATCAAGATTATAACTATATAAGGAATTATAGAAATGCAATAAATCAAGATGTTGATAAAATGTTACAATCTACTTTAGAAGTACATAAAAATGGAGCATATATTTTACTTGTAGATGATAAAAACTTTAAAAACGTATTTCCAGCAAATAATGGAATTTCAGATGTAACATTGTTTATAAATACATTAATAAGTGAAAGGGTAAAAAAAGGTGAGCTAAAACCACAAATAAATGATTTTATTTATATATCAAAAATAGCATTTGGAAAAATTGTGAGGGAGACAAAAAACAGGTACTCTAAAGGATTTAGTAAAGAATATAGGGAAATGCCAGAAGAAAAATTACAAGATGAAATTGTAATATATATGAAACAATTTGATATGATAAGAGAATCAAAAGAAACAGAGGAATATATAATAATGCCAATATGTTTTAAAATTGTAGGTAAATATCCAAAAGATTTTGAATACGAAAATTAAAGTAAGAGGAGTAATATAGTGGAAGCAATAAGTCAAGAAAATAGATGGGAAATAAAGAAAATAGGGTTATTAAATTATTGGTGGTATGATGAGGAAGAATTTGAATTTTCAGATGGAAGACTAATTTTAAGAGGAACAAATGGTTCTGGAAAAAGTGTTACAATGCAAAGTTTTATTCCACTTTTATTAGATGGAAACAAGTCGCCAGAAAGGTTAGACCCATTTAACACAAGAGCAAGAAAAATAGAGGATTACATTTTAGGATATGGAGATGACATAAAAGATGAAAATACAAGTTATCTTTATATGGAATTTTGTAAAAAGCAAACTAAGCAGTATTTGACAATTGGAATGGGTCTAAGAGCCAAGAAAAATAATGGAGTTACTTTTTGGGGATTTTTAATAAATGATGGAAGAAGAATAGGTAAAGATTTTTATTTATATAAAGACCTTGGAAACAAAATTCCACTAACTAAAGCAGAACTAAAAAATAGAATTGGAGAAGGCGGACAAGTCGTAGATACAACAGCAGAATATGCAATGATGGTAAATAACAACATTTTCGGTTTTGAATCTTTAGCAGAATATCAAGAATTTATAAAACTTTTGATAGAAATACGTACACCTAAGCTTTCAAAAGATGGGTTTAAGCCGTCAATTATTACGGAAATAATGTCAAATAGTTTAAGAGGTTTATCAGATGAAGATTTAAAGGCAGTATCAGAATCTATTGAAAATATGAACAAAACCAAGGAACAACTTGAAAGCTTACAAATTAGCGAAAAAGCACTAAAACAAATAATGACACCTTATGAAAATTACAACAAATATGTATTATATAGCAAGGCGAAAAAATATGATGATAGACATAAAAAATATTTAAAAACTCAAAAGGAAAATAGTGAAATATCAAGTAATTTAAGTAAAAACAAGGATTCATTAAAAGAAAAAGAAGAACAAAAACAAAGAGTGGAAAACGAAATAGAAGTAAATGAATACAAAAAACAAGAGCTTGAAAATAATGAAATTTGGAAACAAAAACAAGAACAAACAAATATGAAAAAAGAACTTGAAGAACTAGAAATTGAAATGAAGAAAAATGAAGAACAAGAAGAAAATAAAAAGCAAATAATAAGAAGAAAAGAAGATGAAGAAAAAACTTCAAAAGAAAACATAGAAGAAGAAAAAGCAAATTTTGAAACGGTAAATAACGAAATGGAGCAAATTGCGAGAAAAATTGAATATGATGAATATTTCTTTAAAATGGATGAAATAAAATTGAACGAAAAATATGATTATAAATATTTTAAAGAAGACATAAAAAGATATATATCGAAAATTGAAGAGGGAAAAAAGGCATTAGAAAAAGAAAACATAATATCAAGAGAATATGAGGCATCTCTTCAAAATTTGGATATTGAAAAACGTGAAAAAGAAAACCAAGAAGAAATTACGACTAAATCAAGAAATGAATTACAAGAAACAAAAGAAAATTTTATAGAAGAAATGTATAAATGGGAAAAAGAAAATGAAATATTAAAATTAGAAACAGAAGAAATGGGAGCAATTTCGAGAAAGGTTCAAAATTATGGAGAAAATGCAGAATATGGAGATATTATTTTGAGTTTAAATGTTCCATATAATGATAAAACACAAAAATTACTAAATGAAAAAGCAAGCAAAAATGCTTTAAAACAGAATAAAGAAATAGAAATAAAAGAAAAAGAAGCGCAAATTGAGGAATGGAAAAACAAAAAAGAACCAGAACCGGTTTTATCAGATAAAATAAGACTTAATAGACAAAAATTAAAAGAGAAAAATATACCATTTATAGAATTCTATAATGCGGTAGATTTTAAGACAGATTTAAAAGATGAAACAAAAAACAGAATCGAATCAGCTTTAAATGATATGGGAATCTTAAATGCCTTAATAATTCCGAAAGAATACAGAGAAAAAATAGGAAAAATAGATGTAGATTTTGTAGACAAATATTTATATGAAAAACCAGTGGAGTTTAAGTATGATTTGTCTAATTTACTAGATGTGAAATTACCTCAAAATACTAATATAAAGCCAGAAACAGTTGTAAATGTTTTAAAAAGTATAATGATAGAAGATAGTTCAGCAGATACATATTTAAACGAGAATGGCGAATACAAGATCGGAATTTTACAAGGAATATCAGATAAAGATGAAAAGGCGAAATTTATTGGATTCGAGGCAAGAAAAGAATATAAATTAAATCAGATTCAAAAGCTTGAAGATGAAAAAGAAATATTAGAAAATGAAAAAGAAATTATTATAGAGGAAATAGAAAGTATAGACTTAAAAATAACAAAGCTAAAAGAAGAATATAATAAATTCCCTAAAAAAGATGAATTAGAAACAGCATATAGTAAATTAAGAGTTAATATAAATAAACTTATATCTATAAATGAGAATATAGAAAAACTAGAAAAAATTCAAATTGAGAAATTTGAAAAATTAAAAGAAGCTAAAGAAAAAGTTAAAGTAAAAACAATGAACCTTAGATTTAACTTAAGTTTAGAGGCATACGAGGAAAGTTTTGAATTAGCAAATGAACTGAAAGACTTAATTTTTGATATGGAAAAATATCATACAAACTATATAAATGAATTTGAAAAATTACAGGGAATAACGGAAACTTTATCAGACTTAAATTACGACTTAGAAGAAATATTAGGTCAAAAGGTAAAAATAACAATAAAAATGCAAAACTTAAAAGGCAAAATCCAATCAAT
>CAKPLD010000083.1 GCA_934167225.1 uncultured Clostridia bacterium | reverse complement strand
CACACATTAATCCCCCAAAAATTAATAATTATTCTAATTCGAACCTACTCTACAATTTTAAAGCTGTGATTTGTAACTTTTTGATGTTTCAAATTGCAGAGCACCAACAAATAGGGATTGACTTTTAAACCAAATATTTGTATAATTTAATACAATTCAAGAAATTGAAAGGAGCAAATAATGGCAGACAAATTAATAATAGTGGAATCACCTGCAAAGGCAAACACAATAAAAAAATTCCTAGGGGGAAGCACAAAAGTTGTAGCCTCAATGGGACATATAAGAGATTTACCTAAATCAAAATTAGGAATAGATATAGAACATGATTTTGAACCACAATATATAAATATAAGAGGAAAGGGAGACTTAATAAAAGCATTAAAAAAAGATGCCAAAACAGCTAAAAAAGTGTACCTCGCAACCGACCCGGATCGTGAAGGGGAAGCTATTGCTTGGCATTTGGCTCATATTTTAGAGGCTGATGAGAGTAAAATTACAAGAGTTACATTTAATGAAATAACAAAATCGGCTGTTCAAAAGGCTATTAAAGAACCTAGAGATATAGATATAAATTTGGTAGATGCTCAGCAAGCAAGAAGAGTATTAGATAGGATTGTTGGGTATAAAATAAGTCCAGTTCTTTGGAAAAAAGTGAAAAGAGGGCTATCTGCAGGGCGTGTGCAATCTGTTGCAGTTAAGCTAATAGTTGACAGAGAAAATGAAATAGAAAAATTTATCCCAGAAGAATATTGGAATATATATGTGAATTTACTAGATAAAAATTCTAAAAAAGAGTTTGAAGCTCGTTTTACAGGAAAAAATAATAAAAAAATTGAACTTCATTCTAAAGAAGAAGTAGATAAAATATTACAAGATATTGAAAAGGCAAAATATATTATAACAGATATAAAGAAAAGTGAAAGAAAAAGACAACCAGCGCCACCATTTACAACAAGTACAATGCAACAAGAGGCATCAAGAAAATTAAATTTCACTTTAAAAAGAACAATGTCAGTTGCACAAGTTCTTTATGAAGGAGTAAAACTTCCACAAGGTCATACAGGACTTATTACATATATGAGAACAGACTCAACAAGAATTTCAGAAGAAGCAAGAGCCTCAGCTAAAGAAGAAATTTTAAAAACTTATGGTGAAAAATATTATGAAAATAGATATTATAGAACAAATAAAGACGCTCAAGATGCGCACGAGGCAATAAGACCTGCACATATTGAACTTTCACCAGATGAAATAAAAGAATATTTAACTCCAGAACAATACAAATTATATAAATTAATATATAATAGATTTTTAGCAAGCCAAATGCCTGCTGCTATTTATGATACAATGCAAGTTGCAATAAAGGCAAATGACTATGATTTTAAAGCAAATGGTCAAAGCCTAAAATTCCAAGGATTTATGGTTTTATATGTAGAAAGTACAGATGAAAAGCAAGTTGAGGAAAAAGGAATGTTACCACCATTAGAGGTAAAACGAGAAGTAGAAAAGAAGAAAATAAATCCAAAACAAAGCTTTACAGAGCCACCACCAAGATACACAGAAGCAAGTTTAGTAAAGGCATTGGAAGAAAAGGGAATAGGAAGGCCATCAACATATTCGCCAATTATTACAACAATAATAGATAGACATTATATTCAAAAAGAACAAAAACAACTTGTTCCAACAGAACTTGGAAAGGTTGTAAACAAGCTTTTAATAGAAAACTTTTCTGACGTTGTAAATGAAGAATTTACAGCAAATATTGAGACAAGGTTCGATAGAATAGCAGAAGGCGAAGAAAAATGGAAAAACATAATTAGAGAATTTTATGGGCCATTTATCAAGGAAGTAGAAAAAGTAGAAGAAGAACTAGAACACGTAAAACTAGAAGATGAAGTTTCAGATGTAGTATGCGAAAAATGTGGCAGATTAATGGTTTATAAATATGGAAGATATGGAAAATTTTTAGCATGTCCAGGTTTCCCAGAATGCAGAAATACAAAGGCTATTGTTGAAACTATAAATGTTCCATGCCCTAATTGCGGAGGGGTTGTTCAAGTTAAGAAAACAAAAAGAGGTAGAAAATTTTATGTTTGTGAAAATAACCCAGATAAATGTAACTATATATCTTGGAATAAACCTAAGTTAGGAGAGAAATGGGAACCTGAGAAACAGGAAAAAGTTGAAACAGGAGCAAAGAAAACAAAGAAAAAAACAACTAGTAGGAAAAAGAAAACTAGTAAAAAATAAGCTTGAACGAAAGACGATTATTTTTCACACAGGAATCGTCTTTTTTCTAAAGAAGTGCAAGTAAAAAAATAATTGTAAAATACAATCTTTGAATTAAATTTTGTGCTGTGAAAGAAAGGAAAGCCTACAAAAATGAAAGAACAACTTTATATATTAAAAAATCAAGATTCATTCGAATTAAAACACATATTTGACTGTGGTCAATGTTTTAGATGGAATGAGGAACAAAATAAAGGCTATACAGGAGTAATTAAACAAGGAGTGTTAAATGTACAAAAGACAGATGAGGAAATAATATTTAAGGGAATGCTTAATGGAGACATTAAAGATATTGTAACCAATTATTTTGATTTAAAAACCAATTATTCTGAAATTAAAGACACGCTTTCGAAAATAGATGAAAATGTGAGTTTAAGTATTAAATATGGAGATGGTATTAGAATTTTAAACCAAGATTTGTGGGAAACTATTATTTCTTTTATAATTTCTGCCAATAATAATATTCCAAGAATAAAAGGTATTATTGAAAGATTGGCTGAAAGATATGGACAGGAAATTATTTGGAATGGTAAAAAATATTATACTTTTCCAACTCCGGAAGAACTTAAAAGTGTAAGCACTCAGGATTTTCGTGAGTTAGGCACAGGTTTTAGAGATGTTAGATTATATGAAACAACTCAAATGGTCCTTGAAAGAAGAGTGGATTTAAAGGAATTATATAATATTAGCACATTAGAGGCAAGAGAAAAATTATTGTTGCTTTCAGGTGTTGGACCTAAAGTTGCTGATTGTATTTTGCTTTTTTCAGATTTGAAAAGGTTTGATGTTTTCCCAATTGATGTTTGGGTTAGAAGAGTTATGAATGAATTATATATTAAAAATCCTGATGAGACTAAGGTTAATAAAAAGGATATTGCAAGAATTGCTAAGGAGATGTTTGGAGATTTAGAAGGGTTGGCTCAGCAGTATTTGTTTTATTGGAAGAGAGATGCGTAAAAGAAGTTAAAACTTTGAGTTTGGGGAGTTTTAACTTCTTTTTAATTTACTAGTATTTTATTTGTATCACAAAATTCCGGGTAAAAAACATTAAAAAATCACAAAATTCCGGGTGAAAAATATGGAAAAATCACAAAATTCCAGAAAAGTATGGGGGATTCTGTTGAGATTAAGGTTAATAAAGATATAACCGAAATTGTTAAAAAGGAATTTGGAATTTTAGAGAACTATTGGAAGAGTGTGTTGTGAAGATTGATTTATAAGGCTATTAGATAATTATAGGAGGTAGGTATTAGCAATGAATATAAGAAATACCCCAAACTTCCAAATGGGAAGTTTGGGGGAATGGTTAGAAGATGCCGTAATAGTCTTCCGTCTCGGAAGTGATTTTTACTACGTATGTGATTTGTGCAATATTGATATATGCATCTGGGATAAGTGGCTCCTCAAGATTAGTTGCCATTTCTACCCATCCGCCGGTAATCCGAAGTACCTTTCCGGTTACCTCATTACGGTCGTTCATATAGATACGACACATTTTGTTAATCAATCCATTTGGAAACATAGTGCTTCTCCTTTCAGTTGTGTTGGGCTATTACCTATAACATCTAAATTATACCAAAATTTCCACAAAAAGTCAAATTATGTAAAGCAATTTATTGAAAAAAAATAAAATTTAATATAAAATACAACATAAAAAGACGAAAAACGCAAGAAAGGAAAAAAACATGTACTTAAAAAGACTAGAATTACAAGGATTTAAATCATTCGCAGATAAAACCATATTAGAATTCATGCCAGGAATAACAAGTGTAATAGGACCAAATGGATCGGGAAAAAGTAACATAGCAGATGCAATAAGATGGGTGCTTGGAGAACAAAGCATGAAAGAGCTAAGAGGAGGAAAATCGGTAGATATAATATTTGCAGGAACACAAAATAGAAAATCATTAGGATTTGCAGAGGCATCATTAGTATTTGATAATCAAGATGGAAAACTTCCAATTGAATATAAAGAAGTAACAGTTACAAGAAAATTATATAGAAGTGGAGAAACAGGATATTTTATAAA
>CAKPLD010000082.1 GCA_934167225.1 uncultured Clostridia bacterium | reverse complement strand
TCTTGTAAAGCTGATAAGTTGCCCCAATTTACTAGTGCCGTTAGGTCGTTTTCACATGTTTCAATTGTGTAATTTTCGAAGTTTGTTTTGTCTTTTAGGTAGTTCCATACATCTTCTTTGTATAACATGTAGTTTATTTTTTCGTATTGCTCATAGAAATATCTTAGTATTGGTCTATATCTTTTGGTGTTTTCTGTTGTTAGGTATGATGTTTCGGTTATTTGCTTTGTTAGTGTTTCGGTTATTTCCATTGTTCAGTCCTTTCTATGGATTTTTGGTATTAATTTTACTAATTAATTTTGTATAGCGCTATTTTATCATATTTAGTAGGTTTTGAAAAGTAATTTTGAATATTTTTCTGGAAATTGCCTACTTTTTGTTACTTTACAAAAATTCATAAAATTAAAAATTTGACATATAATAAAATATATGATATTATAATATCAACAATTAAATTGTTTCAATAAGTTACACAAAACAATCAAACAAAAAGGACTAGGAAAAACCACAAATCCTAGTCTTTTTCTTTGTCTACTCCCCTAAATGTTTTACAATTAAATAAATCAAATAAAGTTTCAACAATTTCAATAAGTCTTTCAAAACAATCCTCCTTCCTGCCTCTAAGCAAGTCGGCAACATGTACTATAAACTATTTATGGCCATTTGTCAACGGATTAAATTCGTAAAGCTTATAAATTTTCGCATCCTTAAAAATTCATAAAATTAAAAATTTGACATATAATAAAATATGTGCTATTATAATTTTAGTTAGCAAAGCAAATCAATAATTAAAGATTAACAAAAAAGACCAGATAATTAACGCACTTTTATCTGGTCTTTTTTATGCTATTTACTTAAATGTTTTACTATGTAGTAAATCAATATAAGCTTTAGCAATTCTAGCAAATCTTTCATTAAAGACTAACCTCCTTTCTACCCTTAAGAGAAAGGCAAGATTTACTATAAAACATTTATAGCTATTTGTCAATGAAGCAGACTTAATTTACGCATAAAATTCATTACATTGTTACTATTCACAGCTTTAAAATTGTAGAGTAGGTTCAAATTAGAATAATTATTAATTTTTGGGGGATTAATGTGTGATTGAAGGACTTTTAGAGCTTATTAGCAGAATTTTTGGAAAGAGTTCATGCTCCGCCATGGAAGGGTGCCAAAAATAATGCTTATAAGCTCTTAAAGTCCGTATTGAGCCGTTAATCCCCCAAAAAGTAATAATTATTCTAATTCGAACCGGTTTTAATAGCTGTGAATAGTAACTACTTTTCGTTACTTTACAAAAATTCATAAAATTAAAAATTTGACATATAATAAAATGTGTGCTATCATAATATCAACAACGTTGGAATAATAAAGTTTTCACAAAAGTGACTAAAAAAAGACTAGGAATTGATTAAGGACTTTCCTAGTCTTTTTGTGTGCTATTCTTCAAACAGTGCTTTCACAATTAAATAAAGTACTATAAGTTTTAATAGCTGAATAAAGTTTTTCACTAATTGTGACCTCCTTTCTACCCTTAAGAGAAAGGCAAAACCTACTATAAAACATTTATAGCTATTTGTCAATAATTAAATTTAGTTTATGTATTTAATTTAGTTTACTCATAAAATTCATTATATTATATACCTAAAATAAACAAAAATTAATATCTCTAAAATCAAAATCAAAGGCATTCCGACCTTAAATTTCATTTTTTTAGTCTTATGGTGAAAAACATACATTCCTGCAATGGTTCCAACTCCTCCACCTAAAACTGTAAAAGTAAATAATGTATTTTCAGGTATTCTTCTTTCTGCCATTTTTGCCTTATGTTTATCTAATCCCATAATCAAAAATCCCAAAATATTAATTAATATTAAATAAATTACTGCAATTTGTGTAAAACTCATTTCAATTTAACCTTTCTATACTATTTTATCCCCAAATTTTGTTCCAGCTAATAGATGATAATGTAAATGCATAACCTCTTGTCCAGAATCTTTACCGCAATTTACAATTACTCTATAACCATTTTCTTTAAATCCTTGTTCTTCTGCTATTTTATTCATTGCTTTATGAATAGCCCATATATATTCTTCGTCTTCTTCTGTTAAATCTGTTAAGCAGTCAATATGTTTTTTTGGTATGACCAAAATATGAACCGGAGCAGCTGGATTTATGTCTTTAAATCCATATACTAATTCATCTTCATATACTTTTGTTGATGGTATTTCTCCTTTTATTATTTTACAAAATAAACAATCATCTTTCATTTTGAAAACTCCTCTCTTTTTTGTATTAGGGACGGTTTTTCGTAAAAAGAACCGTCCCCAATCAGAAAAATCACTCTAATATAGCCTTAATTCTTCTAACTCCAGAAGAACTTGCCTCTTCTTTTTTAATCTTAAAATGTCCCAATTCACTTGTATTAGAAACATGAGGTCCACCACATAATTCTATTGAGACATCACCGATTTTATACACGGTTACAATATCTCCATATTTATCTGCAAACATAGCTTCTGCTCCCATTGCAATTGCTTCATCTTTTTTCATTTCTAATCTTTCTACTGGAATTGCATCTTTAATCCATTTATTTACTAAATCTTCTGTCTTTTGTTTTTCTTCTGGTGTCATTTTACTTGGATGAGAAAAGTCAAATCTCATTCTTTCTTCTGTTATGTTACTTCCTCTTTGATGTACATGTGAACCTAGAACTTGTTTCAATGCTGCATTTAAAAGGTGTGTTGCTGTGTGATATTTCGTCTCGATTTCTCCTGTTGATGCTAAACCACCTTTGAATTTTTGTGTTGCTCCTGCCCTTGATTTTTCTTGATGTTCTTTGAATAATTTATCAAATTCCTTCATTGATATTTTCATTTCTGATTCTTCTGCTAGTTCTTTTGTTACCTCTGGTGGAAATCCGTATGTATCATATAATCTAAATACCATTTTTCCATCAATCATATCTTTTCCTTGTGCTTTTAGCTTTGTAACTTCTTTGTTGAATTCTTTTTCACCGTTTGCTAAAGTTTTTACAAATTTATTTTTTTCTTCTATTATGACTGATTTTATTAGGTCTTTATTTTGTTCTAATTCTGGATACATTTCTTTAAGGTTTTCCACATTTAATTCTATTAATGTTCCTAATTCTTCAAGATTTATTTGAAGTTTATTCATATGTCTTATCATTCTTCTTATTAAACGACGAAGTACATATCCTCTATCTAAGTTCGATGGTCTTCCTCCATCTGATATTATCATCATACTTGAACGTAAATGTTCTGCTATTATTCTTCTGCTTTCTATTATATCTACTGTTTCAAGCTCGCAAAGTTTGTCCATTATTGGTTTAAATATTTCTGTATCAAAAGGTGTTTCTTTTCCTTGTAATAGCATTGTCATTCTCTCTAAACCAAGTCCTGTATCAACATTGTGTTGTTTTAGTTTTGAATATCCTTTTTCGTCTTTAAAGTATTCCATAAATACGTTATTCCAGATTTCTACGTATTTTCCACAATCACAACTTGGTTGGCAGTCTGGTGAGCATGCTGGCTTTCCTGTATCGTAAAACATTTCTGTATCTGGTCCGCATGGTCCTGTTTCTCCTGCTATCCACCAGTTGTCGTCTTTTCCGTAATAGTAGATATGTCCATCTAGTATTCCTGCTTTTTTCCAACATGAAGCTGCAACTTCATCTTTTGGACAATCTTCATCTCCCTTGAATACTGTTACAGATAGTTTTTCTACTGGTATTCCTAATTCTTTTGTTAAGAATTCAAAACTCATTTTTATTGATTCTTCTTTGAAATAATCTCCAAGTGACCAGTTTCCTAGCATTTCAAAGTATGTTAAGTGACGATTGTCTCCTACTTCATCTATATCGTTTGTTCTTACACATTTTTGGTAATCTGTTAATCTTGTTCCTGCTGGGTGTGGCTCTCCTAACAAATATGGTACAAGTGGTTGCATTCCTGCTGTTGTAAATAATACTGATGGGTCATTTTCTGGCATTAATGATGCTGATGGAATTATTGTGTGCCCGTGAGCTTTAAAAAAGTTTAAATATTTGTTTCTTATTTCTATTGCTTTCATTTATATTTCCCTCTTTCTCTTAAAAAATCTTTTTTATTATACATTAAAATTGGCTAATTTGCAAGGATTTTTGATTTATGGTATAGTATTTTTATAAAATTCGTGTTATACTAATTTTACAAAATAAAAAGGAGGAATTTTATGAATGCAAAAATTTATTCCATTGAAGATATAAAAAATATGATACACGATATATTAATCCATACTGATGTCAACAAAGCTATTCTTTTCGGTTCTTATGCCAAAAACGAGCAAACCCCAAATAGTGATATTGACATATTACTAGATAGCAACGGAAAAATAAAAGGTTTAAAATTTTTCGCTATTATTGATATGATTAGAGAAAAATTTGACAAAGA
>CAKPLD010000081.1 GCA_934167225.1 uncultured Clostridia bacterium | reverse complement strand
CCAAAAATTCTGCTAATAAGCTCTAAAAGTCCTTCAATCACACATTAATCCCCCAAAAATTAATAATTATTCTAATTCGAACCTACTCTACAATTTTAAAGCTGTGAATTGTAATGGTGAACCTGCTTTTATTTTTTTGTTTATTATAAATTTTATTGACAAATATAACAAAAAATGATAAAAATAATAAAAAACGAAGGGGGATAAAAAATGAAAAAATCATTGAAAATTTTATTAGTATTAATACTTATTGTAGCAGTTGTAGTTGGAGGATATTTTGGATATTTACAACTTATGAAAAAATCTGCAACAGAAACAATTGACAAAATGTTTATAGCACTAAGAATAGGAGATGAAAATCAAATAAAGGAGTTTATAAACATAGAAGATGCAATTACTGATAATGACGAGCAAACAGAAGGCGCTGAAATGGAAAGAATAATGATGAAAAATTTAAATTATGAAATTTTATCTTTAGATTGTAAAGTTAATCAATGTACAGCTAATTTAAAGATAACAAATAAAGATTTAAATACCGTTTTCAAAAACTATATGACAAAAGCCATATCTCTTGCATTTGCACAAGCTATGAGTGATACATCTGATAGTGATATAGAAAATCAATTAAAACAATATTTTGAAGAACAATACGATTCAGATGCAGTAGAGAATGTATCAAAAGAAATAACTATTAATATGAAAAAAGAAAATGGAAAATGGAATATAACATGTGATGAAGATGCTTTGATAGATGCTATTTTACCAGGATACAGAGAATTTATAGAATATGTTAATTCAATTGATAGTGATTTAGATGAATAAAAAAAGTGAAATGATTGTAAAAAAATCATTTCACTTTTTTTTATAAATTACAATAAGATTTTACGCTTTCTATTATTCCTGAGATATATCCTTGTGAATTGTTTAAAATATTATTTAAATCATTTTCAATAGACATATAACCAAGGTCAATAGCATAACTTTCTATACCAAAGTTTTCGTTAAAATATTTATTTGAACCATAAGATTTATTTCTTCCATCAACAAATGCGTTTGTTGAAATTCCCCCGGTTTCTCTAATGATATATAAGTAAGGAGTGGATAGTGTTATATTATAAGGTTCATAGCCACTTTTTTCGGCTTTTGTTTTAAAGGATAATATATCGTTTGAGGTGAAATTTCGTATATAAACTCCGTCAGATTGCTTAAATGCTGTATTTTGTGAAAGGTTTGAATCTGAGCTGTTAGCTATATTTTGTGCAAGTAGTGTTGCAAAATTTAAGTTGCAATTACTTGGAGCATATATTTCGATACCACCGTTTTTTTGGTCATATGATACGCCATTAAGTCCAAGAGATAATAATAATTTGGAATGGGTGGCATTTAGTAAATTAATTCTTCCATTTTCACTATACATATTATTTAAGGTATCTTCATTTGCAGGAGAATTTTCATTACGTGATATATATACTTTGAGACCTAGTTTTTCTAACTCGGATTTTAGTTTTAAAGAATATTGTAATACAATATTAGCTTCTGTATATTCACCTAAGGTAGAACCTGAATCTAGACCACCACGTGCTGGGTCTATTGCAATGTCGTAAACATCGTCAGGCAATGATGGAGTTTTTGCAACATGTATGTTAAGGCATTTGGTATGGTTGTATTCGTTAAATGAAATATCTATTTTATTGTTACTATTATTTTTGGTTATTGTGTAATATGTAATATTATTGTAGTTTGAATTGTTTTCTAGTGAATAGTATTTTATATCACCATTAGAAGATGTAACTTTAAGCAAAAAGTAGTATGTATCTTCCGATAATTCTTCTAAATTAATGCCAGCATTTATTTCGTTAAATGTAGAAAAACTACAAATATTATCCGAAAAGCTAAAATTTGTTTTTATATTTGTTTCATCACCATTAAGATTTTTTAAAATTAAATCGACATAATTTATTTTTATGCCTGAAAGTTTTACAATATCTATAGTACCTTCTATATTGAAATGTGTACCATATGTTGCAAATTTAGATATTTTGGCATTTGTATTTTTTTCAAACATATTAAATAGTTCGTTTTTTTGTTTTTCTGTAATTTGATTTGGATTTGTTTTTTTATGTAAATTTATTAAAATTAGAGTTATCATTAGAATTACAAAAAAAATCACAATTAATTTTATATAAAATTCCTTTGGGTGTGACATATTTATTTTCAATAAAATCACCTCATATTTGTATTTTTTTTTTAATATATAAGAATTTTACAAATATGTCAAGAAATTAGTCGATTTCTGTCAATTTTAAATTATATTTATCTTCAAATACTTTTTTCTTTGCGATGTATTCTTTGGTTTTAAATCCTTTAACATCAATTACATCATAGGTTCCGTCATTATTAAATACAATAAAGTCTGCTTTATATTTTAGCCCTGGTGCAAGAATAAATGTGGGTTGCAGACAAAATCCTTTTATGTCGTTGCATTTTAACCTTAATTTTAAATCATTGTAGTAGTTTGCTTCTTTTAAACTGTCAAATGTGTGACCATCTATGGATGTTTTATATGATCTGTATTTTGCTTTTTTTGTTGTTTTTTTATCTGTATAATTTTTATAATCTTCTATACTCCAGTGTTCCATAATTTTTTCCTTTCTTTTGTTTAAAATTAGTTTATCTTGGATTTTTTTAAAAAATAAAATTGTATCTTACAAACAAATATTTTACTAAAACCTTCCAAATATGTCAATAAATTATTAAAAATAAAGCTTGTAAAAAACAAAAAATGTGATATAATAAGTAAAAAATTCAGGAGGTATTAAAATGGATTTAAAAGGAACAAAGACAGAAGCTAATTTAAAGTCAGCATTTGCAGGAGAATCTCAAGCAAGAAATAAATATAGTTATTTTGCAAGCCAAGCAAAAAAGGATGGATATGAACAAATAGCAGCAATATTTGAAGAAACAGCACATAATGAAAAAGAACATGCAAAAATGTGGCTTAAAGAATTAAATGGAATTGGTAGCACTGCTGAAAACCTAAAAGCAGCAGCTGATGGTGAAAATTATGAATGGACAGACATGTATGACGAATTTGCAAAAACTGCTAAAGAAGAAGGATTTGACAGAATTGCTTATTTATTTGAAGCAGTTGGAAAAATAGAAAAAGAACATGAAGAAAGATTTAAAAAATTATTAGAAAATGTTGAAGAAGGAAAAGTTTTCGAAGCAGGAGAAGTTAAGATTTGGAAATGCAGAAATTGTGGACATATAGTTGTTGGAACAAAAGCTCCAGAAGTGTGCCCAGTTTGTCGTCATCCTCAAGCTTATTTTGAAATTAAAGCTGAAAATTATTAATATATTACATCCTTGGAGATCGGTTGGTTTCCGAGGATTTTTTATAGAAGGAGAAAATAATGAAAATATTAGTAGGAACAAAAAATCCAGGAAAAATACAGGGTGCAAAAGAAGCTTTTGAAAAATATTTTGAGAATGTTCAAATTGAAGGAATACCTGTAAGCTCGAATGTGAATGCTCAGCCAATAAACAAAGAAATATTTCAAGGAGCACAAAATAGAGTTAAAAATTTAAAAAAATATGCAAAAGAAAACAACATGATTGCAGATTTTTATGTAGCAAGTGAAGGTGGAATTCAAAATTTACTATG
This sequence comes from uncultured Clostridia bacterium, assembly GCA_934167225.1. Classification (GTDB taxonomy): domain Bacteria; phylum Bacillota; class Clostridia; order TANB77; family CAG-508; genus CAG-269. The sequence goes on along the minus strand of CAKPLD010000081.1, from coordinate 923 downwards.
TGATGAATGGATTGATTTTAATGCGGTTGTAGTAGAAGATAAAAATGGAATAATAAGTTATGGAATGAGCCAAGGTTTTCCGATTCCTGATAAATACATAGAAGAAATTAAGGAAAACGAATTAGGTGGTGTTATGGATAGGCTTTTTGAAGGACATGATTTAGGAAAAGGAAAAGGCGGAATTGGGTTGCTAACTCGTGGCGAATTGTCTAGAATTGATTTAACTAGAAGTGCTTTTATTATGGCTTTGACGAAATATATTAATGGTGATATATGGAGATAAATGCACAACGCAGAATAAAAAAATAGTAATATAAAAATCTAATCAAAGCGTTGACATACAAGCATATTTTATGCTATTACGAATATAATAATGAAGAACATCATTGTTGAATAAATGTGTTTGTCGCCGCCCCTTTGGCGAGTTATAAATGAGAGAGTGAATAAATAATGAGGCTTACCGTTAATGGTAAGCCTTATACTGTATAAGGAGTAAACATGAAAATAGACGTAGGAAAATTTTATTTTATAAAAGACGAGTTCTTTGAAATTGTAAATGATAAAGAATTAATGAAAAATAAAGAAAATAGTATAAAAAGACCTTGCTATTATTGTTTTAAAAGCAAAGAAAACGAAAAAATAATATGGTTTATACCTGTAAGTACAAAAATTGATAAATACGAAAAAATATATAATAATAAAATTCAAAAACAAAAAGAATTAGGAAAAATCCTTCTGTTGATACTATTGTTTTTGGATATGTAGCTAATACATATAGTACATTTTTAATACAAAATATGTTTTCAGTTACAGAAAAATATATTGAATGCAAATATGTAAAAAATAAAGTGGAAATAACAGTATCAAATAGATTGCAAGAAGAGATAATATTTAAAGCTAATAAAGTATTAAATTTATATAAG
>CAKPLD010000080.1 GCA_934167225.1 uncultured Clostridia bacterium | reverse complement strand
AATGATTTGTATTCAAATTTTGGCTTTCCTATTTCTTCTTTCATTTTTGAAATGAATTCACATAATTTTTTAATTTCAACATGTGCTGTCTCAATTGCTTCTAGCATTTTTTCATCTGGTACTTCGTTTGCACCTGCTTCTATCATTGCTATTTTGTCGTATGTTCCAGCAACTGTTAGGGTTAAATCACTGTGTGCTCTTTGTTCTACTGTTGGGTTTATTATAATTTCGTCATTTACTAAACCTACATTTACTGCTGCTGTTGGTCCACCAAATGGGATATCTGAAATTGATAAAGCTGCCGATGCTCCTATCATTGCTGCAACTTCTGGTGAGTTGTCTTGTTCTACAGATAATACAGTACAAACCACTACTACGTCATTTCTGAAGTCTTTTGGGAACAAAGGTCTTAAAGGTCTGTCTATTGCTCTTGATGTTAATATTGCTTTATCTGATGGTTTTCCCTCTCTTTTTGTGTATGAACCTGGTATTTTTCCTACTGAATATAATTTTTCCTCAAAATCTACTGATAGAGGGAAAAAGTCTATTCCTTCTTTTGGTTCTTTTGATGCTGTTACATTTACCATAACAACTGTGTCTCCATATCTTACTAAGACACTTCCATTGGCTAAAGCTGCCATTTTTCCTGTTTCTATTGCTAATTTTCTTCCTGCTAGTTCTGTTTCATAAACTTTAAACATAAAATTTCTCCTTTTTTTATTTATTTCTTTACACCCCTTAAGTTTATTATTAGCATGTAACCTCTATAATGTGTTTTATTGTAAGCACATTATACAAGCTACACTTAGGCTAATACATAAACTTTAAAAAAGAAGGGCAAACTTCCACCTGCCCCCCATTATAATTATTTTCTTAATCCTAATTTTGCAACTATTTCTCTATATCTGTTTACATCTTTTTTAGCTAAATAGTTTAATAAGTTTCTTCTTTTACCAACCATTTTTAAAAGTCCTCTTCTAGAGTGATTGTCTTTTTTGTGAACTTTTAAGTGTTCTGTTAGTTCGTTGATTCTTTCTGTTAAAAGAGCGATTTGTACTTCTGGTGATCCAGTATCTTTTTCGTCTCTTTTATATTTTGCTATTATTTCTGCTTTTGATTCTTTTGATATCATAGTTTACACCTCCTGCTTTCTTTTTCTCCTTAAACCTGGTTTAAAATCGGGTGTGTTAATTGTTTAACTAAGTTTAAGGAATTTTTACATTAGCTATTTTACTACATTTTTTTGCTTTTGGCAAGTCTTTTTCAATGGAATGTTGAAAATAATTCATTTACAAAAAAGAATATATTTGTCGAATAAAAAACTTTGAGTTCACAAAAATAAACTCAAAGCACTCAATTTTTTTACTTATATACGTTTTTTAAATTTTATTTCTTTAAATAAAATCTTATAATTCAAAACTTCCAATATTGCAGACATAATAGCTATACACGAAATAATTTGTGTTCTAAAAGTAAATATTGCATGCCTATATGAGTGATTTGCTAAAATAAGGTATCTTACATAAGGAGTTACTGCAATCATAATAAGCAAACCTGCAAACCATTTTCTTTTAATATTTTTCCAATCTATTAAAACTAAAACACTAACAATAGTAGCTACAAAATAATTTCTTAAAGTTGATACTCTTTTTATTATATTAATCGGATATAAACTATGCCAATTGTTGTATATTGCTCCTATATACATAGTTTTTTTCGATTTCAATCCTTGCAATCCATTTATTCTTTGCAAAGCATTATCTTTTACATGTGGAATAGGATTTATATTTAATATAATCCCAGCAAGTATCCACTTTGTAAACCACATCGATACATATCCTGCTCCCCATATAATAGCTGAAATTACTACAAATTTTAAACATTCTTTAAAATCCCACAATGTATTTTCTTCCTTTTTTATTAATAGTACTAATAATACAGGCACAAAAACCGTTATTATTTCTGTTGATAAAAAGTCAAAAAAACATGTTAATATTCCCGAAATCAATAGCACTTTTGGGGATTTTGGCACTTAATACAAGGCACCCAAGCAGTATACTAACTGTTGCTATATACATTGCTTTATAGTTTTTTCCTCGTTTAGACAAGGCATTAGTATAGTTGGTTCTAAGTTTTCCATTTTTTCTCCATATTTTATTTTTAATTTAGTAGAGTTAAACATTTAGCAATGTCAAAAATTTTTAATTAATTGTAATATGTTAAAAAGGCATTAAAATTTTTAATACCTTTTGGATATATTATTTTATCAATTTCCTTTTTGAGCCTGAGCTTTTGGTTGCAATTATCACATCTAAATTTAATACAAAAAACTTATTCTCCTAAAGTCCATGGAGCATCTTTTACACCTCTTCCTGATGTAATTTGGATTTCTGCTTTTAATGTCACTACTGGACGAACTCCATACGAGTCGGAAAATGGTGAATCATCTGAATAAAATAAATAGAATCCTCCCACCAAATCATTCCATACAGTACGTAATCCAAATTCTACTAAACCTTCGAGAGTCGCGGTATATTGTGAACCAATCCAGTAACATTTTTTTTGATTATCTTTTGAAAATAACAAATTATATGCATTTGTTCCTGCTTCTCCAGTTAGATTTTTTATAGTAGAGCCTGAACCTTCATTTTGTGTTAACGTCTGAGGATAATAAGAATAAAATTTATTTGGTATTGTTATGCTCTTTCCCTTTTCTAATGTCTTCCATTCAGCTTCTGTCCAGTACATAAACTTTGATCTATCACTTGTTTTCTCTTGTGTTGGATATTTCGTACCTTTATAATATATACTGTCCGTATTAAGTGTATATGTAACCGAATTTCCAGTTTGTGCTGTAGGATTTTCTTCGCTGTTATAATTATCATCTTTATATCCAGTAATTTTATTTATATCCTCTATCTTTACAGATCTTGCTGATTTTGCATATTTTCCTTGTCCATATAAACTACTTATTTTATCAAGTTCAGATACACCATTTGCATATCCATCTTTTCCTTCTAGCGAATAAATTGGTTCATTATTTGGAACTATAATATCTGATGATATTAATTGTAAACAACCATTTTTATCTACACCTAACACTTGCCACTTGCCTGTATAATCTGTTATTTTGAATATTTGTTTATCATTATATTTAAACCCATTCTTGTCTGCAGTTGATGTATATATTGTCCTCTCTTCCACTTCTGTTTTTGTATCTAAACCATCGACACAATTATAATTTACATAGTCCCCTATTTTTAATTTTATGTTATCTTTTGAAAATTCTGTATTTGTATCATCTGCTATCCATCCTCCTGATGGCTCTTGAGTCCCTCCGTTATCATCTCCAGTTGTTCCTCTTGTTACATTTCCTGTTTCATCTACTTTATATTCTTTTCCATTTACAGTTATTGTCCATCCGTTTTCTTCGTCTCCCGTAATTGTATATTTTCCTGTTCCAATATTATTATTCAAAGCACTTTTCAAATTCTCATCAGTCAAACTACCAAGCCCCTGTGTCAAAGCATCTGTCACAGACAACTTGACCAATTCCTCTGTTTGTGCCGTTCCCGTATTCTCCTTTGCTTGATTTGCTCTATTTAAAATTCCATTCTGTCCTGTTAACATCATAATGCTAATTCCCGCTAATATCAATAGCACAATAATTGTCACAACTAATGCTATCAATGTTATACCTTTGTTTCTCTTTAATGTTTTATTAAACATCTTTTTTCCTCCCTAGTATAAAAATTTCCGCTTTATGCTATCACACTTCGCATCCATTTGCAAGCTTTTTTTACAATCATTTTATATTACATTTTTATTACAAACATATTACAAAAAGAATATATTTGTCGAAAAAAACTTTAAGTTCACAAAAATCAACTCAAAGCAATTCATCTTTTCTACTTAATATTACCATTTTATACGCTTTCTTTTATATACCATTTTTTTCTTTAACATCATTTATTTTATCCATTAAAATAATATTATGATACCATGTAGTTTGTGCAAGAACCTCTTGCACAAATTCAAAGTTTGAATATTCTCCTGCAAATTTCCTCATATACTTTACTCCTTGTATAATATATTTTTCTGATAAAGAACCACTAAGCTTGACAATCTCTTTCAGGGGACAGTGCTACCTTAAGTAAAGCACAACACGGAACCCTACGTAAGTGATAGAACCTCCAGAACCACTGTCGCCGTTGCGGTAAGCTACAGTCTGCACACCACCATTGTGGAGGAAGCTACCACCACGAAGGACGGCGTATTTCGCATTATCTACTTCATTTTGTGCAACCATTGTATCGCTTGTAGAATGGTTTCCTACTTCTGTTGTCCATTCCCACATATTTCCTGCCATATCATATATATTTTTTACTTTTGAACTTACAGTTTTCTTTGTTCCATTTTCTTCTGCTTCATATGCTCCTGTTGCTAATTCAACCCATAAATAATGGTTATATTCTTCAGTATAATTGTAGTTTAGATTATTAGTAGTATAAAATTGGTATTTTTCTTTTTCGCCTTGGTTTACTTTTTTCATTCCTAAATTTATATTACCTTTATAATATTTTTTATTTGTTTCGTACGTTACCCATGTTGTAGAATTATCTTTTTCT
>CAKPLD010000079.1 GCA_934167225.1 uncultured Clostridia bacterium | reverse complement strand
TATATATGATATGGCAGGAAATATGTATGAATGGACAACAGAAGTAGGAAACCATTCTACAAGTGATACAATGGTTGCACAAGATAAAGTAGCTACTGCGAAATACGCCGTCCTTCGTGGTGGTAGCTTCCGCAGCAATGGTGGTGCTGAGACTGTGGCTTACCGCCACGGCCACTATGGTTCTGGAGGTTCTAGCACTAGCGTCGGGTTCCGTGTCGTGCTTTACTTAAGGTAGCACTGTCCCCTAAAAGACTGGAACAGACCAATTTGAGATCTTATCAAGTCTAGTGTAGACATTTTCTTAATACAAAAAAGCTAGAATTACAATATTAAACCGTTATTCTAGCTTTTTCCCTATTATTTATGCATCTTTTCCAACTCTTTGCAATCCCTCTCATCCAAATTACTAAGTCCAAATTCAAGCAAAGTGATTACAATCCTATTAAAAGACAAATTTTTAAGATTTGCAAGTTTTTGTACATCATCTACAATATTTTCTGGTAATCTCAAAGTTTTACTAACTCCGCTATGATTTTGTGGTATTTTTAATTTGTTCATATTTGCAACCTCCTTGCAAGTATTCTATAATAAAAGCTCTTGCAAATATGCACCTGTTTTTGGTTGCAAATGTATTATTTAACCAAATCCAACTCAAACCAAAACTCAACACCACCAGCAACATTTCTAACTCCATAACTATTACCATAATTATTCATAATAGCTTTAACCAAAGAAAGACCAATGCCACTGCCTCCTTTATCACGATTTCTAGATTCATCTCCTTTATAAAACCTGTTCCAAATTCGAACCTTATCGCCATCTGAAAATTCCTCGAAAGTATTAAACACCTTGATTTTAACCTTATTTTTATCTTTTAAAACTTCATTTTCTATTCTAACAACTTTTTCACCATTAATCTCAATCGAGTATTTTATAGCATTTGTTATATAATTAGTTAAAACTTGGTCAATATAAAAATCATCTGCATAAACCATAATTTCATTAGATAAATCAATGTTTTTCTCTAATTTTACATTTTCTTTTTCCATCATAACAACAGATTTTCTTAAAATTTCATTTTCGAGTTCCACAATGTTAAATTCCTTATTGTTAAACTCCATTTTTCCATATTCAAGTTTCATTAGCTCTAATAATCTTTTAACCAATCTGTCCATTTTAGAGGCTTCATCTTGAATGACTTCGGCGTAAAACCTTCTAGATTCTTCGTCACTATTAACATTTTCAATTAAACCTTCACTATATCCTTGTATTAAAGCAATTGGGGTCTTAAGTTCGTGAGATACATCAGATATAAAGCTCTTTCTCATTTCATCAATCTGTGATTTTTCCTCTATATCTCTTTCAAGTTGAGTGTTGTTGTTTTGTAATTGTCTTATTGTTTCCTCTAGTGTAGTTGACAACTTATTTATACTATTTCCCAACATATCGACCTCATCATTTGCATATGATGATTTATATTTTTGGCTAAAATCAAGATTTGCCATCTTTTTAGCTATTTGGTTTAGTTCCACAATTGGTTCACTAAATCTTCTAGAGACTACAGATAAAACTGTTCCTCCAATTATTATTACAAATATTGCAATTATAGATAAAAATTCATTTGATATTTTTACACTTTCATCTATCGATGTAACTGGCATTCTTATGTATAGATGATATGAATTATCCAAATTTGCCACAAGCATTATATAATTTATCTTTGTTTTACTATCACTATATTTGCTAATTGTATATTTTTCATTTCTTTCTAAAACATCAGACTGATTTTTTTCTTCTCTTAAAATGGATATAATCATCTCTCCTATCGCAGAATAAAAATCTTTATTCGAGCTATAAACACTTACGTTTTCGCTACTTCTTATTAATATATCAAAATTGTTATTTATTGCAATTTTGTCCAATTCATCTGATAAATTTTTTTGATTCGATTCATCATTATAATATTGATTTATTGTTTGATACACGTTTTCTAGCTGTCTTTCTTTGTTATATTCATAAAATTTTCTTAATACAAAATTATTAAGCAAAATTAATGATATAATTATTGCTATAACAATTATGCATAATGATAAAAATAGTTTTGTTCTTATTGATTTAAATATTCCTATATCGTTTTTTTTCATATTTTCTCCTAAAATTAAAGTTGAGACATTTGTGCTTAATCTCAACTTTGTTTAATTTTATTTAATTTCAAATTTGTAACCTACTCCTCTAATTGTTTCGATATACTTTCCTTTTTTTCCCAGTTTATGTCTAATTTTTTTTATATGACTATCTATAGTTCTTGAATCTCCATAGTAATCATAATTCCATACATTGTTTAATATTTTATCTCTTGATAGTGCTATTTTTTCATTATCTAGCAAATACTTTAAAAGCTCGTATTCCCTTAAGCTTAAATCTACTGGCTTTCCATCGACTGTTACTGTTCTTCCTTGGTTATCAATTACAATACCATCATAATCTCTAACTTGTTTCTTGTCTCCATTTATTCTTTTTAAAATTGCTTCTATTCTTGCAACCAATATTTTAGGGCTAAATGGCTTTGAAATATATTCGTCAACACCAAGTTCGAATCCAAATAACTCGTCTTGCTCTTCTCCTCTTGCTGTTAGCATTATTACAGGTACTTTTGATTCTGTTCTTATTTTTCTTAATACAGACCATCCATCTAATTTTGGCATCATTACATCAAGCAATATTAAGCTTATTTGGTTTTTGTTTTCTTCAAATACTTCTATTGCTTCTTCTCCGTCTCCTGCTTCAACAGTTTTATAGTCATTTTTAGTTAAGAAGTCTTTTATTAGCTTTCTCATTCTTATTTCATCATCTACAATTAAAATTGTCGTATCTTCCATTATAAGCATCCTCCTTATTTTGATAGATTTATTATACATTATATTTGTGATGATTTTATGAATTTTTTATGTTTATTTGTTTTTTATTTCTATTGTTTTTGTGTCATATGCTAAACTTACTTTTTCTTTGTTTAAAATTGTAATAAGCTCTCTGTTTACACCATCTTTTAATTCCAAAAATTCCATATAGTCAGTTACATCAAAATAAAAAATTATTGAAATTCTAAAACTACTTTCTGCAATATCTGTAAAATAAATACTTATTGTATCTTTTATTATGTTTTCATTTTTCATAAGAACTTCAAATATTCTTTGCTTTAATGTAACAATTTTTTCAGGTTTTGTGTCTTCTACTATGTCTAAGTTGAGCTCATATCTTCTACGTGTCATTTTACTCATATTTTCTACAGATGCTGATGCTATTACTGAATTGGGAATTTGAAGCACCGAGTCATCTAACTGTCTTATTCTAACACTTCTTAAAGTCATATCTTCAACTGTACCTTGATACTCTTTTACTTTTACAAAATCCCCTACTTTAAATGGTTTATCTGATAATATTATCAATCCTCCTAGTAAACTTTTTACCGTGTCTTGTGCGGCTAATGTTAAAACTACTGTTCCAAGTCCTAGTCCTGTTACTAATCCACTTAGGTCATATCCCATTTCATAAAATACAATAAACACTGCTACAATATATATTAATGCTTTTATTAATCTTACCATCATTTTTGTAGAAGCATCATTCATTTCTTTTTCACTTTTGTTTCTTATCATTTTTATAAATTTAGATTTTCTTGTCATGCTGTTTGCTAAGCTGTTTGCTATTGTTATTGTTACAACAACTTTATATATTTTTTTTACTAATCCCATAAATTCTTCTGAGAATTCAAATGTCGGTCTTACAAATAATATTGCTATATAAATTGCTGTTACTTTGAAAAATGCATTTAGTGCAGAATAAAATGGATTATTTTTTATTTGTTTTTTTGTTTTTTTAAAGTTAAAGAGTTTTATTATTATGTATGAAAAAAATGGGCTTAAAATATCTACGACTATTAATATTACAATTGCAATAACTAAGTCTAGTATAGTTTCTGTATTTAGGTTCTCTATTATTTGTATTATTGTATTCATTATTTTCCTCCTTTTGGGCATTTGTTCTTTTGAAAGCCATCATTTTGTTGGTAGTTTTTTCTATGACAGTAAAAGGAACCAGCACCTACTGTCCCTGTTCCTTTTATGTCATATAATCTTTAAGTTTTTTACTTCTACTAGGATGTCTTAATTTTCTTAATGCTTTTGCTTCTATCTGACGTATTCTTTCTCTTGTTACATCAAATTCCTTTCCAACTTCTTCTAGAGTTCTAGCTTTTCCATCATCTAAACCAAATCTTAATCTTAAAACTTTTGCTTCTCTTGGAGTAAGTGTTTGCATAACCTCTGCTAACTGTTCTTTAAGAAGTGTATATGCAGCTGCATCTTGTGGTGCAGGTGAGTCTTCGTCTTGTATAAAGTCTCCTAAGTGACTATCATCTTCTTCTCCAATTGGTGTTTCAAGTGATACTGGATCTTGTGCTATTTTTTGAATTTCCATTACTTTATCAATTGGCATTTCAAGCTCTTTTGAAAGCTCTTCTGGACTTGGTTCTCTTCCTAGCTTTTGTAAAAGATGTCTAGATGTTCTTATTAATTTATTTATTGTTTCAACCATGTGTACAGGGATTCTTATAGTTCTTGCTTGGTCAGCTATTGCTCTTGTTATAGATTGTCTAATCCACCAAGTTGCATAGGTACTAAATTTGAAACC
>CAKPLD010000078.1 GCA_934167225.1 uncultured Clostridia bacterium | reverse complement strand
GAACAAGAATTAGATGGAATAGACTTAGAAAAATCAAAGAGATATATGCATCAATACAACTTCCCAGCATATTCAGTTGGAGAAGCAAGAACATCACGTGGACCTGGAAGACGTGAAATTGGTCATGGGGCATTAGCTGAAAAAGCACTAGTTCCAGTATTACCATCAGTAGAAGAATTTCCTTATGCAATAAGAGTTGTATCTGAAATATTATCATCAAATGGTTCTACATCACAAGGAAGCATTTGTGCAAGTACATTATCATTAATGGATGCGGGTGTTCCAATAAAAAGACCAGTTGCGGGAATTTCAACAGGTTTAATAACAGACCCAGAAAATCCAGATAACTATGTTATGATGACAGATATACAAGGAATAGAAGATTTTTTCGGAGATATGGACTTTAAAGTAGGTGGAACGGAAAAAGGAATTACAGCCATACAAGTTGATATAAAAGTAGATGGATTATCTTATGACATAATAAAAGAAGCATTTGAAAGAACACATAAAGCTCGTATGTATATCTTAAATGACATAATGTTACCAGTTCTAAGTGAGCCAAGAGCAGAAATATCTGCACATGCACCAAAAATAATTACAACAAAAATCAAACCAGAAAAAATAAAAGATGTTATAGGTGCTGGTGGAAAAGTAATCAACAAAATTATAGATGAAACAGGTGTTAAAATAGATATTGAAGAAGATGGACAGGTTTACATCTATGGTGAAAACAGCGAAAAAGCTTATGATGCTTTAGATATGATAGAAGACATTGTTCGCGAAATAGAAGTTGGCGGAATTTATTATGGAGCTGTTACAAGAATAACATCTTATGGAGCTTTTGTGGATTTAGGAAACGGAAGAGAAGGATTACTTCACATTTCTAGAATTGCAAAAGAACATATTAGAAGAGTTGAAGACTATGTTCAAGTTGGTGAAAAAGTTACTGTTAAGGTTATGGAAATTGATAACCAAGGTAGAATTAATTTAGCAATGAATGAGCTTAGAGAGAAAAGAGCCGATGCTGAAGAAGAAAGCAATAACGAAGACAAGAAAGAAAAAGCGGATGAAGTAGAAGAGTAGTTATTTTGCAGGGGAACCCCAATGTTCCAAAGCTGAAAGAAAGGAGAGAATATGCCAGGAATTTTAACACTAGAAACACAAAGATATGCAATAAAATTAGACAATTTTGAAGGGCCGTTAGATTTGTTATGTAGCTTAATAGAAAAAAATAAAATGAATATTTATGAAATTAAATTAGATGAAATAACAGACCAGTATATAGAACTTTTAAATAAGGCTCAAGAACTAAATCTAGAAGTTGCAAGTGAATTTTTAAGCTTGGCATCGACTCTCCTTTATATAAAATCTAAAAAATTACTTCCAAGTAAAAATGAAGAAGAGGAAGAGCTTTCAGAAGATGAGCTTATTAGAAGAATTGTTGAATATAAAAAATATAAAGACATAACAGCTGTTTTAAGACAAAGTTTTGAGGAAAATTCAAATAGATTTTATAAATTACCTGAAAATATTGAACTACCAAAACAACAGCTAGATGAGAAATATGAGGAAAATATTATTCCTGAATTATATAAAAAATTATGGGATAAAAATCAAAATAAAGTTAACGAAAATGCTAAAAATATTGAGAAAATAGCAATTACAGATACTTATACAGTTGTTAGTAAGGTTAAGGAAATGTTTAAGGAATTAATTAGAAATAAAAGTTTTGTGTTTAATAAGTTATTTTCTATTCAAAAACATAATAGGCAAGAAGTTGTTACTGCTTTTTCGGGACTGCTTGAATTATCTAGAAGAAGTAAGGTGGAAACTGAGCAGGATGGACTTTTTGGAGATATTAATGTTAAGAGGAAAAAGTAAAAAATGTCAAATTTTGTCGAACGATTTTTGAAAATTTTTATGGTTTTGTGTTGCAATTTTATAAAAAATATAGTATGATAAAGAAGAATTGATGTCATTGAAAACGATCTCTGAAAAAGAGATTCCAATCCGATAACGAACAGTTATCAAAAAAAACAGGCACTGGGAATGCCTGTTTTTGCTATTTTTGGAAAAGTCCAAAAATATCTTTGATAACTTTTAAAATACAATAAATATTTTTTAAACGTTTGAACAAAGTATGTAAAAATTTATCAAAATTAAAAGTTGTCTTTCTCCTTCGATCTTTTGATGTCATTAAAAACACCTCCAATCCAAGGTCAAAAGACCTTATATAAAATTATACAACAAAACAAATACAAAATTTGTCGAAAACAGTCATAAAACTTGAAAAAGTAAACACTTTGGGCTTATGATATAGTGAGAAAAAAGTAAATGTCAAATTTTGTCGAACGATTTTGGTCAATTGAAAAAGTAAATTTTATTTGGAAAAAGTAAAAGAAAGTTACCGATTAAAAGCTATTTAAAAGCAAAAAAACACAATAAAGCTATTGATTTTATTGTGTTTTTTGTGTAAAATGAAGATATAATCAAGAAAAAAAGGCGAGTTTAAGCGAGTGGATTTAACCTAATTTTTTTTCGTGTAAGATTAAGTTCTATTCACTTGAAATGAATTGCAATAGCAATTTATTTAGTTAATCGTAAATGCTTCTTGAAAGATGTTTTGAATTATTTTAAAAGATATGGTTGTAATGTGACCATATCTTTGTTTATCTTTTGTATACTTAATTTATCTAATGTTTCCTTACCATAAAAAAATTCAAATGCCTCATAAGGAGTTTTTCCACCTAATGATTTTCTTGGAACTGAATTAATGTGAGAAAACATTAAATTTATTTTTTCTTGTGTTAAATCCTTCATACTTTTCTTTTTAGAAATGATATTTCTTATAAATTCATGGTTATTTTCCACATGAGGTTTTTGACTAGGTGTTTGAGCATCACAATAAAAAATATTGGTTCTTATTTCACCTGTTTCATGATTAATTTCAAATAGATTAGGCTTAGCAAATTCAGAGCCTCTATCAGTTAATAATAGTCCAAATAACTTGTGATACATCTCATCTGATAAAATGTCTTGAAAATAATTCAAAGAATTGGACATTTCTTCTGCTGTTTTATGTTGTTTTAAAAGGCCTATCATTAAACCTGTATATTCAAAAATAAAAGTTTGAATATAGGGACCATCTTGTTGATTATAAACAGTGTCCATTTCTGTTGTAGGCATATCAGGATTACTTTTAACAAAATCTAAATAATCATCGTATTTCTTTCCTGTATAATCAGCAGGTTCTGCTCTTTTCTTTAGTTTTTTCTTATTAAGTTTTCTTTTTACTTTTCTTCTTAATTCGAGATTTGTAATACCCCAATCCTTAAACAAACCCATTTCAATGTATGTATAAATAGTTTTTTCACATTGAGTTATTTCTGGATGATTTTCTAAAATGGTGTAGATAGATTGTCCTTGTTTTATTAGTGGACAAATGATATGAGCTAGTTCAAAAAGTTCTCTAGTGTTTAAATTAACGCCTTCTCGAGAGTCTTTTAATGTGTATTCATAATTTTGCTGAGCAACATTTGCATAGTAAAAGTATTTAGCTTTTTTGCACTTTTTTATTTCAGGGCAATTGTTACAAGCTCCTATAAATCTGTCTCTTCTCAAACAAGGAATTTCTTCAAAATTTTTGCATTTAGAAGTACAAATTTTACATTCTTTAAAATGATTACACATAAAAGGAGAATCATCAATTTGAGAGTATCTACGTTTTCTATTTTTTCGAATTTCTTTACCAATTGTTGATTGAGCCTTATTAAGTTCTTTGGCTGTTTCAAATTTTCTTAATCCTTTGTTTATGTTGTTTTCAATAGCTTTTCTATCTTCTAAAGAAAGATGTTTACCGTTAAATCCCATAATATCCTCACTTTCCCAAGAAGCATTTACACCTATATTATACTAAATTTCTTTTAGTCTTACAATAACCGTTAATGTAATACGAATTTCTAGTTATATTTTTATAAATAGAATTTACTTTTTCATTTCACTGTCGAACGATTTTTGAAAATTTTTATGGTTTTGTGTTGCAATTTTATAAAAAATATAGTATGATAAAGAAGAATTAGCAAAAATGACACGAAATCTCCCAAGGAGATTGAAAGACCTGATAACAAAAAAAGTTATCAAAAAAAACAGGCACTGGGAATGCCTGTTTTTGCTATTTTTGGAAAAGTCCAAAAATATCTTTGATAACTTTTAAAATACAATAAATATTTTTTAAACGTTTGAACAAAGTATGTAAAAATTTATCAAAATTAAAAGCTTTTCTTTTCTTTCGATTTTCTAGCAAAAATGACACCTCCAAACTAAGATCAAAAGACCTTATATAAAATTATATAACAAAATAAATACAAAATTTGTCGAAAACAGTCATAAAACTCGAAAAAAGTAAAAACTTTGGGCTTATGATATAGTGAGGAAAAAGTAAATGTCAGATATTGTCGAACGATTTTTGAAAATTTTTATGGTTTTGTGTTGCAATTTTATAAAAAATATAGTATGATAAAGAAGAATTGGCAAAAGTAACACGAAATCTCCAAAGGAGATTGAAAGACCTGATAACAAAAAAAGTTATCAAAAAAAAAAAACAGGCATGCGACGCCTGTTTTTTTATTGTGCGACAGGCATGTCGTTTAGCTAATCGGTGAAAGTCCGTATTGGAGGTATATATCGCCAACCAATTA
>CAKPLD010000077.1 GCA_934167225.1 uncultured Clostridia bacterium | reverse complement strand
CATTCCACTTGGTGTTTCACATACTCTTGATGGTTTATTTCCATTTCTTGGTTTTAAAGATGTTCCTTTTGTTATTACTGCTCCTAGTTTTCCCAAGTCGTAAAAATCACTATATTCTCTTCCATAGCCAAATGTTCCAGAGGCTACTGTTACTGGATTTTTTAGTTTTAATCCTGCGAAATCTACTTCTAAATTCATTTTGTTACTTCCTTTCTTTTTTAAAATTCAACCTCACCAGCATCAAAAACTGGTCCTGCTTTGCAAACATGTTTATACTCTGGGCTATCACTTGAACTTTCAGCAGTTTTAACCGCACAACCTAAACATACTCCGATTCCACACCCCATTCTTTCCTCTAATGAAACTTTACACGGAATATTTTTTTCAATTGCTAATTCCTTTACTGCTCTTAACATTGGCATTGGTCCACATGCAAATATTGAATCTATTTTCTCTTTTTCTATGTCTTCCTTTAAAAAGTTTATTGCAAATCCATTTTTTCCATAGCTTCCATCATCTGTTGCTAAACATAGAGTTGTTGATACAGTTTTAAATTCTTCTTCTAATGTTACAAATTCCTTGCTTCTAAATCCTAAATATGTATTTACATTTTTGCCATCATTTTTTGCCTCTTTTGCAAGCTCATATAATGGGAATATTCCTATTCCTCCGCCTATTATTGCAATATTTTGGTAAGCGGAATACGCAAATGTTCCGTTTCCTAGAGGACCTATTATATCTATTAATTCTCCTTCATTTTTCGAAGCTAGTATTTTTGTTCCTTTTCCTTTTACTTGGAATATAAATTCTAGAATTCCATTTTCTTTATTTAAATTATATATGCTTATTGGTCTTCTTAAAAATGGCTCTACTTGGTCTGTTACTCTTATTTCTAAAAATTGACCTGGTTTTGCAATATTTACAATTTCTGGTGCCTCTATACTAAATTTGAAAATATCGTCTTTTAATTGTTCTTTTTTTACTAATTTTGCTTGTAATTGCATTTTTGACATTTTAAATGCTCCTTTCCATTTGACTAATTTTCATCAATATATTTTTTTACTAATTCCAATAACTCTTTTGCAGTTTCAATCTGTGCCCTAGTGTCATCTGCTTCAACAACAAATTCGTCTTCATAGTCACTATCTTCTCTCATTCTACTCGCTATTGATATTTTTCTTCCCATTTTTTTAGGAAAAATCTCGTTGCTTACATAATTTTTATTGAAATATGCAATAACATCTTTATGCCTTTTAAAATCTATTGGTTCCAATGCTAACACTGCCTTTATGCTATGGAATATCGAATAATATGCCCTATTATTAGCCGATTTATATAAATTTTCTTTATATAAAATTTCACTTGCTCTTAAGTCATCTTTTGCTTGTTGTAGTCTATGTTTAGAAAGTTCTTTTGATATTTTATTGTTCACTTAATACCACTCCTTCCTTTTGCACATTCATGTAAAAAGGCATCGCATTAAGCCAATAATTAAATTTATCTATATTTTTTACTAATGGTGATAAAGTAATGTCAAAATTATTTTCCCATTCAACATCATATGCAAAATCCCAAACCTTGTCTCTATATTGTGATAACTCATCATCACTTAAATCTGTGAGTATCATAATATCAATGTCTGAACCTTTTTTGAAGTCTCCTCTAGCATAAGACCCATACAATATAACCCTTTTAACTCTATCTCCAAGGATTTCATTAACACCTTTTACAAATTCTTGAATTACGCTCTTTATATTATCTGGCATTTTCTTTTTCATAAAAAGAGTCCCCTTTCTATTTTTTAATTGCACTAACAAGTTCTTCTCTCATTCTCAAAGCCTCTGCCCTTGTAGCTTCTGCAAATTGTTCCTCTGAATAAATATTTTTCCATCTATCAGATTTATAAGCACACATCAAGCTTCTTGAAGCATTTACAATTCCACCAATTCCGTTTTCATCAAAACCTAAAGCAATGTCTTCTGCCTTGCCTCCTTGGGCACCATAGCCAGGTATTAAGAAAAATGTATGTGGTGCTAGTTTTCTAATTTCTTTTAATTGTTCCGGATATGTAGCTCCAACAACTGCCGAAATACTACTGTATCCATATTTTCCTCTTAAATCTTTTCCCCATTCTTCTACTAATTGTGCAACATGTTCATATACTTTATTTCCATTTTCCAATTTTAAATCTTGAAGTTCGCCTGACGATTTATTTGATGTCTTTACTAACACAAATACACCTTTTTCGTATTTCTTAGAATCCTCTATAAATGGCTTTACACAGTCTGTTCCCATATATGGATTTACTGTTACAAAATCCACATTATAAACTCTTTCTTGATGTTTATCAATAGTTGTTTTTCCTAAAAATGCATTTGAATATGCTTGTGATGTTGTTCCTATATCACCTCTTTTAGCATCTGCTATTACTATTAGTCCCTTTGAATCTGCATAATGTGCGATTTCCATAAAAGCCCCTAGACCACATGGTCCCATCATTTCAAAATACGCAAGTTGTGGCTTTATAGCTGGTATTATGTCATATGTTGCATCGATCAATTTTTTGGCAAATACAGTTGTAGATCTTACAAATCCATCTTTTGTATTTGGATATTTCGATTTTATTATATCTGGTATCATGTCATATCTTGGATCTATTCCCATTACTATTGGACTATTTTTTTCTTTTATCTTTTCTATTAGGTTGTCCATCATATTTTTGCTCATTCTTCATCATTCCTTTCTCTTCTTTTAGCGATTTTTTCGTGGTAACATAATTTTAACATTTGCTTATTTGTAATAACTATTAAAATTTATAAAAAAGAACAGAACTCTATTTCTAACTTTTGGTTATTTAATAAAGAACTGTTCATATTTTTATGCACTTGCCTTATTTTCATCTACAACAACCTCTGGTTCCTTGCCGTTTTCGACTGTTTCCTTGGTTATTATACATTTAGTGATCTTATCATTTGAAGGGATTTCAAACATAATATCTGTCATTATTCCTTCAATTATAGAACGAAGTCCTCTAGCACCTGTTTTTAGTTCGATTGCTTTATTAACAATTGCTTCTAATGCATCATCATTAAATTCGAGTTCAACTCCATCAATTTCAAGTAACTTCTTATATTGCTTAACTAATGCATTTTTAGGCTCTACAACTATTTTCTTTAGTGCCTCTTTGTCAAGCTCTTTAAGTGTTGCAACAATTGGAAGTCTACCAATAAACTCTGGAATTAAACCAAATTTTAATAAATCCTGTGGCAATAATTCTTCAAATATTTTATATCTATCTATTTCTTTATTTGATTGAATAGCTGTACCAAAGCCTATTGTTTTCTTTCCTGTTCTGTCTCTTATAATGTTTTCTAGACCTTCAAAAGCCCCTCCGCAAATAAATAATATATTTGATGTATTTATTTGAATCAATTCTTGATGTGGATGCTTTCTTCCACCTTGTGGTGGAACAGATGCAATTGTACCTTCAACAATTTTTAAAAGTGCTTGTTGAACTCCTTCCCCACTTACATCTCTTGTGATTGACGGATTTTCAGATTTTCTTGTTATTTTATCTATTTCATCTATATAGATAATTCCCTTTTCCGCCTTTTCAATGTCTCCATCTGCTGCTTGAATAAGTTTTAAAAGAATATTTTCTACATCTTCCCCAACATATCCAGCTTCTGTAAGTGTTGTTGCATCTGCAATTGCAAATGGTACATTTAATATTCTAGCTAGTGTACTTGCTAAAAGTGTTTTTCCACAGCCAGTAGGGCCAAGTAATAAAATATTACTTTTTTGAATTTCAACTTCGTCCTCTTTGTTTTTATTTTTTTCTTCATGATTTATTCTTTTGTAATGATTATATACAGCAACAGATAGTATTTTTTTTGCCTCATCTTGGCCTATTACATAATCATCTAAAACTTTTTTTATTTCTTTAGGACTTGGAATTTTTGCTTCTTCATTTAATGTATATGCTTCTTCTTCGTCAAGAAATCCTTCTTCTTCTAATATAGATGTACATAAAGCTATACATTCATCACAAATATATACGCCTGGCCCTGCAACTATTTTCTTTACTCCGCTTTGTGGTTTTCCACAAAAAGAACAATATACATTCTTCATTGTTTCATCATTTCTCGCCATTTACAAAACTCTCCCTTATTTTCTTTTATATAAAATTTCATCTATTAAACCGTATTCTAAAGCTTCCTCTGCTGTCATATAATTATCTCTTTCTGTATCTTGCATTACTTGTTCTAATGGTTTGCCTGTTCTGTCTGCTAAGATTTTTGTTAGTCTTTCTCTTGTTTTTATCATTTGCTCCGCATGTATTTTTATGTCTGTTGTTTGACCTGAAATTCCGCCACCTGCTATTAATGGTTGATGTATTAATATTTCAGCATTTGGCATTGCAAATCTTTTTCCCTTTTCTCCATTTGCTAAAAGTACTGCTCCAAAGCTTGCAGCTAACCCTAAGCAAAATGTTGATACTGGACATTTAATGTAATTCATTGTGTCTACTATTGCTAAACCATCTGTAACGCTTCCTCCTGGTGAATTTATATAAAAGTAAATTTCTTTGTCAGGATCTTCTGACTCTAGAAATAGCATTTGTGCTATTATTAAACTTGCTGTTGTGCTATTTACGTCTTCCCCTAAAAATATTATTCTATCTTTTAATAATCTTGAAAAGATATCATAAGAACGTTCTCCCTTACTTGTTTGTTCTATTACGTAAGGTACTAAACT
>CAKPLD010000076.1 GCA_934167225.1 uncultured Clostridia bacterium | reverse complement strand
GGAAATTATGTAGTAGAAATAGTAGCAACAGATAAAAAAGGAAAAAATGCATCAGCAAGTCCAGAGATACAGGTAAGCGGAAAAATAAAAGTAGCAAATATTGAAGCAAATTGGACAACTGCAGATAGTAGCAATAATAATGACGATTGGTATGCATATAAAGACAATTCAAACAATAAAGCTCAAGTAAATGCACCAAAACTTGCAGATGGAATGACAGCAATAAAATATGCAGATGAAACAAATGTTACTACAGGAAGCAAATGGGCAAATGCAATGACAAAAGATGGAAGCATGTGGGTATGGATTCCAAGATATGCTTATAGAATAACATATAATGATTCAACAGATAGAAGCAAAGGAGGAACTATAGATATAGCATTTTTAAAAGAAAACACGAATGAATTTTTAGATAGTAGTATTCAAGGAGAAGTAATAAGTAATATTAATGCTGATGGAACAACCCCTCAAGGCAAATGGGTATTAGAACCAGCATTTACACTTGGAGAAGAAGAAATATCAGGATTTTGGTTTGCAAAATTTGAGGCAAGTAATACTAATTCAACATTACACATAAAACCAAATGTTACAAGTTGGCTATACCTTACTTCTGCTAACATATTTACAACATGTCTAAACTTAACAAGTGATGAAAAATATAACACATATTTTAATAGCAAAACTAATGTTGATACACATATGACAAAAAATGTTGAATGGGGAGCAGTTTCATACCTGGCACATAGTAAATATGGATTAAATGGAGCTGAAATATGTATAAATACAAACAGTAGTTATATAACAGGTGTGGGAAGTGGTTCAACAACATCTACAACAAGTGTGACAGACAAATATAATACAGCAAACGGAATAACTGCCAGTACAACAAAAAATGTATATGGAATATATGACATGAGTGGTGGAGCAGTGGAAATTGTAGCAGCTTGTTATAAAGGATATACTAGTAAATTAACTACTAATGCCAATTATTTAAAATATATAGATGTATATGATAAATATGATTCTTCAAAATTTGGAGATGCTGTATTTGAAACATCTTTTGGTAGCTCTAATTCAAATTCTTGGTTTTCAGATTATTCGTACTTTGTGAGTTCGAACTACCCTGTTTTCAATCGTGGAGGCGGCTATAACTATGGTTCCGTTGCGGGTCTGTTCTGCTTCGACGACAGTGGTAATAGTAGCAGCTACCGCAGTTTCCGTCCGGTCTGCGTAGTAAAGTAATGTGCTATCTGAAATGTGATATGCATATATAACAGTAAAGCCAGAAAAATATGTGAGATAAATTAGCTATAACGATATTTTATGCAAGCCTTTGAGGCTAGCGTAAAATGGGGAATTTATATATAGGGATAAAACTGAATTATTCGAACTTTGTGAATTCGAACAACCCTGTTTTCAAACGTGGAGGCAACTACAATAATGGTTCCAATGCAGGTCTGTTCTACTTTAACAACAACAATGGAAATAGCAACGACAACAACGGTTTCCGTCCGGTCTGCGTAATATGGCATAAAATTGTCAGATATGTAAGTTTAAGGATTTATATAGAGTATATATGCCATACAAGTTTTATTCCTTCCGTAAAATCGGTAAACATATAAATATAAAAGCACGTTCTAGTAACAAGAAATTCTTGTGAAAGATAGTGCTTTTTCTTTATGCTTAAGTTTGAAAATAATTGTGAAATACAATTGTTTTATCCAATTTTGTGTCTTAGTCCTTTGAAGAATGTTTTGTTAAAATGTGATAGTATTTTGCACAAAAAATGCACCAAAGTGCATTAAATTTATAGAGGCGGAGGAAATAGAAAATGGAACCACAAAAAACAATGATTTATTTTTTACATGTAGCTTAATCGAATATATTGCCAGAAAAACAAAAAACACTAAAAAGGAAGTTGTAGAAAAATTAGGAAATGCATGTTATGAAGAAGGGAAAGTTTTATAAACAGTTGACTTTTAGCCCCAAAAGAGATAAAATATCAATGTCAAAAAATAAAAGAAAAGGAGACAAAAAATATGAATATTATAATGATGGGAGCTCAAGGAACAGGAAAGGGAACAGTAGCAGGACTAATAAAAGATGAGTTAAACATACCACACATATCAACAGGAGAAATATTTAGAAAAAATATAAAAGAAGGAACAGAACTTGGAAAAATAGCAACAAAATATGCAGACGAAGGAAAATTAGTACCAGATGAAGTAACAAACAAAATGGTAAAAAACAGACTAAATGAATCAGATTGTGAAAATGGATTTATCTTAGATGGATACCCAAGAAATTTAGCACAAGCAAAGGAACTAGACAAAATATTATCAGAAAAAAATTCAAAAGTAGATTTAGTAGTAAACTTAACAACACCAACAGAAGAAATAATAGAAAGGGTTTTAGCAAGAAGAGAATGTCCAAAATGCAAAAGAGTATATAACATGGTATTAAACAAACCAAAAGAAGGAGAAATATGTGATGACTGCAAAGTACCATTAACAAAAAGAGTTGATGATACAAAAGAAAAACTACAATTAAGACTAGACACATTTTTCACACAAACAAAGCCAGTTATAGACTTTTATAGAGAAAAAGGAATAGTAAGAGACGAAGAAGTAAGTGTAGCAATAAATAGACTAGGTGTAGATGCTGCAAAAGATATTGTAAACTATATAAAAAATAAATAGGAATTAGAAAGAAGGCAAAAAAATGGTTACAATAAAGTCAAAGAAAGAAATTGAATTAATGAAAGATGTATGCAAGATAGTTGCAGAATTTTACGAACAATTAGAAAAAAAGGTAAGACCAGGGGTATCAACATACGAATTAGACCAAGAAGCAGAAAAAATAATGAGAAGCTTAGGTGCTGTGCCAGCTCAAATAGGATATGATCCAGGAATAAGAGGAGTGCCAAAATTTCCAGCTTCGACTTGCATTTCTGTAAATGATGAAGTAATACATGGAATTCCACACAAAAATCACATCATAAAAGATGGAGATATAGTAAGTGTAGATACAGTGGCTCTAAAAAATGGGTTCCATGGAGATGCAGCACGTACATTTATGGTAGGAAATGTATCAAAAGAAGCCAAAAGACTAGTAGAAGTTACAAAACAAGCATTTTTCGAAGGTTTAAAATTTGCAAAACCTGGGTTTAGAATTGGGGATATTTCACATGCAGTTGGAGAATATGTAAAATCACAAGGATTTTCAGTTTTAAAAGAATTCCAAGGACATGGAATAGGAAGAGAAATGCATGAAGATCCTGGAATACCAAATTATGGAAAAGCAGGAAAAGGAATAAGAATAGAACCAGGTATGACTTTATGCATAGAACCTATGGTAATTCAAGGAAAACCAGACATTTGGGAACTTGATGATGGATGGACAATTGTAACAGATGATGGAAGTTTGGCAGCACATTATGAAAATACAATTTTAATTACAGAAAATGAGCCAAAAATATTGACAATAAAATAAAAATGGGGTATAATGGTAAAGCTATTGTGGATAATAGGGGAAATATGTAATGGAATTGACGTTACATAAAAGCTTCAAATTACAAAAGCTTTACCTTAATTTATTTTCATAGAAAAAATAGCTCTTTAAGGAGGCGAGAATTTGGCTAAAGAAGATTTAATAGAATTAGAAGGAAAAGTTGTAGAAACATTACCTAATACAACATTTAAAGTAGAATTAGAAAATGGACATCAAATATTAGCAACTATTTCTGGAAAACTAAGAATGAATTACATAAAAATTTTAACAGGTGATAAAGTAAAAGTACAAATGTCACCATATGACTTAAATCGTGGCAGAATTACTTGGAGAGCTAAATAACAATCAAATATAGAAAGGAATGAGTGAAATGAAAGTAAGACCATCAGTAAAAAAAATATGCGACAAATGTAAGGTAATCAAAAGAAAAGGTGTAATCAGAGTAATTTGTGAAAACCCTAAACACAAACAAAGACAAGGGTAATTAGAAAAAATTAAAACAGTCAGTGTGTATGCAAAAATGCATATGCAGTATTTTATTTTAATAGTTTATAACACAAAATAGGTAGCGGCTGAAAATTATCTATTTAAGTGTATATATATATTTACCAAAAAACTTAAAGATTTAATAAAATAAAAACAATCCGATTATTTTATTAAATGCATTTCACCTTTAAGTGGAAAGGTAAAAGCTTATGAAAAAGAAAATAAAACATAACTACAAAAAATTTGGAGGTGTAATTAGAACATGGCTCGTATATCAGGAGTAGATTTACCTAAAGAAAAAAGGGTAGAAATAGGACTAACATACATATATGGTATAGGTTTAACAAGTTCTCAAAAAATATTAGCAAAAACTGGAATAAACCCAGACATCAGAGTTAAAGATTTAACAGATGATCAAGTTAATTTAATAAGAAAAGAAATCGACGAAAGCTACAAAGTTGAAGGAGATTTAAGAAGAGAAATAGCATTAAACATCAAAAGATTAACAGAAATCGGATGCTATAGAGGATTAAGACATAGAAGAGGACTACCTGTAAGAGGACAAAGAACAAAAACTAATGCTCGTACAAGAAAAGGTCCAAGAAAAGTTGTAAGTAAAAGCAAAAAATAATAAATAAAGCGATAAAATTAAATAAGGAAAACTTTAAATAAAATTCGTAATAAAAACGAAAAAATTTAAAGAAAATCCTATTACCAAAAAAGAGGAGGTAAGTTAAGACAATGGCTAAAAACGTAACAAGAAAAACAGTTACAAAAAGAAATAGAA
>CAKPLD010000075.1 GCA_934167225.1 uncultured Clostridia bacterium | reverse complement strand
CCGTCCCCAAATGAGGAGATAGCCGACAACGTCCTTCCTCTTCCTTCCCTTCCTTCTTCCGTTCCCCTTCTTCCTTCTTCCGTTCCCCTTCTTCCTTCTTCCGTTCCCCTTCTTTCTTCTTCCGTTCTTCTTCTTTCCTTCTTTCTACCTTTGCAAAAAAAATACCAAAATGATACTTCCTTTTCCAGTATCATCTTGGTATTTAGTATTTACACTTATACTAATTAAAATTTTCTTTTTCTTGCAGCTTCTGATTTTTTCTTTCTCTTTACGCTAGGTTTTTCATAATGTTCTCTTTTACGAACTTCTTGAAGTACACCATTTCTAGCGCATTGTCTTTTAAATCTTTTAAGCGCATCTTCTATATTACCATTATTAACTTTTATTTCTGACATTATTATTCCCCCCTTCCGGTCATACATGAATGTATGTGGGATTTTTTCTAATAGATTTTTCTACCTTCTTACCCTATATACCTTTCTATTATACTCTATTAGATTAGGGATTGTCAAGTAATAATTGGTAATTTTTAGGCACTTTTATTTTCCATATTTTTCCTTTTTGATATTTATATTTTAACATTTACCTTTTTTCGTATATTATCTTTCTAATTCTTCACTTTTATGTATATTTTCACTTGTATTTTCTAATCTTGTCGAACCCATAGGTATTCGACATTTTGGAATAAATGATTCTACGCTTCTGTGATCGTCAAATAGCACTTGTCCCAAATCATAGATGTTAAACCTGGTAAATGTATCGATTTCTTTGCCTTCTTTGTCGTAAATATCGAAAATCTCTTCCCCTACTTCATGTATAACTGCAATTGAATGTTTAATAGCTTCTAAATTTACATTGTCATTTTTACGAATTTTTGGAAATTTATATCCAAATTGATAGTCAAGAATTAAGCAAACTTCCCAATCTCTTGGTCTTTTTCCTCCTTTTTTATCAATTCCTTTTACTAATTCTTCGGTAACTCTTTGTAATTCTATTCTTATTCCTGGCGATTGATAATTATTATAAACTGCTAATGTGCCAACAAATGGTGCAGTAAAATATTTTGGTGAAACACTATGTATTACAAATTCCATGTTAGCATCCTTTCTCTTTTGTTCCTTCATGTATTTTTTTAATGATATTATATCTCTAAAAGATCCTTGAGGCATATTTAATTCGGATCCTATTTTATGTCCTCCTCTTACTCTCCATATTTGCTCTGCTTCATCTTTTTTTATTAAAGCCTCCTCATCTAAATTTTCCACTTTGTCCACAAATACACAGTCAACTGTGAGTCTTGGAAAATGTTGTTGTAAAAAACGTAATCCGTCTAGTTTTTTCATAACATATGTTCCTTTCAATTAAATTTTAATATTCCTTTAAATTTCATGTTATCAATAACAATTAACTTTATGGTTTCTTTATATAACCAATAAGTTAATAAAAATAGCTAAATCTCAAAAATAAGCTAAAGAGGCTATTTTTCAAGCCTCATTTTAGCTAACCACACATTCTGCATGTAAGTATTTTTTTTGTGTCAGCACTGTTTTGAACGTTTTTTTCGTCTTTGTTCATAATAGCCTCCTTTTAATTTATATGTTTATTGCAAATTTCTTGCAAAATTAATAACTTAATTAATTTATTACTAAATAACATTAATGCCCTCTTTTGCTATAAAGTATTATTAGTAATATTAATTTGCCAAACATAATGGATCTTCTGCAAAAATCGATTTTTTAAGTGCTAATGCAGATGCTCTACAACCTCCACATATCATTTTATAATTACATTCCTTACATTTTCCTTCTAATTTATTTTTATATTCTCTTAAATCAACAAATAACTTGTTATTCAATAATATATCATCTAATGCTTTATCTTTTATATTATCAGCAAATTTTGGAATATACGAACATGCTCCAACATTTCCTTTATAATCTATATAAATAATTTCATCTCCAGCTTGACATCCTGCATATATTTTGCTTAAATCATCATTTTTTATATCAATTCCCCATACTTCCGAAAAAATTGGGATTAATAGCGGATCACCAGTTCTAAATTTTACATTTAATTTTCTACAATTTCCAATTAATTCTCTTATTATATTTTTATATTCCTCATTTGATAAAACCATATCTTTATTTGCATTTCCAGCAACTATAACCCTTCTTACATTAAATTCTGATGTTCCTAAACCTGCCACTAAATTTAGCAACGGCACAGCATCGTCTACGGTTTCTTTAGAAAGTGTGTATTTTATTGCATATTTGATATTATATTTATTTAATAAAGGTAATGTATCTATTACCTTTTTAAAAGCTCCCTGCTTTCTTCTAAATCTATCGTGGGTTTCTTCTAGCCCATCCAAACTAATTGATAATTTTATATTTGTATATGTAGATAATTTTTTGCATTTTTCTTCATTTAACAATGTTCCATTTGTAGTTATTACTATGTCCTCAAATTTAGTAGAATAATCTAGAATTTCGAAAATATCTTTACGTAAAAATGGTTCTCCTCCAGATAAATTTAGCATCGTAACACCATTGTACCACAGCTCTGCAAGTAAATTCTTTGCCTCTCTTAATGATAATTTTTCATGATCATTTTTTTCAGATACCCTACAATGCTTACAATTTAAATTGCATTCATTGTTTATATCCCATTGTGCTATTGTTGCCATCCTTAAAATTCCTCCTTTATGTATTTTTCGAATATTTTGTAAGATTCTATCTGCTTTTCATAAAATTCGTTCTTTTGAATTAAATTATTTATTTCCTCTCTTGTACACCATGTAACATCTTGCACTTCCTCTTTTTGTAAAGTTATTTCTTCCAATTTTATATTTTTATAAACATAATATAAATTATATACAGTTTTTCCAATTTGAATTTTATATATTTGTTTTAATTCATTTTCCATTATATGTATTCCAAGTTCTTCTTGTATTTCCCTTATTGCTCCTTTTTTAGGTTCTTCACCAATGAGTGTATGTCCACTTGTTATTCCATATTTTCCGCCTTTTAGTAAACTTCTTTTTTGTATTAATAGCCTCTTTTGTTCATTTTCAATAAAGATTGTTACAATTTCCATATAAGCCTCTCTTTGTTATTATTATATGCATGTCTTTTTGGTTTATGACTATTTTTTTAATTTTTAAAACGTAAAAAAGAAGCTATATTTCAAGCTCCTTTATATTAATCCTTTTATTTTCAATTACATAGCTTCTTGTTCAGTTTCTTCGCTGTTGTCGTCATTTTCTTTAACAATTTCTAAACTACCAACAGAAACCTCATAAGCTACTTTCTTAACAACTGTTCCATCTTCATATTTCTTTTCGTAATTTCTAGATTGAATTCTACCTACAATTTTAACTTCTGTTCCAACTTCTAGATTTTGGCAGAATCTTGCATTTCTTCCCCATGCTATTGATGGAATATAGTCTGATTTGTTATAAGCTCTGTTTACTGCTAATAATATATCTGCTATTTCTCTTCCAAATGGTGTTTGTCTGTAAATTGGCTTTTTGCAGATATAACCAACTAATACAACTTCGTTTGTTATAGTGTCTTTCTTAGCTAGTTCGCTTGCTTCTTCAGCTGCATTTTCTTCTTCATTAGGACCTTCTAGTTTTTGAATGTCTTTTGCAAATACTGTAAGTATTAATCTATTTTTTTCGTTTTCATAGCTGTTGTATGATCTAAACTGTCCTTTTATTAATAATTTTGTTCCAATTGTCATCATGTCATCATTAATTAGCCTTTCTGAAACTGTTACAGGAATTATATCTGCATTCCCGCTTAAACGTGGTGTTGAAAGATCAAATGAATAAAATCTTTCTCCATAAATTTCGTGACTGAATTTCTTTTCAGATGTTACCCTTCCTACTAATGTTAAGTAGTTGTTTTCTAAATAATTTGTATCCAATTTTTATTCCTCCCTATTTCTCTTTTTTGGATTTATCTAGAGTGCCTCTTGATTTTTTAGTCTCAAATCTCATAATACCTATTATACAACACTTTTATGGTTTTGTCTACATAAAAAGTTAAATTTTGTTAAATTTTTTGTAATATTTCTCCATAAATAGCTAAAATTGTAAAGATTACAAGGATATTATACAATTTATTGGCATTATTTTTTTCAATTTCTATGTTAAAATCCTGTTCTTCTATAACATTTTTTACTCCACTAATTTTTCTTTGTATACATATCATTATTTTTTCTTCTTTAATACTCGAAATAGTTATTGTAGATTTTGCATTAAAACCATATGTAATTATATTTGTTTCTGCATTTTTTAAGATTGCTAAATTTTCTTTTACGTCTGAATTAATAATTATATAATTTGCTTTTTTTATAATTTCTTCTAAATATAATGAATTTTTAATCATATTTTCGATATTTTCACATATAACCAAAATATCAAATTTTACATTTTTTATATTTTCTAGGCTTTTTTTGTTTATATTAATAATTTCGAAATTGTTTTCTTTCGAATTCTTATTTACTGCATTTTTTATAAAATTACTATCATTTTCTTTTGATATTATTCCAACAAAAGGCATCTCAATCCCCTTCTAAAATTAAAGTCTTCTTTTCTAATTATATCCATTTTCTAGGTAATTTATACCATTATTTTGTAAATTTTCAGTATTTTCTATGTTTCCAGACGTTACTTCCGTACTGCTTATATCAGTATTTAGCACCTGAGACATAAAAAATAAAGTGACTATTGTAAAAATAGATACAACATAGGCATATACTTTTTCTTTATTTATAACAAAAAACATATTTTTCAAGAAAAAAACCTCCAATAATAATCTTATATAATTATATGATTATTATTGGAGCAAAATGATTTTTTTTATTATTTTATTTGTTTCATAACTTCTTCTGCAAAGTTTTCTTCTTTTTTCTCGATTCCTTCACCTTTTTCAATTCTTGCAAATTCAACTATTTCGGCATTTTTAGA
>CAKPLD010000074.1 GCA_934167225.1 uncultured Clostridia bacterium | reverse complement strand
CAAGATGGATATGTATCAATGAATCAAGTAGTTCATAAAATAAATATAGGACATATCACAGACATTCATTTTGCAATTCTATATTTAGTAAATGAATTTGAATTTATCACATCAAGACAATTAATGCAAATGTTGCAAATTAAAGGATATGAAGTAAAATCACAAGATAAACTAAACAACAAACTAGAAGCTTTAGTAAAGTCAAAAATCTTAACAAGATATTACTTCACATCAGATGAAGGAAAAGGAATATATAGAATATATTGCCTAGAAAAGATGGGAAAATATTTACTAGATACAAGAGACGATGTAGAATGCAAATGGCAACCATCAGACAACACAAAACCAGTTGCAATGATAAAGAAAAGGCTAGCTGGAAATCAAGTATTAATAGCATACCTAAAAAAGGTAAAAGTATTTGACTCATACACAGTAAAACCAACACTAACAGCTAAAACAATGGGAAAAATATTTAAACCAAGTGGAGGAGCTGTTACACTTACAAAATCTGGAAAATCAATTCAATTTTTATTCGAAGTTGTAAGAAGAGAAATTGATTGGCAGAAAAAAGTAATAGATAAAATGAAATTTTATACAGATTTTTACGATAATTTTGTACCACTAGATTCAGGATTTAAATCATTACCACAACTAATAATTGTATGT
The DNA here is from genome assembly GCA_934167225.1 of uncultured Clostridia bacterium. Taxonomy (GTDB): domain Bacteria; phylum Bacillota; class Clostridia; order TANB77; family CAG-508; genus CAG-269. Next base: position 4,309 of record CAKPLD010000074.1, on the reverse strand, counting down.
GAAGATGATAGGCATATGGCAGAAATTTTTAGAGAATTAGTTACACATAACATAACATTTAGTAAAATAAACTTATATTATACAACAGATTTAAAACAAAACAACGAATCCTTGGAAACTACATTGACTGAATTTAAACTTGATCCTGAAACAAACAAATATAAGGCACAAAATGTGGAATTGAAATTGTTAAATTAGTATATAAACTTTATAATACAAGAGATGAATAGATGATGAAAAATATAGATGTTTAATGTTTGATTTTTATGCTTACATTAAACGTCTTTTTATTATGTTAAAATTTGGTGTAAACCATAGAAAGGTAATTTGAGAGCAATTTTTGAAAAACTATTGCAAAAGTTTGCTTTTTTTTGTATAATTGAGAAAGTTTGATATTGGGGTATCGCCAAGCGGTAAGGCATCGGACTCTGACTCCGACATTCCTGTGTTCGAATCACAGTACCCCAGCCAATAACGAATCTGTTCGAACTACAGATACAAAAATCAATCAGTAAAATGGTTGATTTTTTTGTTTGCGAAAAAATCATCCTAAAAGAATGGAAACAACAGAACAAAATAAGGTAGCATAGTATTTGTTTAATAAAATAAATTTAGATTAAAAGATTTAATGATATTAAAGGTTAAATTTATTGTAAAAAAATATGTTTTATGTTAGAATAAAGTTAGAATTTGACAAATAAAAGGAGTTATTGATGAACAAGAAAGTTGTAGGAATATATAGTCTAATTCATTTTATTGTTGATTTATCCTGTGCAATATTAGTTACAAATTTAGTAACGCAGAAAATGGGACAAAATGCAAATTTATTTATAGCAATACTAATATATAATTTTTTTGCTTTTGCAATGCAATTTCCTATTGGAATTATTGCTGATAAAGTAAATAAAAATTCTATATATTCTGCAATTGGTTGTATATTAGTTGCAATAGCATTTGGTTTTTCAAATTATGGAATTATATCATGTACTATTGCTGGAATTGGAAATGCAATGTTTCATATTGGTGGAGGAATTGATGTTTTAAATATAAGTAATAAAAAAGCTACATCATCTGGAATTTTTGTATCTACAGGAGCAATGGGAATATTTTTAGGGAGTAAATCTGCAACAATAGGATTTAATAAATTTTATATAGTTATTTTTATTTTACTGTTTTCAGCAATATTATTGTTTAGATTATATAATATGATAAAAGATAAAATTAAAAATGAAAAAATGATAGTTCCGAAATTAAATGCTAACGCAAAAGTATCAATTATATGTTTAATATTAACAGTATGTATTAGAAGTTATGTCGGATTAATCTTAGCATTTGAATGGAAAGGAAATTTTATATTAGCTTTACTTTCGATATTGGCAGTGGTTTTTGGGAAAATGTTAGGTGGAATTATTGGAGATAAAATAGGATTTAATAAAATTTCTATTGTATCGTTAGCAGTATCTTCAATTTGCTTTATATTTTCTTTTAATAATCCAGTTTTAGGGATTTTAGCAATGTTATTCTTTAATATGACAATGCCTATTACATTAACAGCTCTAAGTAATATATTAGATAATAATAAAGGAATGGCTTTTGGATTATTGACATTAGCTTTATTTATAGGTTCAATACCAAAATTTTTTGGTGTTGGTATAACTACGATATTTACACCTATAGGATTATGTTTTATAACGATAGTTTCATTGATTGCTTTAGTTATTGGAATAAAAAAATATAACATATTTATGGAGAAAAGAATATGATTACAAGTTTGTTAAAATCTTTAACAAAAACACTTATAATTGAACTAATAATATCAATTATATTAGGTATTAAAAATAAGGATGATATAAAAGTAGTAATTTGTGCTAATATAATTACCAATCCTGTGATTGTTTATATTACAAATTGCATAATGTTATTTAATAATATGATACTATATTTTTATATTGTAATAATTTTAGAAATTATTGTTTTTATTGTTGAATTTATAATTTATAAAAAATGTTTAAAATTTGATAAAATCTCACCAATTGTTATATCATTGATAAATAATCTTTCATCATTTGGAATTGGGGTGATTATAAATACTATTAAATAAAAGGAGGGTTTTGTTTATGAAAAAATTTTTACAAAGAGTTTTAGAAATGGTTGTAACAATTATTGGTTTTACTCATAATCTTTGCTACGCAGATGTTATTGACCCAGATCATCCATATAAGCCATCATCGCCTGGGCTTCATGAACCAGCTATAGTAAATGTTGTTCCTATGATTATTATTGGAGTTGTAATTGCTGTAATAGTTGTAGCTACAATAATAATTTTAGCAAAGAGTAAAAAGGAAAAGGACAAAGAAAAAGATAAAAGAAAATAAAAAGGAGAATTTGATTATGAAAAAAATTTTGCAGAGAGTTTTAGGAATGGTTGTAGCAATTATTGGTTTAGGTTATAACTTTTGTTATGCTGATGAAATTGATCCAAGGTTCCCACATAGACCATCATCACCTGGATTTCAAGAGCCAGCTACAGTAAATGTTGTTCCTATGATTATTATCGGAGTTGTAATTGTTGTAATAGTTGTTGGTGCAATAATAATTTTAGCAAAAAGTAAAAAGGAAAAAGATAAAGAAAAAAATGATGAGAAATAAAAAAATTTTAATTATATTACTAGCATTAATAATTATACTTTTAATATGTGAATTTTACTTATATTTGGAGATGACATATAAGAAAAATATGGTAATTGAAACAAATCTCGAAAAGTTTGAGCCATTTTCAAAAAATAATATCTTAAAAAAATACGAAGTTGATATAAAACTTCAAAAGGAACTACCTAGAATTAAAGCTGCAAGTGCTTTTTATCCATTTGCAGCTAATTTTGTTCAAAATCTGTATGATGAAGATTCATATTCAAAAGAAGTGCTACAATTAGTTTCAACTTCACAAGCATTTAAGGATATTATTAGTGGTAAAGCTGATATTATAATTGCTACTGAGCCTTCTGAGGAACAAAAAGAAATGATAAAAAAATCAAATGTAGATTTAAAATATAAAACTATATATTTAGAGCCTTTAGCTATTTTAATTAATAAAAGTAATAGTATAGATAATTTGGATATAGACCAAATACAAGAGTTTTATTTCGATAGTAATTCGAGTTGGAATACATATCAATTAGAAAAAAATAATGGTAGCCAAACATGTTTTGAGAGTATTGTAAAAAATAATAGTTTATCAAAGAATCATTATGAAATTAAGACTATGCCTAAAATTATAGATAAGATAGCAGAAAATAAAAAAGGTATAGGTTATTCTTTTTATTCATACTATTCAAAAATGTATAAAAACAATGATGCTAAAATAATTAGTGTTAATAACAAAAATATAGATGAAAAAGATTATCCGTTATTATTTGAAGTTTATTTAATATATAGAGAGGATAATACTAATGAAAATATTTCTAAAATTGTAGATTGGTTAGAAACAGAAGAAGGAAAAGAGTTTATTTATAATATTAAGTAGAATGTTTTATATAAAGTACTTGAAAATTTAATAATAATTTGATAATTTATATATAACTTGATTGATGTTTGTATCAATCGTTATGAGAGGCGAAAAAGTTGTAGATAACTACTTCGATGGAGCCAGTAGTATTAAAGCTTTCAAGGAATTGAAGGCTTGTTATTTTTATCTAAAATATGGTTACTTGTCCAAAAATTGTCCAAGTATTTCTTTCATATTGTGTAATGTTTACAAAAACTGGTATGAGGTAAACATCATTTCGTAACTTTCTTTAATAGTTCTCAAAGGGGGAGACTCTTTTTCTCTAAAATGTATGATAAAAATTGTTAAACAAATTTAATAAATTTCATGAATAACTATAAACAAATCTATAAGCAATGCATAATAGGCATTGAAGAAAATATAGAATTGAAAATGGAGTGTGATTATATGAAAAACATAGAAACAAACAGAATTGAAAACAAAGAACAGTTAAATGAAGATTTTGAACAAGAAGTTATTGCATTTCTTAATTACAAAGAAGGCGGAATAATTTATGTTGGAATAAATAAAAAGGGACAAATTGTTGGAGTGGACAATACAGATTTAACACAACTTCAAATTAAAGACAGAATAAAATAATGGTAGAAAAGAAGTAGAAATGATAGATAGTAAAGCATTAAAAGAAGCTGTTATAAATGCGATGGTACATAGTGATTATACTTTAAGCACAACACCAATAATTGAACTTTATTCTGATAGAATTGAAATTACATCAGGAGGAGGACTACCACAAGGCTTATCACA
>CAKPLD010000073.1 GCA_934167225.1 uncultured Clostridia bacterium | reverse complement strand
TTATTTTTCTAATCAAACGGTTGGTTTTGGAGACCGATGTGCTACCATTGACACTATACTCCTATAAAAATTACTTATATATAATAACACAAAAAAAATAAAAAAACAATACATTTTATAAAAAAAACATAAAATAAAATTATAAATGAAGTAATAAATAGAAAAGACTTATTTGCAAGCAAAAAAGAAGGATTTCAAAATAAGGACGGTTCCCCAAAAGAACCGTCCTTAAAAATTATTAGCAACATCCGCCTCTATTTCCACCGCAACAGCAGAATATAAGAAGGATAAGAATTATAATCCAGCAGCAGTCATCACCAAATCCGAATCCGCAGCCGCATCCACCTCTATTTTCTGGCATAATTATTCACCACCTTTCTAAAAAAAGCTAAATTTTTTAAGTATATTAGCAGCAATTAGATTGTGGCCCCTGGTTACAACAACCTCTGTTTCCACATCCGCCACAGAAAAGGAGTAAGAAAAGAATAATGAACCAAAGAATTTCATCATTGTTACAGCACATAAAAATACCTCCTTGCTAAAAAATCTTTAAGTTTTTTAACCTTCGTATGCTATATAATATGAATTAAAAAAAAATGTGTTACAGCAGTTGAAAACATAAATTTTTAATGATATAATTTTTTTGCGTTTTGAAGTAGAACCTTGTTGTAACAGTAGTCTCAAAATGGAGAGGAACTATTTCGAAAAAAGAAAGGAAGAAATTATATGGGAAACATAGTATTATTAGATGATTTAACAATAAACAAAATAGCGGCAGGAGAAGTTATAGAAAGACCAGCATCAGTAATAAAAGAAATGGTGGAAAACTCAATAGATGCAGGTGCAACTCATGTTACAGTGGAGATAAAAAATGGAGGAATTTCATTTATCAGAATAACAGACAATGGAAAAGGAATAGCAAAAGATGATGTAGAACTAGCATTTGAACGTCATGCAACAAGCAAAATAAGAAATGCAGAAGATTTAGATTCTGTAAAATCTATGGGGTTCAGAGGCGAGGCATTAGCAAGTATTGCAGCAATTGCAAATGTAGAACTTGTAAGTAAAACAGAAAATGAAAACATAGGAAATAGAATTGTAGTTGAAGGAGGAGATGTTTTATCATTTGATGAAATAGGATGCTCAAAAGGAACAACAATTACTGTTAGAAATCTATTCTTCAACACACCTGTAAGATACAAATTTTTAAAAAAAGATTTCACAGAATCAGGGTATATTGAAGATGTAGTAACAAGAATAGCATTGGTTCACCCAGAAATAGCAATAAAATTTATAAACTCAGGAAAGATAGTTCTTCAAACAAATGGAAATGGAGACTTAACAGGTGTAATATACAGTATATTTGGAAAAGAGGTTGCAAAAAATATAATAAATGTAGACTACGAATATGAATACATGAAAATAAAAGGAGTAATAGGAAAACCAACTATTGCAAGGTCAAATAGGTCAAACCAAATATTTTTCGTAAATAAAAGATATATAAAAGATAAAACACTATCATCAGCAGTGGAACAGGCATTTAAAGGAATGCTACCAATAGGAAAATTTGCCTTTTTAGTCTTAGATATAGAAATGCCACCATCAAAGGTAGATGTAAATGTTCATCCAGCAAAATTAGAAGTAAGATTTGCAGAAGAAAGTGTTGCTTTTAAATCAATGTTTCATGCTATAAAAGACACATTGTTAAATGCCGGATTTATGACAGATAGAGAAAAAACAGAAGAAATAAAAAAAGCAAATGAAAATGCATTCAAGATACAAAATGCAAGTGAATTAGCGGCTAAAACTTATTCGGTAGCTACTCAAGAGTCAAGTGGAAATATTGTAGAAGATGTATTTAATAGTAGAAAAGAAACATCTAGTCAAATAGATGCAAAGCCTGTAAATTCAGTACTTGAAAATAAAACTGTAATGTCAAATCAAGAAATATTTAATAAACTAAAATCATTACAAGATGACTTGAAAAAAGAAGTTGAGCAAAATCCAAATTTACAATTAACAGATACATACAAAGAGATGGAACAAAAGTATAATGACATAATTTCTCCTGTTGTAGAGCAAGAAAACAACGAAGAAACAACAGAAGACGTACAAACAGAAAATGAAGTACCAAAAGCTTTACAAGAAGAAAAAATTAATAGCGAAAAATTAGAAAATGAATCTATAATACCGATTGTATTTGACAATTCGGAAAAAGACCTAGAAAACGAACAGGTATTAAATGAAGATGAAGTATCATATGGAGAAAATATAAGCACAGTAGAAAATAACGAGGCAACAAATAATAGTGAGACAAACGAAATGTCAAATAATCAAAAAATACTTCAAAATACAGAAATAAATACAGAGCAACAAACATCAGAAAAAACACCACTTGAAGATAGCAAAGAAAAGATATTATCATTTGAAGAAATGTATAAAGAACTATTTGGAAAAGAGCCATATGGAGGTAGAAAGCAACCAGAACCCGAGGAAAAAGAAGATGAAGATGCTGGATTTTATGCATTAGATGATAATATGAAAGATAAAAACGTATCAATATTTGAAAGCAATGCCGACACCCAAAAAATTCAATATAAATTTATAGGGATAGCATTTAATACATACATAATTTTAGAAATAGACAATGAATTATACATCATGGATCAACATGCAGCACATGAAAGAATAATGTACGAAAAAGTAAAAAAGAATTTCTTTAATCATACAGGTGAAAAAGCATCGCAATTATTATTGCTACCAGATATAATAAATTTAACACATAAAGAAATGGATATAGCAAAAGACAATATGGCAATGTTTAGGCAAGCAGGATTTATTTTAGAAGAATTTGGAGAAAACACAATAAAACTATCTGGCGTTCCAGATGTGTGTGTTGACTTAGATACCGAAGAATTATTTAAAGAAACATTAGACGAAATAAATACAGTAGCAAGAACTGCAAAACAAGAAAAAGAAGAAAAATTTTTAGCAACAGTTGCATGTAAAGCAGCAGTTAAAGCTCATATGAAGCTCACAAAAGAAGAAGTAGATAGTTTAATGGCAAAACTATTAGAACTTCCAAATCCATTTACATGTCCACATGGAAGACCAACTGTAATAAAAATGTCTAAATATGAAATCGAAAGAAAATTTGCAAGAAAATAAAAATTAGAAAGGAATGCATACAAAGGTGGAAATATTATTAGAAGGAAAAAGTGTGGCTGATAAAATAAAAAAAGAAATCGAACACAAAATGAAACAATTAAAACAAAAGCCATATGTTGCAGTATTAGGAATACAAGGAGACGATGCAAGTTTAGCATATATAAAAAAAATAGAAAAAAATTGCAATAAATATGGTATAAAATTTGAACTAAAGCTTGCCCAAAATGAGGAAGAATTTTTACAAAATTTTAAAGAAGCAAAACAAAACAAAGAAATTACAGGAATAATGTTCCAACAGCCTCTAAAAAAAGAATTATTTAATCTAATAAACGAAATACCACCTGAAAAGGATATAGAAGGAATAAGCTTTTTAAACATGGGGAAATTATTTTTGGATGAAGAAAATGTAAACATTCCATGTACAAGTAAAGCTGTAATCGAAATATTAGACTTTTATAATATAGACCTAACAGGCAAAAAAGTAACAGTTGTAGGAAGAAGCAACATAGTTGGAAAACCACTAATACCACAATTATTACAAAAAAATGCAACACTAACAATTTGTCATTCTAAAACAAAAAACATGACAGAAATATTAAAAAATTCAGATATAATAATAATGGCAATTGGTAAAGCAAAATTTTTAAAAAAAGAAATGATAAAAAAAGATGCCATAATAATCGATGTTGGAATAAATTTCGATAACGGTAAAATTGTCGGAGATGCAGACTTTGAAGACCTAAAAGAAAAAGCATATGCAATAACGCCTGTACCAGGGGGAGTAGGAGTAGTGACAAACAGTTTATTACTCGTAAATATTATAAAATCGATAAAAAATAAAAAAAATATATAGAAAAAAACTGGAAATAAAAGGCAAAAACAGCTGTAATTCACATAATATCAGTCATAAACACAATTTTAGAAAATTTTGACTTTTGCGGTAAAATGTAGTATAATAGAATTGTTGATGAAATGAAAGATACAATTGTTTATTAACATAAAAAGCGAAAGGAGAGAACATACATGTTTAATATAGGAGATAAAATAGTATATCCAATGCACGGTGCAGGAACAATTGATTCGATAGAAGAAAAGGATGTTTTAGGAGAAAAACAATCATACTACATTTTAAAAATGCCAGGTGAAGTAAAGGTAATGGTACCAATTGCCAAAGCAGAACAAGTAGGAGTAAGATCAATTATAGACAAAGGATCAGCAGATAAGGTTTTTGCTGTATTAGAACAAGACGAAACAGAAATGAACAAAAACTGGAATAAAAGATACAGAGACAACATGGATAAATTAAAGAGTGGTGACATATACGAAATTGCTGATGTTGTAAGAAATTTAAGCTTCAAGCAAAAAGAAAAAGGTTTATCTACAGGTGAAAAGAAAATGTTAACAAATGCTAGACAAATTTTAGTAAGTGAACTTGTTTTAGCAGAGCATTCTAATCAAGACGAAATAGAAGAAATTGTAGATAACAAAATAAACAACTCATTTATAACATTTAGATCAGCAGATACTATAAAGGAAAGTGTTGTTAGTAAATTTATTCCCTTTGATGGAGGAAGCACTTCTGAAAATACATAGATATTCAAACGAAAATTATGAATATTAGTTTTATATGGAAATTATTTTTACGATATTGTAAAAGTAATTTCTATATTGATTGTAAAAATGACGGTTTTTTGAAAATTTGAAAATTTGAAAATTTGTTGAAAAAATTTGTAATATGTATTGACAAAATAAATAATAAATAATATAATAGGCATTGTCGTTAGGACAGATACCAGTTTAAATGCAGATGTGGCGGAACTGGTAGACGCACAGGACTTAAAATCCTGCGGTTGAATAAACCGTGCCGG
>CAKPLD010000072.1 GCA_934167225.1 uncultured Clostridia bacterium | reverse complement strand
AAAATAAATTAAATAAAGCGATACAAATAAACCTAAAGAAATGTAAATTTTGATGGGTCTATTTGTGTCGCTTTTTTTGGCGTTTTTTAAAAGGAGCATAAAAATACCTAAGAAGGGGAGGAAAAATGAGTTTAAAAGAAAAATTTAAAAGAAACAAAGGTATAACGCTAATAGCATTAGTAGTCACAATTATAGTGCTTTTAATATTAGCACGGCATAAGTATTATGATGTTAACAGGGCAAAATGGAATTTTAACTAGAGCAAACCAAGCAAAAGAAAACACAGGAACAGCACAAACAGAGGAATTAGTAAAATTGTCTGTAACAGATGCTTTGACACAGGGACTTGGTAGTCTAACAGATGAGAATTTAAAGTCATCGTTAAATAATAATATTGGAACAGGAAAATATACAATTACGGGAGATGCTACAAATGGATGGACTGTAACTGTAAACGAAAAAAAATTTAAAGTAAATTCAACAGGAAATGTTGCAAACTTTGGAGGCTGGAAGGCAAATGATACGAATACAGAATTTACAAAAGATGGTAAAACATTAAAAATAGGTGATTACGTAAATTATAGTTGCACAGATGGTGTAGATACAACAGAGGAAGTTGAGGAAAAAACAATATATACATCAACAAGCGATAAAAATGGATATAGTGACCAAAAATTCAAATTAACAGATTATACAGGTAAATGGCAGGTATTGGGTGTAGATGAAGAGGAATGTTTACAATTAATATCATCAGATATTATAGCTCCAAATGGTGCTTCATATTATTATTTAAGTGGACAAAATGGATATGCAAATGGAGTATCTGAGCTAGATAAAATAAGTAGTTTATACGGACAAGGAAAATATGCTAAATCAGCAAGATCTGTAAACGTAGATGATGTAAACAAAATTACGGGATATAAAGATGATAATTATAATGCAGGAACAAGCAATCTGGATCAAACTACATATATACTTAATGCAGATGGAAAAGTACATTATCAGGGAACAAAATATCCAACAAGTGATACAACAAGTAGTTATACAAGTTTCACATACTGGACAGGAGCAGAATGGAAAAGTTTAGCAAGTGGAGAAAGTATAACAATAAAAAATAATTATTACTGTTATTATCCACAGACATTAACAAATACTTCTGGTTCAGGAACTACTATAAAAAATTTAGAGGGAGAAGTAGGAACAAATGCATATAATCTATTATTTGCAAACACTACTAGCAAGAGGTACTGGTTCGGCTCGCAGTGTTCTTCTACTAGCAATGGGTTTGCTGCATTTGGGTTGCGCCGTGTCTGTTTACGGCTATGTTCGCGCGAACTTCTTGTTCGCTTCGAACGGCAGTATCGACGACTTTTACAACGGAGTCCGTGCGGCAGTTTCTCTAAAGCCTGAAATCCAGATTACAGGAGGAGATGGCTCAACAAGTACACCTTGGACATTAGGAGAAAACTAGATTAAAAGTAGAAAAATATCTCGCAAGAAAATAGTAAAAAACATTGCTATTTTCTTGTTTTTTTAGTAGAATATAAGAAGCAAAAAAAGAGAGGTGTTGATACAAATGAAACTAAAAATGCCATATGGAATAAGCAATTTCGAAGAGCTAATAACAGAAGATTACTATTATGTAGATAAAACAAAATATATAGAAAAACTAGAAAATCTACCAGAAAAAAGAATAATGTTTTTGCGCCCAAGAAAATTTGGAAAAACACTATTTACAAGTGTACTAGAATATTATTACGATAAAAAAAGAGCAGATAAATTTGAAAAGCTATATGAAAACACATATATAGGAAAAAATCCAACAAAACTAAAAAACAGTTATAGTATTTTAAGATTTAATTTTTCTGGAATAAACACAGAAACAGAAGAAACAACAATGAAAGGCTTTAAAGAAAAAGTTTCTATATCAATAGATGGTTTTGCAAAAAAATATGGAGTGGATTTTTATGTGAATCAGGAACAAACCACAGAAGGAATATTAAGGAGTTTATTTGAAGCATTTAAGCTACAAAAACCAGACGAAAAAATATATGTAATAATAGATGAATATGACCATTTTGCAAATGAACTATTAGGATTTTACCCAGAAAATTTTAAAAACTTGGTATCTAAAAATGAAAGAGTAAGAAAATGGTATGAGGTATTAAAAGAAGGAACGGAAACAGTAGTAGATAGGATATTTATAACAGGAGTAGCCCCAATAACATTAGATAGTTTAACAAGTGGATTTAATATAGGAAAAGATCTAACTCAAGATGTAAGATTTAATGATATGATGGGGTTTACCTTAAAAGAGTTAGAGAAAATTTTAGATAATCAAGAGATACCAAAAGAAGAACAAGAAAAAATACTGCCAATAATGAAAGAAAATTACGATGGATACAAATTTTGCTTAAGTGCAGAAAATCATATATATAATTCAAATATGTGTTTATACTTTTTATCGGATTATATTAGGTTAAAAAGAATACCAGACGATTTAATAGATATGAACATAGCAAGTGATTACAGCAAAGTAGGAAAAATGCTAGATTTATGCAAAGGAGAAAACAGACTAGCAATATTAAGAAAAACAGTCCAAGGAGAGCCAATAACAAACGAAATAGTAAAAAAATTTAACCCAGCAATAGAATTTACAGAAGTAGATATGATATCGATGTTGTACTACTTAGGCTATTTAACAATATCAGAAGAAAGCCTAGGAATGCCAGAGCTTACAATACCAAATAAAGTAATGAAGGAAATCTATGCAAGCTATTTTATGCAATTAGTGGATCAAGAAGCAGATTTTAAAGTTGATGGAAGTACAAGCCAGCAAATTTTAAGAGAAATAGCATTAGAAGGCAAAATAGATAAAATGATAGAAGTTTTAAAAATATATTTGAACAATTTATCAAATCGTGACCTTATAAAATTTGATGAAAAATATATTAAATTAATATTCTATTGCATATCAATGACATTACCAATATATTCTACAAGATCTGAAATGGAAGTAAACAGAAACTACCCAGATATATTGCTTGTGCCGAGAGATAGAACAAAAGGATATAAAGCTATAATGGTGGAATTTAAGTATATAAAAAAAGGAGAAAAAGCCAAATTAGAAGATAAACAAAAAGAGGCAAGGGAGCAGATAGAGAGATATAGTGAATTTGATGATATAAAAGACATAGACGGCTTAAGAAAATACACAATTGTTGTTGCTGGAAATGAGATTTATGTTCAAGAGATATAATGAATGAAATATAAAATTTTATAAGAGATAGTTAGGAAGAATGAATTTAGGTAAATGGTTTCATTCTTCTTTTTTGATTAAAAAGCACATGAATTGAATGCAAAATTTAGCACTAAATAAAAGTTGCAAAAAAACACTTGCTAAAACACATAAAATAGGATAAAATAAATTGCATAAAAATAAAACAAAAAAGAGGTATGGAAAAATGCAAATGATAAAAAACGCTGAAACCCTTGGGGGAGTACACACACACACACACACACGGATAATCTAGTAACAAGAAAAAATAAATTAAATAAAGCGATACAAATAAACCTAAAGAAATGTAAATTTTGATAGGTCTATTTGTGTCGCTTTTTTGGCGTTTTTTAAAAGGAGCATAAAAATACCTAAGAAGGGGAGGAAAAATGAATTTAAAAGAAAAATTTAAAAGAAACAAAGGTATAACGCTAATAGCTTTAGTAGTCACAATCGTTGTGCTATTGATATTAGCAGGAATTAGCATTATGATGTTAACAGGGCAAAATGGAATTTTAACTAGAGCAAACCAAGCAAAGGAGAATATGGGAACTGCACAAACAGAAGAGTTGATAAAATTATCAGTAACAGATGCAATTACACAAGGACAAGGAAATATGACAGATGAAAGTTTAAGAAAAGCATTAGATAATAATATTGGTGCTGGAAAATACGAAATAACAGAAGATGAATCAGATGGATGGATAGTAATAAAAGACGAAAAATCTTATAAAATTGGAAAAACAGGAAATGTAAATGAATACGACCCAAGAGCAGAAATAAAAATTGGGGACTATGTAGATTATAAACCAGACACAGAATCAGGAAAAACATATGATTTAAAAGACGCAATTAAAAGTGGATTTTATGGACAAACAGTAGAAAAAGAAGACGATTTGAACTGGAGAGTATTAAGAAAAAATGATGATGGAAGTATGGATTTAATTGGAGATGCAACAAATGGAAAAATTTATTTGGTTGGATCGATAGGATATAATAATGGAGTATATTTATTAAATGATATATGTAAGGAATTATACAGTAATAGTGCACATAATATAATAGCAAGAAGTGTGAATCTGGAAGATATGGATAAATGGTTACCTGATGGTGGAAAAAAAATGCGAGAAGATTATACAGGGGTAGTTAAATATGGAGAAACAAAGCAATATAAAGGAAAATATTCATATAGACCTTATATATACGGAGAAATAGAAGATGAAAATCCTAACTATTTTTCAAATTCAATAAAAAGTATGATACCAGAAAACGGAACAGCTTCAGATGATAATATTTTAGTTGTTAAACAAACATATTTTGGTAGTAAATCTTCAAGTAATTATGGAGATGGAGGAAAAGTATTGAACAGTCCTAATTACTATTGGGTGGCTACTCGCTGTGTTCGTTGCTATGATAACTTTGCTAGTTTCATGATGTACATGGTAGAGCCACCTAAATATTCTACATCTGGGGATAGCTACCTGGATTCAGCGTTATTATACTCTTCTAATAATTATGCGCCGGCTGTCAATAATTTTTCTCTTCGCCCCGTAGTTTCTTTGGGAGCTGATGCCCAAATTACACCAAGTACAGAACCAAATGACGAAAACCATAAACATACAATAGATTGGAAAAAATAGAAAATATCTCGCAAGAAAATAGCAAAAAACATTGCTATTTTCTTGCTTTTTTAGTAGAATATAAAAAGCAAAAAAAGAGAGGTGTTGATACAAATGAAACTAAAAATGCCATATGGAATAAGT
>CAKPLD010000071.1 GCA_934167225.1 uncultured Clostridia bacterium | reverse complement strand
TCTCCACCAAAATCAGCATGTCCTGGTGTATCTACTATATTTATTTTAATATCTTTATACATTACTGATGTATTTTTAGAAAGAATTGTAATTCCTCTTTCTTTTTCTAGGTCATTTGAATCCATTACTCTGTCTTGAACCTGTTCGTTGTCTCTAAATACATGGCTTTGTTTTAACAAACTATCTACTAGTGTCGTTTTTCCATGATCTACGTGTGCTATTATTGCTATGTTTCTTATTTTTTCGTTATTCATTTTTTATTTCTCCTTTTTCTCTCTTTTTTAACTTTTATATTATACTACTGTTCTGTGGATATTGTCAACATAAAATTTTGAAATCTCCTTGTAAAAACAAAAACGTTGCCTCCCCATTCGGGGACGGTTCTTAAATGGGGAATCCCCATTTAAGAACCGTCCCCGAATGGGGAGGCAAAAAAGAGAAGTAATTCTCTTTTAATTACTTCTCTTTTATTCTGCCAATTCAATTATTTTTTCCATTATCTTGCCAGTAACCTCTGTCAAAATTTCTTTATTCTTTTTTAGTTCTTTATTTCCTTTATATCCTTCCAAATCTAGAGGCTTACCATATGTAATTGTTGCTTTTTTAAAAGGCTTTTCTCCTCCTTTTATTCCAACTGGTATTACTATGGCATCAGAATTTAAAGCAAAATATGCAACACCTGTTTTGGGTTTTAAACCTTTTTTTAATCCATTTCTTGTTCCCTCTGGAAATATTGCTAAACATTTTCCTTCTTTTAATGTCTTTAAAGATTCTTTCATTGGTCCAAAGTCTTTATCATTTCTCTTTACTAGAATTACATCATATACTCTTCCTAAAAAAGCCAAAAATTTATTTTTGGTAAGCTCTTCTTTTGCTACAAATCTTGTGTCTTTTCTCTTACATGTTACTTCTAATAGTGGCGGATCTAAAAAGCTTTTGTGGTTAGCACAAAACATTACTGCTCCTGTTTTGGGTATATTTTCTGTTCCAACTATTTTGGCTCTATATACTATTTTACAGTATATAAATATAAAAAAATTACATATTACTCTTGCTATTTTATACATTTTTTATTCCTTTCTATCCTCTTTTTTGATGTATTATTTTTATTACCTCTTCTGCTACTTCTTCTATTGTCATATTACTTGAGTCTATATAAATAGCATCTTCTGCTTGTTTTAAAGGCGCAACCGGACTTGTTTTGTCGTTATTGTCTCTAAATTTTATGTTTTCTATTATTTCTTGAAAAGGTATATTTATTCCTTTTTCTTCATTTTGTTTTTGTCTTCTTTTGGCTCTTTCTTCTGGCGAAGCATCTAAATATATTTTTACATCTGCCTTAGGAAATACATTTGTTCCAATATCTCTTCCTTCCATTATTACTTGTTTTCCTTTAGCTATTTTTCTTGAAAGCTCTGTTATTGCTTCTCTTACTATTACTACATGAGATACTTGGGATACAAATTTATTGACCGCTATCTCCCTTATTTCTTTTGATACATCTTCCCCATTTAAATAGACCTTTTTTTGATCTTCTTCTTGTTTAAATTCTATATCTATTGTATTTAGTACTTCTTGTATTTTTTCTAAATCTTCTAATCCTACTTTTTTTCTAAGCATTGATAATGTAACACATCTGTACAATGCTCCAGTATCTATATATACTAGGTTTTCTTTTTCTCCAACAATTTTTGTTATTGTTCCTTTTCCGCTTCCGGCGGGACCGTCAACTGCTACTATAAATTCCATTCTTTATCCTCTTTTCTTCTTTAATTTATATTGTTTATATCATATTTATTCATTTTTTTCAATTAGTCTACTAAAAAAAATGGAAAAGATTTCTCCTTTCCACTACTCTTTTATAACATAAATCTCTGCCCCTAAATTTTTGAGTTTTCCATCCAAATTCTCATATCCCCTTAATATATACTCAATATTTTCAACATTGGTAGTTCCTTTAGCCACCAATCCAGCTAAAACCAAGCTTGCTCCACCTCTTAAATCAGTTGCCATAACTTTAGCTCCATATAATTTCTTCACACCTTTTACAATAGCTGTTTTTCCCTCTACATTTATTTTCGCTCCCATTTTTTGTAATTCTGTCATATATTTATATCTATTTTCAAATATATTCTCCACAATAATTGATGTTCCATTTGCCACGCTTAGCATTGCACCTATTATAGCTTGCATATCTGTTGGGAATCCAGGATAAGGCATTGTTTTTATATCTACAGCTTTTAATTTTTTAGGAGCTTTTAAAGTAATCTCGTTTTCTCTTAATTTAATAATACAGCCCGCTTCTGCAAGTTTGTTCAAAACAGGTGTAATGTGAGTAGCTTTTACTTTTTTTAATGTTATTTCACCTCCAGTAATTGCCCCCGCACATAATAATGTCCCCGCTTCTATTCTATCTGGCATAACATTATAACTTACATCTTTTAAATTTCTTACACCTTTTATTTTTATGATATTACTGCCAGCTCCTTCAATCTTTGCTCCCATTTTGTTTAAGAAATTTTGTAAATCTACAATTTCCGGTTCCATTGCTGCATTAACTATTTTTGTTTCTCCCTCTGATAAAATTGCAGCTAACATTATATTTTCCGTAGCTCCAACACTTGGAAAATCCAGACTTATTTCTGCTGGTAGTATTTTTTCTGTTTCACATATTATTTTTCCAAAATTTTGATTTACCGTTGTTCCTAATTTTTCAAATCCTTTTAGATGAAGATCAATTGGTCTTGAGCCTATATCACATCCTCCTGGATACGAAAATGTTACCTTCTTATATCTTCCCAAAATTGCCCCTGCAAAAATTACCGATGAACGCATTTGTCTCATTAAGTGTTCTGGTATCTCGAATTTATTTACATTTCTAGAATCTATTACTATTTTATTTTGATTTTTCTTTACTTTGCATCCTATGTTTTTTAAAATTTCTATCATCATCTGCGTATCATGGATATTTGGAACATTATATAATTTAGTTATTCCTCTATTTAACACACTTGCAGCCATTATAGGAAGTGACGCATTTTTTGAACCAGAGACATAAGTTTCTCCACATAACTTTTTGCCTCCTTCTATTATGTAATTTGACATTTTTCTCTTTTTCCTTTCATAAAAGTTTATTTTCTGTTATATTTTATGAAAGTTTTGGCGTTTTTGTGAATTTTTGTCCTTATTGCTCTAAAACAAAAACAGATACGCCACCATAGCATATCTGTTTTCTTTATTTTATCTATTAATTATTTCACCTAATTCCTTAGAAAATTCTTTCATTAAAACTACCTTAATTGTAATATCTTTACCACTAATATATTCATCCATTAGCATCTTAAGTTTACCAAGATTAACCTTTTCCTCTGCTAATACTTTTGGATAATCTTTTGCTCTTTTTACAATTTTTTCCTTAATTGCAACAATATCTTCATTGCTAGCACAAGAAACTCTTTGGAATACTTGGAAAGGATCGTAATATTTAAGTATTGGAATATCGCTACATTCTTTGTCAAATCTTTCATAAAATTGTTCCATTTTCATTGGAATATACTTAAAAATTTCATCTGCTTTTTCTCTGTATTCTTTTTCCAATAGTTGATTATTTAATTCGTTAAATCTAATTAAAACATCGTTTAAATCCTCATCATAATAGTGTTCTTCTCCTCTTATTACTACCTTACCTAATTCTTCTTCTACATTTACACAGTATTTTGAATGTAAAGATGATAAATTCATTCCATTTAAAAATACCGTTTTTAATGTTTCAACATCATTTCTAATTAAGCCACTTTTTGAAAAGTAAACAAAATATTCAAAAAGTTTTACAATATCTATTAATTCTATTTCTCCTTTTTTTACTTCTTCCAATGTTTCGTCAATTATTTGTGTAAATTTCTCATCTGGAACCTTCCAGTATTCTTCTACTAGAATTTTTTTGTATGAAGGAACTTTTTTTGATTTTGGACTTGCATTTACTGCTTCTAGTTCTTCTTTAAAAAGTTTCATATCAAAAATTCTGGTTCTTACATAATATTCTATAAACTTGAAAAATCTAAAATCAGATTTGAAGTTATAATAATAGTTTTCATCAAATTCTTTTATATAAAATTGCCTATTATCCATTAATACTCTTGATGAAACAAGTATTGATTTATATTCTTCATTATCTTTTATATTTTTAAATTTTTCCTTTGTTATTTTTCCTGCTTTTATTTCGAAAGATACGGCAATTGTAAATATTAACATCGCTTGCATTGCTCTATAATTTGTATTTGGATATAAATTACTTACTTCTTCATATATCTTGCTAAAGTCATTTAAAGCATGTTTTAAAATACGTAAATTTCTTGTACCACTTTTTTTAAATGTAGCAATTATAAGTTTTGTATTTTCTCTTAGAAACCTTATTAAATCTCTATTTTGTTCAAACCTCATGAAGATTCCATTTATTATATAATCAAATTGTGGTGCATATTCAAAGGTTTCTCCAATTAGTTTTTCTTTTATTCTTTCATAATCTATGGCTTTATCGAAAACATGCTCTATTTTGTCTTGTATTTTTTCAACCATTGGTTTGTCTGTTTTGTTTAATTCGCCTTGCTTGTCTAACAGATATGTGGCAATAAAAGTTTTCATCTCCAAATTACTGTTTTTTATTTTTGTTGATAATTCCTTTTCATTACATATTATTATTGTTTTTATATGGTCATGTTCAACAAAATTATTTATGTATCCTAGTATATCTATAACATCTACATTCGCTCTTTCCAAGTCGTCAAAACATAGGACTTTATCATCTGTTGAGAAAAATTCGTCATAGTCTATTCTTCCTCCATTTGATGATGAACCAAAGAAATTTGCCATGTCTATTCCTGTTTTTGCATATTCTGGAATTGTGGTTATTTTATTTGCTGTCATATATCTTCTTAAATTTTTGTCCATAAGCTGTGATGTTTCCATAAATATTTTTTTGCTTATTTCTTCTAAGTTTGATATTCCATATAATGACATATATATTGTTGTAAATTTTTTTCCATTTAATTTTAATGATTCTATTTTTTTCTTAACTTGATTATTCCAAAA
>CAKPLD010000070.1 GCA_934167225.1 uncultured Clostridia bacterium | reverse complement strand
TTATATTTTTTACTTTTTCCATATATTGTTTTTGATTTTCTATTTCTTGGTTTGTGTTCATTTTGATTTTCCTTTCTTTTTGCTCTTTTCGTTTAAGAAGTATATCATATTTTGAGGTAAAAATCTACATTATAAAAGTAAATATTTTATATTTTTGCACAAAAAAATCGCCATACAATAGCGATTTTTTAATCTTCATAATGTCCATTACAAGATAATTTTATTTTAGTCCACTACGGGCTTTATTTTTTCTGTTTTTACTTTTGAATTATTTTTTATAAATTAAAATATGGTTCATATTCTGTTTTTTGAGTTCCTTCTTCTAATTGAATATTGTACCTATTTACAGTAGTTCCTGCCAGCTTAATTGAATAAGCCATTTTATTTGTCATTCAAAAAAAACTCCTGTATAATATATTTGTAACCTTAATTTACATAATTATTATTATTATACAGGAGGTTATCTATTTTTTTCAATATTATTTCTTTATTAGTTCCATTGCGACGGAGGATCAATTTAGTACATTCTTATATGTAAAATATCCTATATCATAATTTGCATAAGTTATATCCACTTTTGTTGAATCATAGCTTATCGAACCAACCAATTTTGGGCAACCTCCAAACATCTCCTTACTTTTTGTTATATTTGCATATTCACTCCAATTTTCATTAGCGTAAACCTTTTCCAGATTAGAACAACCTAAAAACATATTATCTGTCCTTGTTACATTCGCCACATTAAAACTACTTAAATCTAAGTTTTTTATACCATAACATTGTCTAAACATTTCATTCATTGAGGTTACTCTACTTGTATCAAAATTACTTAAATCGATTTCTGTAAAAGCACATTGATAAAACATTGCACTCATGTTCATTACATTACTTGTATCAAATTTGCTAACATCAAGTTGTGTTAAACTTGTACATTTGTTAAACATTGAGTACATACTTGTTGCATTAGATGTATCTATATTTTCCATATTTATTTTTCTTAAATTTGTATCCCAAGTAAACATGCTTGCAAAAACCTTTACTTTGCTGGTATATAAATTTGAAATATCTATATCAACACAATTACTATAATAAGCAAACATGCTATCACAATTTTCTATTTCAACACCTTCATTACTGCCTATATATAAATCATACATATCTGTATTTTCTTCACTTTTAATAAGCCACGCTTTTACTGTTTCATTTTGTTCTTTCGAAACATCAAAAACCTTATATGCATATTCTGGTATATTCATATTGTCTAAAACTATTACTCTTAATATACTTGTTCTATAGTCTGCCATTCTATTGTGAAAGTCATATCCATTTTCCATTATTGCTAAGTCAAAATATTCGTATTCAAAAACATTTCCATCATCATCTATATAGTAACTTCTTTCACTATCATCTATTTTAACTACTATCTTTTTCCTTATTTTTTTTACCGTTGCCTTTCCTTTAAGCTCGTTTTGTAATCCATCTACAGTTATATCTCCATATTTGTTTTTTTCAATAGCATTTATTGTTGCTCTTTGAACTATTTCTTTTTCGTTTTCTATCTCGGTTGTTTCTTTTGCATTATTTGCATTTTTGATTATTCCATTTTCACCTGTTACCATATTTATTGTTATAGTTGAGAGTATTAATATTACGATTATAGTCACAATTAATGCAATTAATGTAATTCCTCTATCAAAATATATTTTCCTATTCATTATCCTAACCTTTCCTATTTACTACATAATTTATTATGTATATAAAATATATCACACTAAATTAGGCGTGTCAATTAAACCAAAAAATGTAATATAAAAATAATATTTTTGAAATATTTCTGTAATAATACATAATTTGTTGTGTATCAAACTGTTTTAATGAAATTTTTTGATACAATTAGCAAATATGGAGGAAGTATATGAAATTCAAACGATTAAAAGATCTTCGAGAAGATCATGACAAATACCAAAAAGATATAGCAGATTTACTTGGAATATCTCAGCAATATTATTCCGAATATGAAAGCGGAAAAAGAACAATACCAATTCAGCATTTAATTACTTTAGCAAAATACTATAACACATCAATTGATTATATTGTTGGATTGATAAACAACGAAAATGACAAAAAACATATATCTTAAGACTCGAATAGCGAGTAAAGTATATATGTTTTTTGTTTTTGCTATATTTCCATCTGGCTTCCCAAAAAACTTGCAGCAGATTGGGCAAGCTTGTTTTCAACATCATTCATTTTTGTGTTAGCATTTTTAGAAAGAAGTATAACTGTTCCTATTGTATCTCCATTTGAAATTATAGGGTATACCACTTGACCATTTGATTTTTTATCATTTTTTCCGTTTTTTGTAATTGGCATAGCTATGTCACTGTTATCCTTGCTTGTATAAATTTCTTTGTCTTCCATTAATTGTTCTAGTTCGTCGCTTACATCTTGTTCCAAATATTCTTTTTTAGATCCTCCAGACACTGCAATTACTGTGTCTTTATCTGTAATAAATGCAATATGACCTGTTGTTTTGGATAATGTTTCTGCATATCCAGAGGCAAATTCTGTAAGTTCACCTATTGGGGAATATTTTTTTAATATTATTTCTCCCTCTTTATCTGTGAATATTTCTAAAGGTGCACCTTCTTTTATTCTTAATGTTTTTCTTATTTCTTTGGGAATAACTACTCTTCCTAAATCATCTATTCTTCTTACAACTCCTGTTGCTTTCATTAATTTTTCCTCCTTAATTTTGTTTTATAATCTTATTATGTCAAAAAAGGGAAAATTTATACAACATTTTTTTGCTTAAAAAAAACACATACAACTATGTGTATATGTTTTATTTTTTTCCTGTAAATAGGTTTTTAATTCCTTTAAATGAAATTTCTTGATGTAAAAATTCATTTATTTCATCTTCAACTTTTTGTTGATATGGAGTTAATTCAACTTTTATTGGTGCATTTAAATCGATTTCTTGGAATAGAAACGCTTTTATTTTTGACCATAGTCCTTGTTTTGTAATTGCTTTATCTCTTCCTATTGGTTCAAAACCTTGTTCATTTCCAACTGTACCGAAACTACCAAATACATTGCCGCCATTTCCTGTGTTTTGACCATTTTCATTTTGGTTGTTTGTATTAATATTTTCTATTGTACTTTCGAAAAAAGATGTATTTTCTGTTCCGTTATTGTTTCCATTAAATTTTACTTCACCAAAAACTCCATTTTGATTACGATTAAACTCTGCCATTTTTTTCCTCCTTTGTATTTTATAAATACTCTATACCTTTTATACTACAAATTTTTAAATTAATCAATACATTTTTAGTATTTTTATCATTACATTTTTATTGCATTTATATTACATTTTTGTTACATCATTATAAAATATTAATTTATTTATAAAAAACGTTACAAAATTATTGGCTGTAACCCTCTATTTAATAATGTTTTATTATATATTTATTTCCCATTTTGGAACATAAATTTCTTCTTGATTTCCTCTTTCTTGAATATATCCATTTTCAATATCTAAATTATATAAAAAATTTTCTATTTTTTTATACTCATTTTTAGTTATTCCTCGATTTAAGTCTTTTATATTTTTTGCTTTATATGTTGGAAAATACTGTGCCATAACACTTACAGTTATATCTTTTGGCATATTTTCTTTTACCCACTTTAATACTTGTTTGGTGTTTTCTGTGTGATTTGGGAGTATTAAGTGTCTTATTATTATGCCTTTTTGTATCATTCCATTTTCGTCATATTCGTTTTTTCCTACCTGTAATCGCATTTCTTTTATAGCAGATGTAGCTATTTCAAAGTAATTGTCTATTTTTGAATATTTTTTTGCTAAATCATTTTGAGCATATTTTAAATCTGGTAAATATACATCTATGTAACCTTTTAATAATTTTATTGTTTCTATATTTTCATATCCATTAGTATTATAAATTATTGGAATTTTTAGCCCGCTTTTTTTAGCAATTTTTATTGCTTCTATTATTTGTATGGCATAACTTGTTGGAGATACTAAATTTATATTATGTACTCCTTTTGATTGTTGCATTAAAAATATTTGAGCTAACCTTTCTATGCTTATTTCTTTTCCTAGTCCTTCTTGACTTATTTCATAGTTTTGACAAAATTCACATGATAAATTACAATTTGAAAAAAATACTGTACCAGAGCCATTTTTTCCACTTATACATGGTTCTTCATACTTATGAATCGAAGCTATGGCTACTTTTACAGTATCTTTTGATTTGCACCTTCCTATTTGATTTTTAGTTCTATCTATTTTACATCTATGTGGGCAAATTTCACATTTTTGTATTAGTTTTAAATTTCTTTCCATTTTTTATATTCTTCTTTTATTTTTATTAATACTTCTTCTGGAGTTAAATCACTTGTGTCTAACACATAATCATAATTTGACATATCATTTCTGTGAACATTGTATAGTTCATAATATCTTTCTAGGTCTCCCTTTGCTCTTTTTATCATATCTGCTTTTTGTGCTTCTAATGTTGGTAAATTTTCTGACCTTTTTCTATTTGGATCGCTAAATGCTCTTTTTGCAGCTACATCTATGTCTACCTTTAAATATACTTTAAATGATTCTGGCACTGCATACCATCCCATTTTTGCATCTATTACTATGTCGTTATGTGTTTTGGCATATTCTGTTGCACTTTTTTCTATTTGTCTATCTATTTCTGGATGGTCTACTAAGTATTCACAAAATTCTGTTATTGACATTCCATGTTCAACTGCTAATTCTCTTGCATATGTTCCATTTCTATATAAATGATAGTTTAGGTCTTCTGCAAGTGTTTTTGCTAGCGTACTTTGTCCACTTGCTAAATCTCCTGTAATTGATATTATATCTTTTCTTTTCATTTTTAACTCCCTTTTTTACTTTATTTATTACCAATTTTTTTGCCTTTATTCGTTTTCATTATTTTCTAGTATTGATACGTCTTCATTTTCATCATCACTATAAGTTTCGTCTGCTTTGTATATTTCTACTTTTCCTTCATTTATTTCGTTTGCTGCAAGTGTTACTGGAGATTCTTCGTCTACCTTTGTTAATTTTTTATCTCCACTTGCTATTTGTCTTGCTCTTCTTGATGTTGCAATTACTAGTGCAAATCTATTTTCTGCATGTTCTAAAAGCTCTTTAACTGTTGGCTTTACCATCATAATTATCATTCCTTTCTTTATCTATTCTATCAGCTA
>CAKPLD010000069.1 GCA_934167225.1 uncultured Clostridia bacterium | reverse complement strand
AAATTAATGGGAGTTCCAAAAGAAAATATCTTTAAACTTGAAAATGGTAAAATACTAGAAATGGATAAAAATTCAGCAGAGTTTACAGGAATGGTTCAATCTGGAATAATATTAGTTGATGGATTAGGAATTGGCGATGTTGGAAATGTAGTTTTAAGAGACAGGCAACACTTATCACAAGATGGATTAATAATTGTAGTATTAACTATGAATGGAGGTTCAGGCGAAGTAATTGCAGGACCTGATGTTATTTCAAGAGGATTTGTTTATGTAAGAGAATCTGAAAATGTTATGGACGAAATTAAAAATGTTGTAAGACATGAAGTTCATAAATGCGAAGAAGAAGGCATTCGTGATTGGTCAACTATAAAAAATTGCATTAGAGAAAATTTAAGAGAGTATATATTCTCTAAGACTAAGAGAAATCCAATGATAATACCTATTGTAATGGAAATATAAAAAAGGAGAAAAAATATGACATATAAAGAATTAGCGGATTTAATATTCCCAAATGTAAAAGAAATAAATTATTATGAAGAAAAATATCCGGAAAGAAACCTTGAAGAAGGAGCAATAGTTACAAGATTTGCACCAAGCCCAACAGGTTTTGTACACATTGGAGGACTATATCAGGCATTAGTTGCAAGAACGGTTGCAAAAAAAACAAATGGAGTATTTTTCTTAAGAGTAGAAGATACTGACCAAAAAAGAGAAGTAGAAAATGGTGTAACAGGAATTGTAAATTCTTTAAAAGATTTTGATATGGCGCCAGATGAGGGAATGATTTCAGATACTGAAGAAATAGGAAACTATGGACCATATAAGCAATCTTTAAGAAAAGAAATATACCAAAGCTATGCTAAATATTTGCTAGAACAAGGAAAAGCATATCCATGTTTTGCAACGGCAGAAGAGTTAGACGAAATGAGAGCAAAACAAGAAGCGGCAAAAGTAAGAACTGGATATTATGGTGTATGGGCAAAATATAGAAATTTATCATTAGATGAAATGGCAGAAAAAATAAAGGCAGGAGACCCATATATTATAAGATTTAAGTCACCTGGTAGAGAGGATAGAAAAATAAAACATAAAGATTTAATAAAAGGTAATGTGGATTTTCCAGAAAATGACCAAGATGTTGTAATTATTAAATCTGATGGATTGCCAACATACCATTTTGCTCATGCAATAGATGACCATTTAATGCATACAACTCATGTAATAAGAAGTGATGAATGGTTATCATCAGTACCACTTCATTTACAATTATTCCAAGAGTTAGGATTTAAAGCACCAAAATATGCCCATATTTCACCTATTATGAAAAATGATAATGGAAATAAGAGAAAATTAAGTAAACGTAAGGATCCAGAAGCAGCAGTAAGCTACTACGAAGAAATAGGAATTCCAAGTTTAGCAGTAAAAGAATACTTATTAAATATAGCAAATTCAACATTTGAAAACTGGAGAAGACAAAACAAAGATGCATCTTTAGAAGAATTTGATTTTAAACTAAATAAAATGAGTGTTAGTGGAGCATTATTTGATATGGTAAAATTACAAGATGTATCAAAAATTGTAATATCAAAAATGACAGCAGAAGAAGTTTACGAAAAATCTTTAGAATGGGCAAACAGACATGATGAAGAATTGGCTAAAATGTTAGAAGATAAAGAGTATTCATTAAAGGTTTTAGGAATAGAAAGAGGAAATGCAAAGCCTCGTAAAGATATTGCAAAATGGTCAGATGTAAAAGAAAACATAATATATATGTATGACGAAAAATTTTTAAACCAAGAAGAATATCAATATCAAACTATAAATGAAAAAGAAGAAATAAATAAAATTTTAGATTTATATATTGAAAAATATTATAATCCAGAAGATGACAAACAAACATGGTTTAATAAAATTAAAGAATTAGCAGGTGAAATGGGATATGCTAAAGAAGTAAAAGAATTTAAGGCAAACCCAGGAATGTATAAAGCTCATGTTGGAGATGTAAGTACAGTTTTAAGAATTGCTTTAACAAAAAGGTCAAATACTCCTGATATGTACGAAATTATGAAAGTATTAGGAAAGACAAATGTTATAAAAAGATTCGAAAAAGCTAAAAAATAATCAAAACAGCTAATTTTTTATAAAATTAGCTGTTTTTAACAAGAAAGGTTAAAAAACATGGAATATAATGTAGGAGATATAGTAAAAACAAAGAAACAACATCCATGTGGAAGTAAAATTTGGGAAATAACACGAGTTGGTGTCGATTTCAAATTAAAGTGCAAAGGGTGTGAACATGTAGTTATTTTGCCTAGAGAAAAGGCTTTAAAGGCAATAACGAAGAAAATATCAAGTCAAAAATAACTTTTGTAATATTATTGTAATATTACAGGAATATTAATATTATATTACATTTTTGTGAATTATCTTGACTTTAGCGAAAAAAAATATAGAATAGTAGTATGAAAATTTATCAAAATTTTCTTTTAAGAAGAGGTCTTTATGAGAATTATTAGTGGAACAGCAAAAGGAACAAAATTATACACTCTAGAAGGATTGGAAACAAGGCCAACATTAGATAGAGTAAAAGAATCATTGTTCAATATAATTTATGAAAAAACTTTAGACAAAACTGTATTAGATTTATTTTCAGGAAGTGGAGCAATAGGTCTTGAATTTGCAAGCAGAGGTGCTAAAAAAGTTTATTTATGTGATAAATCCAAAGATGCTTGTAAAATTATAAAAAAGAATATAGAAAAAACACATCTTGAAGAAAAAGTAGAACTTTTAAATATGGATTTTATAAAAGCAATAAATGAAATAAAAAGAAAACAAATAGATATAGTTTATTTAGATCCTCCTTATAAAACAGATTTTATAAAAATGGCAATACAGGAGTTAATAAAGACAAATCTTTTAACAGAAGACACATTAATAATTGCAGAAACAGATGAAGAAGAAAGAATAACAAAACAGATAGAAAACTTTAAGGAAATAGAAATAATCGATAAAAGAAAATATGGAAGGGCACATATTATATTCTTAAAGAAAATGAACGGAAAGGAAGAATAAGTCAATGGAGATATTCACATTATTAGAAACTTTAGAAGATATACTAGAAAAAAGTAAAAAAGTACCATTTACAAACAAGGTGGTTATAGAAAAAGAAGAAATAGTTGAAATTATTCAAGAGATAAGATTAAAATTGCCAGATGAGCTAAAACAAGCAAAATGGATAAAAGAAGAAAGACAACGAATTTTATTAGAGGCGCAGAAAGAAGCGGATGGTGTTGTAAAAGAGGCAGAAAGCAGAATTATATCTATGATAGATGAGCACGAAATTACAAGAAAAGCCTATGATCAGAAAAATGAAATAATAGAAACTGCAAATGAAATGTCTAGAGAAATTACAAATGGAACAAAAGAATATGCAGACAATCTATTACAAAATACAGAAAAAGTTTTATCTGATACTTTACAAAATCTAGAAAAAAATATGTCACAAGCTTTAAATCTAATGCAAATATCATTAGAAGATACAATCAAAACAGTTCAAAATAGTAGAAAAGAATTACAATAATTAAGAAAAAATAGCAAAAATTTGTTGCTATTTTTTTTGTCTTTTGATACAATGTAGCTTGTAAAAATGTAAATAAAATAAGGAAAAAATATATACAAAAAAACGAAAGGAATGATAGAAACAATGGCAAAATCGAAAAGAAAAAGTACCTCAGGAAAAAGAAAAAAAAGCAGTAATAATCAAGATCTAAATTTAAATATAATAGGAACAATAATTTTTAGTATATTACTAGCAGTATTATTATATACAAACTCTGGAGAAGTAGGACAAAAGCTAAATGAAGTACTAGGTGGCTTAATGGGAATATTAAGATATGTACTTCCAATAGGAACATTTACAATAGCAATAAAAATGGCCTGTAAGGATGAAGATGATTATGTAACAAGAAAACTAGTACAATATGCGGTTATGCTAATATGTATTGCAATAATAATGAGCGTGTACGAAATTTCAGACGGAAACATAGAAACAACTGGAGATATTTCGCAAAATTTAAAAAAATCCTATGCACTGGGAGTAACCAATAAAGGTGGAGGAGCAATAGGAACACTAGCTGCAATATTTTTAGTAAGAATGCTAGGAAATCTAGGAGCTGTTGTGTTAAGTGTAGGAATATCTGTAATGTTATTTGCATTTGTATGTGGAATAGACATATCAGAATATATAAGTCAAAAGGTTGAAGAATATATAGAAAGAAAAGAAGAAAAGAGAATAGAAAGAGCAGAAAGAAGAAAGAGAAGAGAAGAAGAACTAGCAAGACAAAGAAAAGAAATGCTGGCACAAAGAAAACAAAAACAGATAGAACAAGAAGAATATAAGATGCACAATAAAGAAATTGCAGCAATACAAGATGTGCAAAATCAAAAAATAGAACCAGAGCAGATAAAAATAAACCTAAATGGAAGAGTAGTTGAAGAAGAGACGGAAAAAGAAGATAAAGGAATAAGAGGTTTATTAAAGAAAAACAAAAAAGAAAAGAAAAATACTGTTACAAAAACAGCCAATAGTATAATGAGAATAGATAAAGAAACTGGTGAAATATTAGAACCAGAAGATAAAATACAACCAAACCTATTTGTTCAAAAAGAAGAAGAAAAACAAGATAAAACAAAACAAGTATTACAACTAGAACATACTCTAGCTGTAGAAGAAGATAATTATGTATACCCACCAATAGATATACTAACAAAAACAGAAAAAGCCTCACTAAAAGGAGGAACAAAATCGCTTACAGATACAGCAGCAAGACTTCAAAAAACACTATATAGTTTTGGGGTATCTGCAAAGGTAGAAAATGTAACAGTAGGACCAGCAATTACAAGATATGAACTAAAACCCGCAGAAGGAGTTAGAGTTAGTAAAATTGCAAATTTAGCAGATGATATAGCATTAAACTTAGCTGCAGAAACAATAAGAATAGAAGCACCAATCCCAGGAAAACAAGCAGTAGGAATAGAAGTTCCAAACAAACAAAAAGAAATGGTGGGACTTCGCGAGGTAATAGAAAGTGAAGAATTTAAAAATAACGACTCTAAATTAAGTGTAGCACTCGGAAAAGATGTTGCAGGATCAAGTGTTATTGCAAATATTGCAAAAATGCCACACGTATTAATTGCAGGATCAACAGGTTCTGGTAAATCGGTTTGTATAAATACAATAATAACAAGTATAATATATAATAGTAAACCAAGTGAGGTAAAACTTGTAATGGTAGACCC
>CAKPLD010000068.1 GCA_934167225.1 uncultured Clostridia bacterium | reverse complement strand
TCAAAAGTAAAAAATATATATGATATGGCAGGAAATATGTATGAATGGACAACAGAAGTAGGAAACCATTCTACAAGCGATACAATGGTTGCACAAGATAAAGTAGCTACTGCGAAATACGGCGTCCTTCGTGGTGGTAGCTTCTATCACAATGGTGGTGATAGGACTGTAGCTAACCGCAACGGCAGCCATGGTTCTGGAGGTTCTGTCACTCACGTAGGGTTCCGTGTCGTGCTTTACTTAAGGTAGTACTGTCCCCTGAAAGACTGGAACAGACCAATTTGAGGGTGTAGAGATGAAAGAAATAAAAAAATAAGGAAATAAAAAGGAAACAAAAAATGAGTGAAATGTATAAAAGGGGCGAAAAAGAATTAACATTAATTCCAAAATACGAATTTTATATGGAATATATGTTAGAAGTTATATTATTACATTTGCCAAGGACAGAAAAATTTAGCATAGGAACAGAATTTAAAAGTGTCATGTATGACACTTTTAAAAATATTATGTTCGTAGAAAAAATAACACCAAAAGAAAGAATTTATTGCTTAAATAGAATAGATGCAGGTTTAAATATACAAAGAGCATTATTAAGAATAATGAAAAAATATAAATGGATAGACAACAAAAAATTTGATTATGTAATGAACACATTAATAAGAGAAGTAGGAGCTATTTTAGGAGGTTTAATCAAATATTATGCCAAAAACAGTTAAAAATGTATATTACAAGTATCTAACATATGACAACCTAATGAAAGCACACGAAAAATGTCAAAAGTGTAAAAGAAACAGAAAAAATGTAATTAAATTTAACCTAAAAAAAGAAGAATATATAATGTGGCTATATGAAAAATTAAAAACAAAAACATACAAACATGGAGGATATATATCATTTTATGTAACAGAGCCCAAACTACGTAAAATAGAAGCATCTGCATATATAGATAGAGTAGTACATAGGTGGGTAGTAGACAGCTTTTTAGTAAATAATTTTGTTCCTCAGTTTATAGATACATCATATGCATGTTTAAAAAATAAAGGAATGCATAAATCGGCACTAGCAGTTCAACAGGGAATGAAAAAATGTAGAAAAAAATATGGTGAATATTATATATTAAAAATGGACATAGCCAAATACTTTCTGAATATAAATAAGGAAAAACTATATGAAATAATTGCAAGAAAAATAAAAGATGAAGATGTATTATGGCTAATTAAGGAAATAATATACTCTAAAAAAGAAGATGTTGGAATACCAATTGGAAATTTAACAAGCCAGCTTTTTGCGAATATATATTACAATGAAGCAGATCAATATATAAAACATGTATTGAAAGTTAAATATTATTATAGGTACATGGATGATAGCGTAATTTTAATGGAAAACAAAGAAAAATTAAAAGAAACAAAGAAAAAACTAGAAAAATTTATAAAAGAGGAGTTGGGGTTAGAATTTAATTCTAAAACTAATATTTTTAAAGCAAAACAAGGTGTAAATTTTTGTGGATATAAAATAAATGAATATAGAATGAAATTAAGAACAAAAGGAAAGAAAAGAATAAAGAAAAATATAAAAAGACTAAAATTAAAAATACAAAAGGGAGAAATGACATCAAAGGAAGCAAAAAAATATTTATGTGGACATTTTGGATATCTTAAATATGCCAATACATATAATTTTGTAAACAGATATTTTGCTTCTGAAAAGAAAGAATTGGGGTAATTCAAAAGCTTTGAGGAGCGTCCTTCGTGGTGGTAGCTTCAATAACAATGGTGGTGATAAAACTGTAGCTAACCGCAACGGCAACAATGGTTCTGGAGGTTCTAACACTAACGTAGGGTTCCGTGTCGTGCTCTAATATTATTCGAGATTATATATTTTAAGGAATATATGCAGTGAAATATTAGATATTAAAGGGGATTACTCCATCCTTAATTGGTAAAAAAGAATCAAAGATGAGATATTTGTAGGTTAAGCCGAAGATACAGTAATCTTTAAAAATATTGGGATAAATCAAGAGCTTCTAGGGGCGTCCTTCGTGGTGGTAGCTTCAATAACAACGGTTCTGGTAATCCAGTCTCGAACCGCAACGGCAACAATGAGACTGCTTGGGCTAAAACCAACTATCGGGTTCCGTGTCGTGCTCTAATATTATTCGAGACTATATATTTTAAGGAATATATACAGTGAAATATTAGATATTAAAGGGGTTTATTCCATCCTTAATTGGTAAAAAAGAATCAAAGATGAGGTATTTGTAGAATGCGAAGATATAGTAATCTTAAATAAAATAGTAGGAAATGAATTATGTATGACGAATATGAATATATTATAAACAAAGATATAAATTTATGCTTTTTATCTGGTACGATCATTTCGGAACCAGATTTTAAGTTTTTTTATAATAGTAGAAAATTAATCTCAAAGGCTGAGTTTACGATTAAGACAGAAGAGGGATTTTTGGATTCTAAAAAAGAAAAATCTGTTCAATTAAAAATAGTTGGATACAATGAAATGGCAGATTATATTTATAAATCAATTAAAATAAATAAAAAGATTATAATAAAGGGTTTTTTGGAAAAAGGGAAAGTTATTGCAGAGAGAATTTGGGAGGGTGCTTAATATTATTTACGAGAAAGAAATAGAAACCTCAAAAATTTGCTTGCAAAAAGTCCCAAATGGTGTTATTATAATTACAGATTTTTTCAAACTCGTTTAGTTCATAAAAATCTAGGTATTTCTACCAAAAATTCAAATTAAAACAAAAAAGGAGAAGTGATATTATAAGCGAAAAAAATAATAAGAAAAACGAATTATTAAACCCCAAAAATGATTACGTATTTAAACGTATTTTCGGTCATGAAGGAAATGAATCAATTACCAAAAGTTTTATCAGTGCAATTTTAAATCAAAATATAACAGATGTTGTTTTAGAAAGTAGCTCTACAATGCCCAAAGACATGTTAGATGACAAAGTTGGAATTTTAGATATAAAGGCTAAAATAGATAATACTATAAATTGTGATATAGAAATGCAAGTTGTAGATGAAAAAAATGTGGAAAAACGAATCACATTTTATGTAAGCAGAATGTATACTCAAACTATTCATGAAGGACAAGATTATTCGGATTTACAAAAATGCATAGCTATTTTAATAACAGATTATGAAATTTCTAGTTTAAAAAAACTTCAGAAATATGTGACTAAATGGAATCTTCGAGAAGAATATTATGTAGATAAAGTCTTGACAGATGACATCGAAATTTATATAATAAAATTGCCCAAGGTTGAGAAATATAAGAAGGGTATAGCATTAGACCAATGGGTAGAATTTATTAAAGATCCGAAGGTGATGAATATGTCTAATAGTGAAATAAAAAAAGCAAAAGAAGTTTTAGAAAAAATTAGTAAAGATAAAGACGAAAGACGTTTAGCTGAACTAAGAGAAAAATATATTAGAGATCAAAAAGCTATTGAAGGTGCTGGGTATGATAAAGGATTGAATGATGGAATAAAAAAAGGCATTGAACAGGGCATTCAGCAAGGAATCCAACAAGGAATTGAACAAGGAATTGAACAAGGTATTCAACAAGGGATCGAACAAGGCATTGAGAAAGGGATTCAGCAAGGAACTGGACAAGGAATCAAACAAGGAGAACAAAATAAAACAATAGAGATTGCGAAAAAAATGAAGGACGAAGGATTTGATATAAATCAAATAATAAAAATAACAAATTTATCAGTAGAAGAAATAGAAAAATTATAACAGAAAACGAGTTTGAAAATCTATGAATTAATTAGTAAAAAACCCAAAATAGAGAAAATATTAAAAATTTATTCCCTTTATTTTGGGAACTTTTTACTTTATAGGCTGTGACTTACAACAAAATGAGGTATTGACAATATTTAAAAATTGACCTTGAAACCACAAACAAAATAGTGTATAATAAAAGAACTTGGGGGTGTAATGGTTTCGACACTATACAAGAAGGATAAAAAGCGAGTAGTGGATGGTTGCTTTGGCCACTATAAAAAAGCAAAAATAAAAATAAACGCTGATAATACAGAATTAGCATACGCTGCCTAGTTTGCAGTGTCGCCTTGTTTTATGTTCCTACGCATAAAATAAAGGTGTTATAAACAGTAGGAAACGAATCTATTAAGTGCTTTGGTAATAGAGGGTATAAAGAAGCTATATTTAAATTAAGCACGTTTGCTTGCGTAATTTAAATGAATAAAAACAGCAAACTGCACTCGGAGAAATTTATGTGGAATGTGTAGTGGACAGGAGTTCGACTCTCCTCACCTCCACCAAAATAGAAATAATATCTTTACAAATCCTTCAAAATGGTGTAATATAAAAACGAAAAAAAACAATAATAAAAACACAACCCAAAACAGGAAGGATGAAAAAAATGAGAATATTAGAAACAAAGTTAGATGAAGAAGAATATACAAGATTTTTAGAAAGCAATGAAAGATGCAACTTTCAACAATCACTAGAATGGGCAAAAGTAAAAACAAGCTGGAAAAGAGAAGTAATACTTGCAGAAGACAGCAGTAAAAAAATAATAGGGTCACTTATGGTATGGATAAGAAAAATACCACTATTTGGAAACATAATGTATTCAGCCAGAGGGCCTGTATGTGATGTGCATAATATAGAAGTGCTAAAGCAACTAACAGAAGGAGCAAAACTACTTGCAAAAAAATACAATGCAATAGTATTAAGAATAGAGCCAGACATAAAAAGTGATGATACAACATTTAGAAATATAATGTTAGAATTAGGATATTTAATAAAAGACGATGCCAAAAATTTCAGAGATGAAATACAACCACGTTATGTATTTAGATTAGACACAAAAGATAAAACAGAAGATGAAGTATTTAAAAATTTCCACTCAAAAACAAGATACAATATACGTTTAGCAACCAAAAAGGGAGTTACAATAAAAGATGGTACAAAAGAAGACCTAAAAGACTTCCACAAAATAATGGTAACAACAGGTTTAAGAGATGGATTTATAACAAGACCACTAGAATATTTCGAAAGAATGTATGACTGTTTAGGACCAAAGCACATGAAAATACTAATGGCATATTATGATGGAAAACCAATATCTGGCGTAATACCAATAATGTATGGGAACAAAACATGGTATTTATATGGAGCAAGTAGTAACGAACACAGAAACCTAATGCCAAATTATCTATTACAATGGGAAATGATAAAAATAGCTTTAGACAGAAAAAGTGACATATACGATTTAAGAGGAGTTCCAGGAATTGCAGATAACAGTAACGGACTATTTAGATTTAAAAAAGGATTTGGGGCAGAATATACAGAATTTATAGGAGAAGTTTATATTCCATTTAAACCTTTGACATACAAAATGTATAAAATTTCAGAAAAAATATTTAGAAATGCAAGAGCATTAAAACTAAAATTTAAAAAGAAATAGGTGGAGGAATATAAATGAAATCACTTGTAATAAATAGAGAAGATTTGAAACATAATATAAGAAA
>CAKPLD010000067.1 GCA_934167225.1 uncultured Clostridia bacterium | reverse complement strand
ACACCAATAATTGAACTTTATTCTGATAGAATTGAAATTACATCAGGAGGAGGACTACCACAAGGCTTATCACAAGAGGAGTTTTTAGAAGGTGTTACTGCTCCAAGAAATAAAGAGCTTATTAGAGTTTTTAAAGATGTGGATTTAATTGAAAATATAGGTTCTGGAGTATTAAGAATATTGGATGCTTATGATAAAAGTTGTTTTAAATTTATGGAACATTTTTTACGAGTATCTTTTAAATATAAAGAAAATCCTTTTAAATATGATGATACTGCAAAAACAAAAAGCAGTAAGTTAGGCAGTAAGAAAAGCAGTAAGTTAGCAGTAAGTGAACAACAAATATTAGAACTATGTAAAACAGAAAAATCATTAAAAGAAAGTACAGAACATTTTGGTTACAAAGATGTATATAAATTTAAAAATAATTATATAAATAAATTATTAGAAGAAAATAAATTAAAAATGACGATCCCAGATAAACCAAAAAGTAGAAATCAAAAATATATTATTAGATAAAAGAAGTGTAAGAATAAAAGGAGTATAAAAGTATGGATTTAAATAAAGAAATTGAAGAAATCAAAAATAGAAATAAAAGAGTGGAATTAGATAAAAAGTGGGAAACCAGTTGGACTAGAAAAATATGTATTTGCATAGTAACTTATATTGTAGTTGTAGCATATTCGTATATAGTCAGAAACTATGATAATATATTTTTAAGTTAATTAGTTCCCGTAATTGGTTTTACATTGACAACATTATCATTGAAATATGTTGGAAAAATATGAAAGAAAAAATATGATAGATGAAGATAGATTAAAACATTCGTTAGTAGTAGCAAGGGATTAGATATTTTAAATATGGCAGATATGCAAATTAATAAATATGGAGAAGATGTTGGTTATATAGAAAGGTTAGAAGATATTGAAAAAAGATATGGAAAATATTCAGCTACTTATAAAAATGCTGAAGCACTAATAAATCAGTTAAAAAATAATAATGAAAAAATGTAGTAAAATTTTTATGATTTTACTACATTTTTTCCCTATTACTGACAAATCGTAAAAAAGCTACCATAAACGTTTTCTTCACTTAAACTATTATTAATACCGCATTATTCTAAGTATTTGCAAAAAAATTTGAATAAAATTTCCCTAAAATTTATCGCTACTTTAAATGTAAAGTCAAGATATCCGAAAAAAAATCAACTTTTTTTCAAAAAACTATTGCAAAATACCAAGAAGTGTATTAAAATTTAATCGTAGTGGAAAAAAGTGGTACAAAGTGGGGTGAAATTTAACTATGTTAATGGGTGAATATGAACATACCTTAGATGCTAAAGGCAGAATATCAATGCCTGCAAAGCTAAGAAAAGACATGGGAGATAAATTTATTCTAACCAAAGGACTAGATGGATGTTTATTTGCCTTTTCACAAGAAGAATGGTTAAATTTCGAAAACAAGCTAAAACTATTACCACTATCAGACAAAAATGCAAGAAACTTTGTAAGATATTTCTTAGCAGGAGCAACAGAATGCGAATTAGACAAACAAGGAAGATTTTTAATACCAGCAAACCTAAGAATATCTGCAAACCTAGAAAAAGAAGCAATAATAATAGGAGTGGGAACAAGACTAGAAATATGGAATAAAGCAACATGGAAATCAAAAGACGAAGAAATTTCATTAGATGAAATAGCAGAAAATATGACAATGCTAGGTATATAATCTTTTCATAAAGAAAAGTTTATATAATTAATCAAAAGACTCTAATCAGGAATTTGATTATGTTAAGAAAACAAAGGAAGAAAATGCGTAAGAAAAACAATGTAAAAAACAAAAGATAAATAAAATCTACTAAAGAAAAGCCAAAGGAAAATATACATATTAGGTATACAAAAGTAAAGTATACAAAAGAAATCCCTATTTCTCACAAAAGAAAAAAGCACAAAAGTCAAAAATACCAAAGTAAAAATAAAACAAAAGAATATGTACAAACCTAGGAAAAAAATACATAGGAAAAGTGTACATAAGAATTTTATATACATAAGTAAAATTAGCAACTGGTATTTTTCTCAAAATAATACCAGTTGCTAAAAACATATAAACACAGAAAGGAGCAACTTATTTAATATTATTAAATAAGGCAATAATTGTGGAATTTAAACATAAGCCAGTATTATTAAACGAATGTATAGAAGGACTAAACATAAAAACAGATGGAATCTATGTTGATGGAACACTTGGTGGAGCAGGACATAGTAGAGAAATACTAAAAAGAATAGATCCCAAACAAGGACTTTTAATAGGAATAGATAGAGATGAAGAAGCATTACAAGCTGCAAAGCAAAATCTATCAGAATATAAAAATGTCAAATACATACATGGAAATCATGATAATATAAAAGAAATTTTAGAAAATTTAGAAATAGAAAAAGTTGATGGAATACTGTTAGATTTAGGAGTATCATCATATCAATTAGATGAAAGAGAACGAGGATTTAGTTACTTAGGTTCAAATGAACTTGATATGAGAATGGACAAAACTCAAAGATTAACAGCAATGGAAGTAGTAAATAACTACAAAGAAGAACATTTAGCAAATATAATATATGAATATGGAGAAGAAAGATATTCTAGAAATATTGCAAAAAATATATGTATCGAGAGAAGAAAAAAGAAAATAGAAACAACAGATGAATTAGTAAAAATAATAGAAAAATCAATACCAAGGCTAAATCCAAAAGAAGGACATCCGGGCAAAAGAACATTTCAAGCAATACGAATAGAAGTAAACAACGAGATAAAACCATTAGAAGATACAATAAAAAATTCAATAGATGTCTTAAACACCAAAGGTAGACTTTGTGTAATAACATTTCATTCACTAGAAGATAGAGCAGTAAAAAGAGCAATGAACAGAGCAAAAGGAATCTGCACTTGCCCAAAAGATATACCATATTGTGTATGTGGAGCAAAAGAACTAGGAATAGTAATTACTAAAAAGCCAATAATTGCAAGCGAGGAAGAACAAAAAGAAAATTCAAGATCCAAAAGTGCAAAATTAAGAATTTTTGAAAAAATATAAAGAGGATAAATATACCAAACGAAAAGAGGTGAATTTAAATAACTTATGTATGAATTTAACTTTGAATATGAAACAACACCAAGAAAACTTAAGCCAGAATATGAACCAAAGAAAACAAAAAAATCAAAAGAAGAAATCAAAAAACAAATAAAAATAAATGAAAAACAAAAAAAAGAAGCAATGAAAATAGAAAAAAAGAAACATAACAAAAATGTAGCTTTGGTCGCTGTAATATTCTTGATATTACTTATGATAAGTTATAGAAGTTCACTAATAAATGAAAGATTTAATGAAATACAGTCATCAAAGGAGAAACTTGCTTCAATTCAAAAAACAAATGGACAGTTGGAAGTTAGTATAGAAAGCAGTCTTAACCTAAGTAACGTAAAAAATGCTGCAAAGGACAAATTGGGAATGAAAGAGCTAGATAATGGGCAGAAAGTTTATGTTACATTAGATAAAAAAGATTATGTAGAAGGATCAAAAGAAGATATAGATCTTACATCAGATAATACAGAAAATGATGGAAAATGGTATAATAAAATTATAAATAAAATTTTAAAAAATAAGTAATTATCTAAAAGTTAGGTAATTGCTTATTTTTTTTAATTTAATAAATTTATACGAATAGGCTAAAATTTGTAATAATATAATAGGTATTAATAGAAAGCATCCAAAAAAGAAAGGAGGAAAAATGCAAACAATAAATCTAAAAAATAAAAAAAAGATGAGAAATGCATTATTCATAGCATTTCTAATATTAATACTATTAATATCAAGAATAGCCTATATAGAATTTATCCAAGGCAAGGAATTACAAACTCTTGCATATGAGCAACTAGTGCAAAAAAGAACAGTAAATCCTAAAAGAGGGACCATTTACGATGCGAGTGAAAAATACACTTTAGCAGTTAGTAGTACAGCATATACGGTAAGTGTAAATCCAACAAATATAGCAAAAGAAAACAAAGAGAAGATTGCAAAAAAATTATCAGAACTATTTGAATTAGATTATGAAACAGTATTAAAAAAAGTAAGCAAAAGAAGTTCAATTGAAACGATAGTAAAGAAAATAGAAAAAGACAAAGCAGATGAACTAAGGACATGGTTGATAGAAAATGCAATAGAAACAGGTGTAAATATAGACGAAGACAGCAAAAGATATTATCCATATAGTAACTTAGCATCTCAAGTAATTGGATTTTGTGGAGGTGATAATCAAGGGTTAGATGGGGTAGAAGCAAAATATGATGATATTCTATCAGGAAAAGCAGGTTCTATTTCGAGAGAAACAGATGCAACAGGTGAAGAAATTGGAACAGAAGGAGAGGTGTATACATCTGCTGTAAATGGTGATGATATAGTATTATCTATAGATATGACAATACAATCTATTGCAGAAAAATATTTAGCCGAGGCATGTATAGATAATAGTTGTACAGATGGAGGAAATATTGTTATTATGAATCCCAAAACGGGAGATATTTTAGCGATGGCAACATATCCTTCGTATAATTTGAACGAACCATACACAATAAATAATGATGAATTAAAAAATAATTGGGATAATATTGAGCAGAGCGAAAAATCTAAAAATTTACAAGGAATGTGGAGAAATAAAGCCATATCAGATACATATGAACCAGGTTCAGTTTTTAAATTAATAACAGCTTCATCAGCATTAGAAGAAGGAATAACAGAAACTGACAAAAGTGGAGAGTTTGCGTGTACTGGCTCAATTACGGTTGCTGGCGCACGTATAAAATGCTGGAGATACTATAGGCCACATGGAAGTGAGTCATTAAGACAAGGACTTATGAATTCTTGCAATCCGGTTTTTATTGGGCTTGGTCAAAAATTGGGGGTTGATACATATTTTAAATATTTAGAAAAATTCGGACTACTTAATAAAACAGGAGTTATGTTACCAGGAGAAGCAAATAGTATTTTTATTGCACAAAACAAGTGTGGTCCTGTGGAACTTGCAACAATCAGTTTTGGTCAAAGGTTTGAAATTACTCCTATTCAATTAGTTACCGCAGTTTCTAGTATAGCAAATGGTGGAAATTTGTTAACACCTAGAATTGTTAAGGCTAGAATTAATTCCGAAACAGGTGAAAAAACAGAATTGCCTGTTGAAAACAGAGGAACAGTAATATCAAAAGAAACATCAGAAAAAGTTTTAAGTATGATGGAATCTGTTGTATCAGAAGGAACTGGAAAAAATGCTAAAGTTGAGGGATATAGAATTGGAGGAAAAACAGGAACTTCAGAAGATGGTGTAAATACAGGAAAATATGTTACATCTTTTTGTGGTGTTGCACCTACTAACGACCCACAAGTTGTGGTTTTAGTTACACTTTATAATCCGACAGGAGAAGGTGGGCACCATCTAGGTGTATGCTTATGGAAGTTAATAAAAAACGAGGTGTATATATTTGATGAAATACAGTTGTACCATAG
>CAKPLD010000066.1 GCA_934167225.1 uncultured Clostridia bacterium | reverse complement strand
TAATGCTTATAAGCTCTTAAAGTCCGTATTGAGCCGTTAATCCCCCAAAAATTAATAATTATTCTAATTCGAACCGGCTTTAATAGCTGTGAATAGTAACAGAATTTTTTAAAGACGTAAAAATCATTTGTTATAAATGTTTTTACGCCTTTATTATTTCATTATTTATTTTTTACTCGCTATAAGTTAACCCATACTGAGCATACAACCACTGCATATAATTAAATGGTTTAAATGTTTTTGGCATTCCATAATCCACTCCATTTGTTTCAACTGACACAGATTTTATTATAACATCTGTAACCGGTGTTGAAACCTCAGTTTGAGAACTATCTTCTTCGCTATTTGTATCTTGTGCTTTACATTCAACATTTGCAATCTCTTTAACAACATCCATTCCTTCAATTACTTTACCAAAACCTGCATAATATCCACTTAAATTTGTATGATCATTTGATGTCATAATAAAAAATTGTGAACTTCCAGAATTATATGATTCTTCTGACAATGTTGGTGAATATGATGTATAATCACTTCTTGCCATTGCAATTGTTCCCTCTGTTAAATTCAAAGTATTGTTATCATATCCATTTGCTACAAACTCTCCTGTAATTGTATATGAATCTGACCCCTTTGCATCTGTTCCATCTGAATATTTGTAACTTGCATTTTCATCTTCATTATTATATAAGTTTGAAAGCTTTGGAGAACCTGTTCCATCTCCAGATGGGTCTCCACCTTGGATCATAAAGTCTTTTACTACCCTATGAAATTTTAGTCCATTATAAAATCCATTATTAGCCAATTTTACAAAGTTACTTACTGTTTCTGGTGCCTTGTCTGGATACAATTCTATTTTTATTGTTCCATAATTTTCCACTTCCATTGTTACTATTGGGTTAGATATGTTTAGTGTTTGCTTTTTATAATATCCATAAACTAATCCCCCTAATATTACAATTATTAAAATTAATGCCATTATCCAAATTGCGTTTTTTACTTTCTTATTCATGTTTTCCTCCTCATTTTTTCACTTAACTGTTTTCTTAGGTGACTATATTTATAAAGTAACTGTCACTTTTAAAAATTTCTTTCATATTTTACACTTAATTTATTATATTGTCAAATACAAATTGCTCTTGCATTCTCTTTAATGATGATTTGATATTTCTTGCTCTTACTTCTCCAATTCCTTCTACATTATCTAATTCTTCTATTGTTGCATCAATAATATGTTGTAATGATTTGAAGCTTTTTGCCAAATTTTCTACAATTGATGAAGGCATTCTTGGAATTTTATTTAAAATTCTGTATCCTCTTGTATAAACATATGCTTCGTCAAAATCAGAAAATATGTCATATCCAAGTATTTTGGCAATATTTTGTTCTTTTAGTAGATCCTCATATGATAAATTGGCGATTTCTTCCATAATTTCTTTTGGCGTTTTATCTTCAACTAACAAATAATCTTTTATTATTAGTTCTTCTTCTTTTTCTATTCCTCCAATTAATTGTTCAAGTTGCATATCTACTAGTCTTCCATCGTCTCCAAGTTCTGCAATTTGCTTTTCTATTTCATCTACAATTTGCATAACCATTTCTGCTCTTTGTAATACACTTAAAACATTTTCTAAAGTTACTATATCATTAAACTCATACTCATTTAAAATATTTAGTTTACTATCAAATACTTTTTTATATTTTTCCAATGTCTGAATTGCTTGATTAGCCTTATTTAGCACAACCTCTGTGTCCTCTAAGATATATCTTTCATTTTCTAAAAATATTGTAATTATATTTCTTCTTTGTGAAATACTTATTACTAGTTCTCCTGTTTGTTTTGCTGTTCTTTCTGCTGTTCTATGTCTTGTTCCTGTTTCAACTGTTGTAATTGTGCTAGATGGAATAAGTTCTGCATTTGCAAATAATATTTTTTTCATATCTGCACTTAATACTATTGCTCCATCCATTTTTGCTAATTCGTATAATTTTGAAGAAGAATAGTCTTCATTTATAAAAAATCCTCCATCAACTAATTGTTTTATGTATTCTTCATTGTCGGTAAAAAGTAATAAAGCTCCTGTTCTTGCTTTTAAAATATTTTCTAGTCCATCCCTTATAGGTGTTCCCGGAGCTATTTTTTTTAAAATATTTGTTATTTTGTCTTCATTTTTCTGTCTCAATTTTAGCTTCACTCCTTTTTAACTTAATTCTACAATTGCATGTAAAATACTGTTATCTTGACTTTTTATTGTTATTATGTCTTTATTTTCTACACTATTATAATAACATTTTACCTTATCTCCTAGTAATATTTGATGTTTGTACATTATTCTTATGTTGTTTTTTTCTTCTGACAAATATACATCTTCTGGTAAAGCTTCATATGCTAATTTTAAATAATTTAAATTATGCATATGCTTATTTACATCTATATCTGCTCGTTTTACATCATATTCGGTATATTTATTTAGTCCGTCTATTTCTCTTAGTTTTTCTATATCTTCTTCTTCAAATACGTTTTCAGGTTCTGGTTTATATAATTCTATTATCTCGTCTGTAATTCTGGATATTCTATTTGTTTCTTGGTCAAACAAAACCCATTTTGATGTTGCAATAGCTATTCTCTTTTCACCATCAAAAACTTCAAAATCACGATATGTTGAAAATGCTCTTTTAGAAATTGGCCTTGCCCATGTTTTTACCTTTATTTTGCTCTCGTATTTGGGTCTTTCAAATATTTGTAGTTTCCATTCCATTAAAAGCCAAGCCTTTTTCTTTGTTTTTATATCATTTACGCCATATCCTACTTTATCTGAATGAGAGCTTGCAATTTCTTCTAATATACTAAGCATTCCATAGTTTGATATTT
This sequence comes from uncultured Clostridia bacterium, assembly GCA_934167225.1. GTDB lineage: Bacteria > Bacillota > Clostridia > TANB77 > CAG-508 > CAG-269. The sequence goes on along the minus strand of CAKPLD010000066.1, from coordinate 3,362 downwards.
TACCATTAAACCCAATGTCTTTTATTCCTACATAATATTCTCTTTCAAATTTCATTAAATTACCTCTTTTTCTGTGTTTCAAATTATTTTGTATATCCAGGTTTTTCTAATAATCTGAACATATTTTTCTTGTATTCTTCAACTCCTGGTTGATTAAATGGGTTTACTTTTAATATACTTCCAGACATAGCACAGGCTAATTCAAAGAAATATATTAGTCCTCCTAAGTTTTCTTCATCTAGTTTTTCTATTTTAAAAATAATATTTGGAACACCACCAGACACATGTGCTTCTATTGTTCCTTCCATTGCTTTTTTATTTACATAATCTAAGTCTTTTCCTGCTAAATAATTTAATCCATCTAAATTGTCATCATCTGAATTTATTGTGATATTTGTTTTTGGATGTTCTATGCTTAATACTGTTTCAAATAGGTTTCTTAAACCTTGTTGCATATATTGTCCCATTGAATGTAAATCTGTTGTTAGGTCTATTCCTGCTGGGAATATTCCTTCTTCTTCTTTTCCTTCACTTTCTCCAAATAGTTGTTTTAACCATTCTGTCATATAATGCATTTTTGGTTCGTAATTGGCAAATACTTCTGTTGTTTTTCCTTCTTTATATAAAACATTTCTTATTACTGCATATTGGTAACATTCGTTGTATTTTAGTTTTTCGTCGTTGTAGTTGTCTTCTGCAAGTTTTGCTCCTTTCATTAGTTTTTCTATATCTATTCCTGCAACTGCTATTGGTAATAGTCCAACTGGTGTAAGTACTGAAAATCTTCCTCCTACATTGTCTGGTATTACAAATGTTTCGTATCCTTCTTCTTCTGATAAAGCTTTTAGCGCTCCTCTTTCTTTGTCTGTTGTTACATATATTCTGCTTCTTGCTTCGTCTATACCATATTTATTTTCTAGCATTTCTCTAAATATTCTAAATGCTATTGCTGGCTCTGTTGTTGTTCCTGATTTTGATATTACATTTATTGAAAAATCTTTGTCTCCAATTACTTCTATTAGGTCATTTATGTAGTTTGGACTTAAATTGTTCCCTGCAAATAATACTAATGTGTGTTTTCTTTGTTTTAATGTTTGCATATTGTAAAATGAACTACTTAATGCTTCTATTACAGCTCTTGCTCCTAGGTATGAGCCTCCTATTCCTATTACTAGTAATATGTCTGAGTCTTTGTTTATTCTTGTTGCAGCTGTTTGTATTCTTTTAAATTCTTTTTTGTCGTAGTTTGTTGGTAATTCTAGCCACCCTACAAAGTCGTCTTCTTTTGTTGATCTTCTGTGTAGATCTTTATGTATATTTTCTACTTGTTCTTTATATTTCATTATTTCCTTTTTATCTATTCCTATTTTTTCAAAATCAATCTTTAGTTCCATAATTAAATACCTTCTTTCTTTTTTGCTTATTTTATATCAATTTTTTGGTTTTCGCAAGGTGTTTTTATAAAAAACTTAGACCGATTTATAACACTAACCGGAAATTTTAGCAATATCAACCACTTCCAAATCCTCTTCCTTAAATCCTTTAGCAATAGCATCATAAAACCCACTAACTGTATCAACTGCTGTAAAACAAGGGACTTTACTTTCAGCTGCCATTCTTCTAATTTTAAATCCATCTCTATTAGACTCTTTACCTTTAGTTGGAGTATTAATAATAAATGCTAATTTACCAGAATGAATCAAATCCGGAATACTATTTGTACCCTCCCAAATCTTAGGTACAACCATTACATTCTCCAATCCATTATCCTTAAAGAACTTAGCTGTTCCAGAAGTAGCGTAAATCTCGTAACCTTCATTTACCAATTTTTCTATAATAGGTAAAATCTCTGGTTTATCTTTATCATTTACAGTAACTAAAATTTTGCCTCTACTTGTAACATCGATTCCACTTGCAATAAAAGCCTTTAAAATAGCTTGGCTAAAGTGTTTACTTACTCCTAAAACCTCACCTGTTGATTTCATTTCAGGGCCTAATGATGTATCTGCATTTTTTAGTTTTTGGAATGAGAATACTGGCATTTTTACTGCAACATAATCAGATTTTTTATATACACCTGTTCCATATCCAATATCTTTTAGTTTTTCCCCTAAAATAACTCTTGTTGCAACATCTATAACAGGAAGTCCTGTAACCTTACTTATATAAGGGATTGTTCTACTTGCTCTTGGGTTTACTTCAATTATATAAACCTCTCCTTCGCATATTATAAATTGAATATTGAATAATCCAATTATATTTAGTTCTTTAGCAATTCGTTTAGTATAATCTACAATTTTATCAATATATTTTTGCTCAATTATGCTTGTTGGATATACAGATATACTGTCTCCTGAGTGAACTCCAGCTCTTTCAAGTAATTCCATAACACCAGGAATTAATACGTCTTCTCCATCTGAAATTGCATCAACTTCCATTTCTTTCCCTTGCATATATTTATCCACCAAAATTGGGTGTTCTTGTACAATTTCATTTATATCTGAAATTAATCTTTCTACATCTTTGTCATCATACGCGATTGCCATTCCTTGACCTCCAAGCACATATGATGGTCTAACAAGTACTGGATATTTTAACCTGTTTGCAACCGCCTTTGCTTCTTCTGCTGTATAAACTGTTTCTCCTTTTGGACGTAAGATTTTACAATGTTCTAATGCTTCATCAAATAATTCTCTATCCTCACTTCTATCCATATCTACTTCTTGTGTTCCCAAAATCTTAACTCCCATTTCGTGTAATGCTTTTGTAAGTTTTATAGCTGTTTGACCTCCAAATTGAACTATTGCTCCATATGGATGTTCTACATTTACTATATTTTCTACATCTTCTGGTGTTAAAGGTTCAAAATATAATTTGTCTGCAATGTCAAAATCTGTACTTACTGTTTCTGGGTTATTGTTTACAATTATTGTTTCATATCCAAGTTTTTTAAGTGCTAAAACACTGTGAACACTGCAATAGTCAAATTCTATTCCTTGTCCTATTCTTATTGGACCAGAACCTAAAACCATTATCTTTTTGGGATTTTTGGAATCTATGCTTTCATTTTCATCATCATAAGATGAATAATAATATGGGGTTTTTGCCTCAAATTCTGCACTACATGTATCAACTAATTTAAAGTTTGCAATTATTCCATTTTCCTGTCTTTTTTTCTTAATATCTTCTTCTTTTATCTTTGTAAGTCTTGAAATTACTTTATCTGTGTATCCCATTTTTTTAGCTTTTAATAGTAATTCTGGAGTCAACTTTTTATTTTGAAGCTCATCTTCCATTCTTACTAATCTATCTATTTTATTTATAAAGAATTTATCTATTTTTGTAATGTTGTGTATTTCATC
>CAKPLD010000065.1 GCA_934167225.1 uncultured Clostridia bacterium | reverse complement strand
TAATGCTTATAAGCTCTTAAAGTCCGTATTGAGCCATTAATCCCCCAAAAATTAATAATTATTCTAATTCGAACCGGTTTTAATAACTGTGAATAGTAACAATTAATCCTCCCTCATTTCCTTTAGCATTATATCTCCAAAAACAGCATATCCTTGTGTAGGGTCATTTACTAGCACATTGGTAACAGCACCGAACAAATTTCCCATTTTGTATTACAGGGCTACCGCTCATTCCTTGAATAATACCTCCTGTTTTTTCTAGTAGTTCTGGATCTTTTACTTTTATAAGCATAGATTTATTATTTGTATCATTATTAATAAAAATTTTTTCTATTTCTATTTTATATTCTTTTGCCTGTGCATAATTGTTTTCCGAAATATTATTACCACTAGATTCGTTAAGATTACAATATATTGTTGCTTCACCTAACGATATTTCGTCTCTTCTAGCTACTTCCATTTCTTTTGATAAATCTGCATTTATGCCTGACAAATTACTTACTGTACCATAAATTCCTAAATTGCTGTTTTTGTAAATATTACCTATTGTTGTTCCATTTTCTATTGTTCCCTGAATTTTCCCAGGATTTCCTTTTGCTCCTTTTATTATTGATAATATTTTTGTTGTTAAAAATTCACCATTTTGAATTTCTACTAAACCTCCTGTATCACTATCTGTTATTCCATGACCTAATGCTGCAAAATTTCCAGTGGATGGTTCGTAAAATGTTAAAGTCCCAATTCCTGCCGCACTGTCTCTTACCCATAATCCTAGTTTATAGGTTCCATCTGTGTATTTTATTGGTGTTATGCTTGCATTTTGCATAGCACCATTTCTTACATATTCAATTTCTAAATTTTGTCCTCTTGAATTATTTACAATGTTTATTAAACTGTTTGTGTCTGTTATTTCTTCGCTATTTATTTTTATTATTCTATCTCCTTCTTCTATTCCCGATTGTTCATATGGCTTATGTTTTTGGTTGTCTTCTCCTTTTATTTCACTCATTCCTACAACTAACACTCCACTTGTGTAAAGTTTTAAACCTGATACTTGCCCTACAGGTATTACTGTTGTTTTGTCTATTATGCTTACTGATACTTCTTTTACATTTATTGTGTTAAATAATTTTACATCTACTGTTGCTTCCTTTTTTCCCGAGTCTGAATTACTTGGTATCTCAGACGAAGCAAGTATTGTTTTACAGTCTTTGCCCTCTATATTTAAAGAAATCCCCAAAAAATTTCCTAAATTTAGCTGTTCTCCTCCATATAAGATTATGCTTTTGGGAATGCTGTCTACTTTTAAGCAGTATATAAATATACACAGCAAAAAAGCAATAATAAATATTCTTCTGGTTTTTCTCATTTTTTTCACCTTCGAATTTATTATTGCTTTTTTTTATTTTTTTATACATTATAGCATAATTTAAATTTCTATTTTTTTCCATTTTTATCTACGTGCTTTTTCGTCTAATGAATCTAAATTGTCTAGTGCTTTTCCTGTTCCTAGTGCTACACATGATACTGTGTCTTGTGCTATCATTACATTTATTCCTGTTTTTTCTTGTAAAAGTTTATCTAGTCCATCTATTAAACATCCTCCACCAGTCATGTAAATTCCTTTATCACTTATATCTGCTGCTAATTCTGGTGGTGTTCTTTCTAATACAGAATGAACTGCATCTACTATCATTAATGCTGGTTCTTGCAATGCTTCTAACATTTCGCTTGAATGTATTGTTATTGTTGTTGGAAGGCCTGTTGTTAAGTCTCTTCCTCTTACATCCATTTCTACATCTTGTATTTTGGGATATACACACCCAACATTTACTTTTAATTCTTCTGCCGTTCTTTCTCCTATTGCTAAGTTGTATTTTTTCTTTATATATTTTGCAACATATTCATCAAATTTGTCTCCTGCTACTTTTATTGATGTGCTTACAACTGACCCTCCAAGCGATATTACTGCTATGTCTGTTGTTCCTCCTCCAATGTCTACTACCATATTTCCACATGGTTTTGAAATATCTATTCCTGCTCCTATTGCTGCTGCTATTGGCTCTTCTATTAAATATACTCTTCTTGCTCCTGCATTTGTTGCCGCATCTATTACTGCTTTTTTTTCAACTTCTGTCACTCTTGATGGTATGCATATCATTATTCTTGGTGCAAATAGCGTTTTTCCTCCGACTTTATTTATGAAATATTTAAGCATTTTTTCTGTTACTGTATAGTCTGATATTACTCCTTCTCTTAATGGTCTTGTTGCTACTATATTCCCTGGTGTTCTTCCTAGCATTCTTCTTGCTTCTTCTCCTACTGCTACAACTTCTCCTGTATTATTGTCAACAGCTACTACCGATGGCTCGCGTAGTACTATTCCTTTACCTTTTACATATGCTATAACTGTTGCTGTTCCTAGGTCTATTCCTATGTCTTGTCCCCATCCGAATTTAAACATTCTGCATCCTTCTCCTTTGATTTTTATTTGTTACATTTTCGTTACATTTTGATTACGATTATATTACATTTTTGTCATTTTAGCAATAGATTTTTGAAAAATTTCTCATTAAAAAGTTATAAATATAAAGATTAAAATTTTACTAGCTAAAATATATAAAATATGATATACTAATTATAATATTTTCTGTAATTAAAAAGGAGAGTGAATTTTAATGACATATGAATTTGCAAAATATCCAGATGGTACTTTAGGCGTTTTTTCTAATATCGGTAAAAAAGAAAATGGCGCAGAATATATCCGTGTTACTTTTGAAAGGCCAACAGAATCAGGCTTTGATACATTTGTTATAGAATTGCCTAGCTATGAAGTTATTATGGAAGACGGAAACTATTCTAAAGAAGAAAAAGAAACATTTATAAAAATTGTAAAAAATGGGTCTGCATTCTTTTTTAAATATGCACGATTAGGAGGTTTAGAAAATTGCAATTAAAAGGGACTAATTCCAAATAACGAAATTAGTCCCTTTTAATTAAAAATGCTTACCCTTCTTTTTTGGCTTATTAGTTCTAAAATAATCATCTACATCATATTCGCTCACTTCATTGTTTTTATCAATTTTTTCAACTACATTATTCTCCACATCAACAGATTTCTCATTTTTCTGATTTGTTACTCTACTAAAGAATTCATCTTCATCATCTAAATTTAATCTTTCCTTATCTTCATCGTCGTACTCATACATTTTGTTATCTGTTGTTTTAGCTTTTAATCTATGTTTTACAATTATAAATATTACTATGCCAACAATAATAAATACAACCACACCTATTATTATGCATCTAATTCTATTAGCTTTTTTTACTGCCTCTGTTAAGTCTGAATTTAGTCCATCTACATCTGCACTAGTTTTGTTTACTATAATTTGATATGTAGAATTTTGTTTTGTTTCATCATTATACACTAATAAAGTTATTGTGTTTTCTCCATCTGTTAAATTTTCATTTCCAACTATATCTACACTAACACCGTGGTTTGCACCTTCTGTTTCTATATCTAAGCTTGATATATCGCCATTTACGTTTACTTTATACTCATAAACATCTGGTGAAAATGCAGGTTCTAAATTAAATCCTTTTATTGATAGGCTTTTTAAATCTGAAACCGAGTCTTCTTGATTTTCCTCTTCGTCTGTTGTTTCTTCTGTGGTATTTGAATTTGTGTCATTTGTTGTATTAGAACCTTCTTCTCTAGTTACGTTTATTGTGTATGTTTTTGTTGTTCCATCTTCTGCAGTAACTACTACATTTAGTGAATTTTTACCTTGGTTTAATTTTTGTGTTCCATTCCCTTTTATTGTTGCTTTTTTATCCTGGGCTGTAGCATATACTGTTACTTTTTCTGTATCACTTGGAACTGTAACATCATATGATGTTTTGCTTGCTTTAAATCCTTTGAAGTCATTTGGTTTTATGCCTAAGCTACTTAGGTTTGCATTGTTTGATTTTGTACTTGTTGTTTCAGTTTTTTTTTCATTTTCATTTGATGAACTATTATTACTACTGCTCGTCCCTGTATTGGATGTGCTTGAAGAATTATTACTTGCAACCTTTATTGTTCCTGATGTTGATCCATTATATACTTTGGCATTTGATGTTTCTGCCATGTCTGCTGCTGTAGCTGTAACTTTTATATTTCCTTCTCCATTTATTTTAACTGTTACACTTGCCGATCCATCTACAAATACACTATTGGTAGATAAAGTTGCATTTCCAGATACACTTAAATTTACTTTTCCAGATACGCCATTTCCTTTAATTGTCGCAGTTACTGTATCTCCTACTTTTGCATTTGACTTTGAAAAGCTTATTGATAAATTTCCTGCATTTGAGGTCGGCATAAATCCTAATAATATTGCCAAAAACAATATTCCTAAAACATATTTTTTTAATTTCATAAATTTTCCCTCGTTTCTCTTTTTTCTTTAAAATGATGAAATTACACCCATTATGTAGTTTTTAACCATAACATAATCGCTTGCGCTTATTTTTCCATCGCCATTTACATCTGCCGCCGTTTTGGCTTTATTATCTAGCGACATTGTTCCCATTATTTGGTTTTTAATTAATACATAATCACTCGCGCTAATTTTTCCGTCTTTATTTACGTCTCCTTTTTTTATATTAGATCCGTTATTTTGGTTGTTGTCTGAGTTATTATTTCCACTGCCACCAGAGTTTCCACTATTCACTCCGCTTCCTCCAACAGAAATTAAATATTCCTTAAAATTACTTTCTCTATCATATGTAGTTCTAGCAACATATCCTACAGTTCCATCACTTTTAACAACCTTATCCCAATAAGCTCCATTTACCTTAGAAGTTGCCCTTTCCAATCTTGTTGCAATTTCGCCGTAATACAAATATCCTTTTGTTGAACTGCCATTTGCACTATTTCTTATTCTGATACTTGGGTTTGCGTTTACCTTAACTAAATCTCTTTCCACTGCTTTAGGAGAACTTGTAGTAGAGGGCCTAGAAGATGTATTGCTTGGCATGTTTTCATATACAGGTATAATAAATGTATATTGGTAATTTATTGCATTCATGTTGTTTAAAGTTTTTCTTAATGTTGTTCCTTCATTTTGTGCCGCTAAAATATTTTGCATGTATTGATGTGTATACATTTTTCCATCTGAATTTTCAACATCAAACTTTTGGAAGTACATTGTATTTTGCCCAATCGCAATATAATTTTTTGCAATAATTTCAATTCCACCATCAATTGATTTTTCCATAGTGTTCCATCCATAGCTTTGAGCTTTTGCTAAACCATTTAATATTACTTTTTCCTTACTTCCTCCAGATGCTCCTATATTAAACACATTATAAACTCCTTGATACTGGCCATTATAACCTTGTCCTTTTGTTAAAACTGTTCCACTTTTTCCCTGCTCTTGCAAAATTCTGGCAGATATGTAATATGGATTTACATTATGCTTTTTACTAGAATCCATTATTGCATTTACATATGTATCGTTGTCTAAAAAGCTTCCACTTAACATCTTTTTTACTGTGTCTTTTGAATATCCGCTTTCACTATTATATGATAATTCTAAAAATTGAAATATGTCAGACGAATTAAGTGATGCTCTTGGATCCATCATGTATTTCAATGCAGATTCAGACGCACATCTCCAACTTCCAGAATCGTACTGTTTGTCTCTACAATAGCCACATACCCATTCTCCTGTATATGACGAGCTGTCTGGTACTAGGTTTTTGGGTGCTTTTCCATGTCCTGTATATTCATATGTTATCGCATCGTTCCAGTCTATTCCTGTATACAATATTTTAAAATTCCAATTTGGATGCTCATTTTTTAGACTTTGTAGTTTTTCCTTTATTCCTGGATATTTTGAACTGTTTATTGAATTAATGTCACTGCTCAAGCTTTGGCTTGTTGCATTTGTTTTGTAGATAAATAAATTTGCTATTATAATTAGTATTGTGTTTATTATGATCATAATTGCTATTATTTTTATATTATTTTTTTTCATTTTTCGTACCTTTCTTTTAGCTTTTTGCTAAATTTTTTCTTTGTTGTTCTTTTTTTACATTTTTCGTCTATAGTATATCATTTTTATGTTTTATAAGTCAACATTTTTTTGCTTTTTTCTCTTTTGATAACGTCCTTTTTTGTTACAAATCACAGCTTTAAAATTGTAGAGTAGGTTTGAATTAGAATAATTATTAATTTTTTGGGGATTAATGTGTGATTGAAGGACTTTTAGAGCTTATTAGCAGAATTTTTG
>CAKPLD010000064.1 GCA_934167225.1 uncultured Clostridia bacterium | reverse complement strand
GTCCATTCTGGAGCATGAAATATTTCATCATATATGTATTTTATCTCTTCTTCTTTTTCAGTAAAATTATTAATTATTTTCTTTTGATTATAATTTATAATTACATTTCCTAAATCAAAAATTATATTTTTTATCATTTTCTACTCCTTTCGAATCTATTTGTAATAATGGTATTAAATAATTTCTTCTCGGGTTACTTAGTTTGTTTAATTTCTCTACTGCATTGTCTTTTTCTAAAAAGTGCAATTTTTTAAATTCTACTTCTAAATTGTTTTCTTTTAAATATTCGTAATATTCTTCAAAATATTTTTTCATTTCTTCTACTGTCATTTTACTTTTCGCCTTTGAAACCAATTGAACCCCTGGTTATTCATTATCTTCTGAAACATATAGATAACTCATTCTATTATACAAAATACTTTCTTTATCGTTCAAATTTATTTTTAATTCTTCCATTGCTTCTCTTTTTATTGTTTTCTCTACATCTATATTTTCACCAAATATATCTTTTTGTTCAATTCCTCCACCTGTTACTTGTAACATAGTTGGATAAGAGGTATTTTCATCTAATTCTCCGACTATGTAATAGCCATCTATTGTTTCTAGTAAACAACCTGCACTTAAATTCTTACATTCATATTCTTTTTGACAACCAATTCTTTCTCCATATAAATAATGAGCATAATCAGATTTTTTACAAATTATTTCAACTTTATCATCTTCGATATTACATTCCGAAACACAAAGTACTTCTCCATTCCATATGTTAGCACCTGTCTTTTTCATATTTTCAAAATTTTCGTTTATTTTTTCTTTTAATTTGATTGGCAATTCTATAATTTCATCCTTTAATGTAATCTTCATTTTTTATTTTCAATTTCATATATCATAATCTTCTCCATTTTTAAATTTGCAATGTTGCATTGCAAATTTCTCATTTTCCTTATTTATATCATAAAATCCGTATAAAAACAATTATTTCCAGAAATTAATGTAAAAGAAGTTGTTACTTGTTATATAACAACCTCTTTATATTATTATCTGTTTAAATTTCTATCTTTTTTCTTTGTTTTAGTAATATCTTCTTGTCCATTTTTCATTTGCATTTCAATTTTTATAACTTCTTTAACTTTTGGTATATCTTCTAAAATATAATTTGCTGTTTTTAAATTTCTTCTATGCTTATTTAGAATTGTAGTGCATTCATTTCTCTTTTCTTTATATTCCTCTATTAATTTATCATCTTTGCAATTTCTTAGCTTATTTCTATATTTTTGTCTTAAATTGGTAACACTTTCTATATTCTTTTCAGTTTGTGAAATATAGCTTTTTACATTTTCTGTTGTTTTTAGTTTTTTGTTTACAATAAGTCTAATTTCATTAGAATATCGTTCCATTTTTCTTACTTCTTGTTTCATTTCTGGAGATAGGGGTTGGTAACTTTCTCGTTTTGGTAATAATCCCAATAAATGAAATAGTAATAAAAATAATACATCAATTCCACTCATTTTACTAATATCTCTAAACTTTCCTTTATATTTACCAAATTTATATTTTTGTTTTTTCTTTTTTGGGTGTATAAATTCCATATATCTATTTTGATGATAATAGGGATTGTGTTCAACTTTATCTGCAATATTCTTTGGTAAATATTGTTCTCCTAAATGATACATCCTTACTGCTTTTTTATCATTTATTGAACGAATTGTTGGATATTTCCTATTATAATCATCATTTATAATATAACCTTTTTTAAGCATTATCTTTTTAAATTGTCCATAATTTATACACATTTCCATTGCTTCATCAATAGCTTGTTTTATTACATTATACTTTGTTGGCTCTCCTCTCTTTTCTGCAAAATATATACTTCTTGGTGTTTTTCCTTTTGGTTTTTCAATAACTGTTAGTCCATATTTTCTACATAGTTCATCTGATAACTCTCTGAAATGATAATATGCTTCTTTGTTACAATTAAACTTTTTACCTGTGAACATATTAACTGAATTTACTACAAAATGGTTATGATATGTGCCAGTATCAAGGTGTGTTGCAACCACTACTTGATATTCACTCCACATTTTTTCAGCAAGTTCTACCCCAATTTTGTGTGCTAATTCTGCTGTTACTTCTCCTGTTTTGAAACTTTGATATGCATGATATGCAACATTTCCTGTACATTTATCAAATCTATTTTGTACTGCCCACATTTCTTCATAAGCTGTTTTTGCTTTACAATTTACTCCAGTTACATACATAGTTTTTTCGTCTTTATCTATTGTTTTCTCATCATCTTCTGCATATTTTAATACTTGTTTTAAGTCTGCAAATGTTCTCTTTTCTGGATTTTTTGCATATCTTATTACACGAGATATACTGTCTTTAATTGCCCATATTTTCGTTGTTGCCATTGTCATCACCATCTTTTTTGCAATTATAAATGTCCAAAAAATCACTCTGCATTTTTGTTATTTTCTCTTTTATTTCTTCATCACTCATATATAAAAATTCATTTTTTAATTCAACAATTCCTGTATAAATTTTACGGAGTTTTTCATCTGGTATTGAATAAATTTCTTTTTGTAATCCACATTTTCATAAATAAGATGATAAATTTAAATTACTCTTTTTTGCATTTCTTTGTAGTTTCTTCTTTTCATTTTCGCTTACTCTAACATTAATTCCTATTGTTCTATTTCGCATAATTTTTCACTTCCTTTTTTTTAAATTTTTCTCACAACTTTTTAATTTCTTATTCAATTTTAAATCCAATTTTATTAATTTTTTCGTTTTATCAGGTAGGGGTTATAGGGGAAGATTTTTCCCCTTTCAGCGTAAGCTGTCGGTCTTGTGGCAATACAAAACCTATGCTCGCTACACTTATGGACATTAAATTTGGCAATACATTTATCTGTTCGCTCCTACCAGTATTTTTTTACACATATATCAGTTCATTTAATACAATTTCTTTTGCTGTATTTTTAAAATTATTCATCATACTCACCCAATAAAGTTGGTCTGTATTTTTCATTTCTTCTGTTAAATTGTTTTGTTCTTTTAATTGTTCAATTATAATGTCAATTCTTTTTTCTGCTGTTTCTTGAATCTCTTTTAAATGTTTATTAAGTGTTCCATTCACAAACATTATTGTGTATTCTGCTTTCTTGTTTTCTTTTAAGAAGTTTAGTCTCATTCTTCCATATTTATTTAACACAATTTTTTCTTTTTCTAAAACTAAATTTGGTAGATAGTAATCTCCAACCTTTGTGTATTCAATTCCATATTTATTTTCAATATTATTTGTTTTTAATTCTTTATTTTCCATTTTCAATTCCTCCAATTATTAAATTTTCTAACTAACTTTCTCTCTTTCTTTTACTCTAATTGCTCCAACAATTCTATTTACTTTTTTCTGTGGATATTTTTTATCATCTGTTACTAATTCTACTAGTTTAAAATGTTTTTCTTAATTTTAAATTAACTAATTTGTAATTACCTTTACTATCTTTTTCGACCATAATACTTTCTAAAAATTTTGATATAAATTCTTGTTTTTCTTCTTTGTCTTTGTTCTTCCATTCTGTCATTAACATATCTTGAAATTTATTAGAACGAATTAACTTTTCTTTTTCTACATCTCTATCTGCCATTAAATGTTGTGGACTAAAAGTCTGTTTATTTAAATCTATTGTTTCAATTCGTTTTCGTTCTAATAATTCTAACTTTTCATCGATTGCTTTATATTCTTTGGAAAATTCCTCTACATCAACAATTTCTTTCAAATATGCTTCTTTTATTCTGTTTTTTTGATTTCTTAATGTGTTTATTTCTTTGTCTAATTTATCTGTATTCTTTTCTTTTTTATCTTCTAAAACAGGATAGAAATATTTTTTTACTGTCATATCATATTCTATTAAATCCATTATCATTGGCATAACTTGTTCTTCTATTAAATCTTCACGAAGATATATTTTACAGTCTGTACAATGATAATACATATACTTTTTCTTTTTACCACCAGTTCCTTTGCTAGTCATTAATTTACCACATTTAGGGCATATCATCTTTTGCATAAAGATATATACTCTATCTCTACAATATGCTCTTTGATTTTTTTCTTTTTGGATTTGTATATCTTCAAACATTGCTCTTGTTATAATAGGCTCAACAACATTAGGATATATTACTGGCTCTTTTCCTTGTTCTTTTGCTACTCTCTTAAATCTTTCATAATCTCCTACATAGATTTTATTATTAATTATTTTTTCTATGGTAGAATCATCCCATTTTTTAGGTTCTAAAACTTTTTCTTCGTTCAATATATTTGCTATTGTTTGATAACTTTTTCCTTGTAAATATAGATTAAATATTCTAATAATAATATCTTTTGTAGTTTCATCAATGACCACTTTCTTTGATGTGTCTCGTTTATAACCTAGTGGACAAGTTCCTGGAATATGTCCAGACTTTATTGCACCTGTTAAACCGATTTTTGTTCTTTCTGATACAATTTCAATTTCTAGTTGTGATAAAACTGTTAGCATACGCACGAAAAATCTTCCATTAGCTGAGTTTGTGTTTACATCGTCTCTATCGCAAATAAGATAGCAATGATGTTCTTCTAGCTCTGAAATTAAAATTTCTAAGTCTCTTACTGACCTTGTAACTCTATCTAGTTTATAAGCTACAATATAATTAATTTTTCCAGCTCTCATATCTTCTAGCATTTGCTGAAATGCTGGTCTAGCTGACATATTTTTTGCACTAATTCCTGCATCTTTGTAAACTTTATAGATTTTATAATCTTTATATTTACAAAGCCCTCTTAATTTTTCCTCCTGTTCTCCTAAACTAAATCCTTCCCTGACTTGATCTTCTGTACTTACACGAATGTAAATTCCTGCTACTTTCCTTTCTTCATTCATTTTTACATATCCTCCTTCCAAATTTTATGAATAGAAAGGCAACTAAAAAAGTGCCACATAGCATAGGTTATAGCTACTAGCACTTTAGAGTTTTATTTTTATTATTAACTATCTCTATAATTCTCTTAAAAAACACAAATAAACCAATATAGTATAATTTTTTAAAACTCTAAAACGTTTTGCCGTTTTCTCCTATGATATGTATTCTTGTAACTTGGACATTGGATACTTTGTCCTTAAATCTGTTACGTAGAAGTAATCATGTTCATTAAAGAATAACAATAATTTGTTATTTATGATTACTCTGTGGGGCTCTACATACGCCAAATTCGTATGTTCTATTATTCTTAAACACCCGTTAATGATTTCGGGTTGTTGTTTAATGGAGTTTATACGACATTCCCACTTGATTTTAGAGTGTAATTCATCACTCATATTGATTTCTTTTTTAATTATATGTAACATAATACCACAAAAACCTCCTTTTTCAATATTTTGGGTCAAAAAAAGACCGCTTCATTTTTTGAAACGGTTTAAAGTTTTTGTGTTGTCAAATTCTTATAATCTTGAAATTAAGTTATATCAAGTATTATAGAGAGTTCGACAAAAACTCGTCTTGGTGGGCAGAGATGGATTCGAACCATCGTACGCTCTCGCGGCCAGATTTACAGTCTGGTGCCATTAACCACTCGACCACCTGCCCAAATATGCTTTCCTCAAGCACGTTTTTTATTATAAATGTTATCGTTAAATTTGTCAATACTTTTTTCTAATTTTTTCAAAATTTTATGATTTCCTGTTACTATTCACAGCTTTAAAATTGTAGAGTAGGTTCGAATTAGAATAATTATTAATTTTTCACTCAATTTATACAGTTAACTCATAAGAATCATATTTTATAATTCTTATGAGTTAAATTCTTGTTTCAAATTTTATTTAATATCTTTTAATCTTTCATATCTAATTTTTGAATAAACCAATACAATAACAACTATTATAATTAAAATAACTATTGAATAACTTTTACCCGTCTTTGGTAAAATCTTATCAGATAAAGATTCTTTTTCTTCTTGTCCAGCTTTTTTCGTCATATCCTCTTCTTTATCAATTTTACTTTTATTACTTTCATCTACACTACTTTCATTATTTTGATCTTTTTTGTTATCTTGATCTGTTTTATCATCTTTTTTATTATCTTCTTCTGTTTTATCGTCTTTTTTGTTATCTTCTTCTGTTTTGTCATCTTTTTTATTATCTTCTTCTGTTTTATCGTCTTTTTTATTATCTTCTTCTGTCTTGTTTTTTTCTACTGTTACATTACAACTTGCTTGTTTATTTCCATCTTCTGTTGTTACTGTTATTATAGCTGTTCCTTCTTTTTTGGCTGTTACTACACCATTTTCCACTGTTGCTACTTCTTCATTGTTTGAACTCCATGTTATGTTTTTGTTTGTTGCATTTTCTGGCATTACTGTTGCTGTTAGAGTTTCTGTTTCTCCTTCTTTTATTGTTGTTTGTTCTTTGTTTAGTTT
>CAKPLD010000063.1 GCA_934167225.1 uncultured Clostridia bacterium | reverse complement strand
GCTTTAGTAATCCTTGCAATGGTACAATCTAAAGAAGATGCAGGTTTATCATCAACAATAACTGGAACATCTGCAAACAACTTCTTTGAAAAAAATAAAGGAAATACCAAAGAAGGAAAACAAAAAAAGTGGACAGTGATTTTTGGTATTATACTTGTAGTACTTTGCATTGTTTTAGGAGCTATATATTCAATTTAATAATGAGAATTAAAGAGTAGTTGAGGCTATTCTTTTTTTGTTGGGAAAAATTTGTTGAAAAAGTACGTTATTTTTGATTTTGTGTAAAATAATGATAATATTATTTTTGATTTTGTGCAAAATAAGATGAATATTATCTTTGATTTTGTGCAAAATACGCATTGAATTATCTTTGATTTTGTGCTATAATAAGTATTAAATATACGAGAATAGGGGGAGAAAACTTATGAAAAGAAAAATATATGACGAGATCCTTAAATGGAAAAGAGAAAGCAATGGAACCACAGCATTACTAATAGAAGGAGCTAGAAGGGTTGGAAAAAGCTACATAGCTGAAAAATTTGCAAAGGAAAATTACAAATCATTTATATTAATAGATTTTTCCAAAGTGGCTGATGAAGTTAAAAGACTATTTGACGAATATTTAGATAATTTAGATTATTTATTTACATATTTATCACAATATTATGGAACAAAATTATATGAAAGAGAGTCATTATTTATATTTGATGAAATACAATTTTGTCCAAAAGCAAGAGGAGCCATAAAACATCTTGTTGCAGATGGAAGATATGATTATATAGAAACAGGTTCACTAATATCTATAAAAAAGAATGTAAAAGATATATTGATTCCATCAGAAGAAGAAAAGCTAAAAATGTATCCATTTGATTTTGAAGAATTTTTATGGGCCAATCGGAAATGATACATTAATGGATTTTATAAAAGAATGCTATACAAAGAAAAGACCATTAGGCCAAGCATTGCATCGTAAAGCTATGGATTATTTCAAAGAATATATGATTGTTGGAGGAATGCCACAAGCGGTGGAAATGTATTCAAAAACGAGAGACTTTGAGAAAGTTGATAGAATTAAGAGAAACATATTAAATTTATATAGAGAAGATATTAGAAAACACGCAGAAGAACTAAATTTAAAGGTAGAGCAAATATTTGACACAATACCATCACAACTACAAAAGCACGAAAAAAAGTTTAATATTTCAAGCCTAGATGAAAAAGCAAGATATAGAAATTACGAAGGTGCATTTTATTGGTTAAATGATGCATGTTTAGTAAATATAGCGTATAACACAACAGAACCTAATATTGGTTTAGGACAAAGAATGGATACAAATTCATTAAAATGTTACATGTTTGATACAGGATTATTACTATCAATGACATTTAATGAGAGAAACATTGTTAATGAAGAAATTTATAAAAAAATTCTTTTTGATAAATTATCATTTAATGAAGGTATGATTTTAGAAAACATAGTTGCACAAATGTTAGTATCAGCAGGAAGAAAATTATACTTCTTTTCAAGAAATGAGAGAGAGGATAGTTTTGAAACGATGGAAGTTGATTTTATAATTTCAGCAGATAAAATAACGTCTAGACATAATATAATACCAATTGAAGTAAAATCAGGAGATAGATATACATTTACATCACTTAAAAAGTTAAAAAGAAAATATAATGATTATTTAGATAAATCTATTATAATTCATACAAAAGACTTAAAAGAAGATGACGATATTGTATATATTCCAATATATATGACAGCACTATTATAAAGATTTCCAAATCTTTCATTTGAAATGTTTTTTTAGATATGTTAACATAATTTTAAGAACAAAAATGAAAGGTTTTGATACTATGGACAAAATAAAAAATATTGTAAAATTAAAATATTTAAAAGAGTTGCTAACCGATTTAGATAAAACAGATTTAAAGATTATGAAATATGGGCTTAAAATATGTTTAGGAATTTTAATTTTTTCTGTAATGCTTTTATTTTTTTATTTAAATGCCACACATAATGTTTTTCTATATCAATTAGGAATGACTATTTTTAGAATTAGTACATATATTGCCGTTGAATTTGTAGTTTGTGGGATTGTGGTTGATACAATAAAAAAGGAAAAATAAAGTAAAAAAATGCTTGCACAATCATTATTATAGTGATAGAATGAGAAAAAAACGGGAGGCGATGAATAATGGCAATATTATTACCAGGAGGAGCAGGATATATAGGAAGTCATACAGCAGTAGAATTATTAAAACAAGGAAAAGAAATAGTTATAGTAGATAACTTTTCAAACAGCAATGAAAAAGCACTAGAAGCAATAAAAAAAATAACAGGAAAAGATTTTAAATTTTATGAAATAGATTACATGGATAGAGAAAAACTAGAAAAGGTTTTTGAAGAAAATAAAATAGACGCAGTTATAAACTTTGCAGGATTCAAAGCTGTTGGAGAATCTATTAAAGAGCCTCTAAAATATTACTATGATAATGTATCAGGAGCAATAGTATTACTTCAAACAATGGCAAAATATGGAGTGAAAAAATTCGTATTTAGTTCATCTGCAACAATATATGGAGAGCAAGAAGTCCCAAAATATGTAGAAACAATGGAAAGAAAAACAGCTTCAAGCCCATATGGAACTACAAAAATAATGATAGAGAAAATCCTAGAAGACATATACACAGCAGACAACACTTGGAAAATATCGATACTTAGGTACTTTAACCCAGTTGGAGCACACGAATCTGGTTTACTTGGAGAGAATCCAAAGGGAATACCAAATAACCTAATGCCATATGTACAAAAAGTAGCAATCGGAGAATTAAAGGAATTAACAATATTTGGAAACGATTACAATACTAAAGATGGAACATGTGAAAGAGACTATTTACACGTAGTAGACTTAGCAATAGGTCATATAAAAGCATTAGAAAAATTAGATAAATCTGAAAATGGTGTATATTATTATAACCTTGGAACAGGAAAACCTGTAAGTGTACTAGAATTAGTTACTACATTTATAAAGGCAAATAATATTGATGTACCATTCAAATATGGAGAAAGAAGAGCAGGAGATTTAGATGAATTTTTTGCAGATCCAACTAAAGCTGAGGAAGAATTAGGTTGGAAAGCCGAAAGAACTATTGAAGATATGTGTAGAGATTCTTGGAATTATATACAGAAAAATAAATAATTTTTACATGAAGAGGATACAAAAATGAATGAAAAAATAAATATATTAAGAACAATACTAATCATATTACTTTTAATAATGTTTGGAATTATATTTAATTTTTCAAATCAAAATGGGGAAAAGTCTGGAAGTTTAAGTAGAGAGGTTACAGAAGATGTAACGAAAAATATAAATTCGATACAAAAATTAGAGGAAAGTGAGAAAGAAAAGGTTTTAAACAAAATAGAACATCACATAAGAAAACTGGCTCATTTCTCACTTTATTTTGTTGTGGGAATGTTAACAATGAGTTTAATGTGCACATTTGATTTGGAAAATATAAAAAGAGCTTTTATAAGCTTAGGAATTGGTGCAATGTATGCCGTAACAGATGAATTTCACCAATCATTTATTCCTAATAGAACTTCGTCTTTTTTTGATGTTATTATTGATTCGAGTGGAGTTTTAGTAGGGATTTTTATTATTATATTTGTTGTCAAATTTTGTCATATAATAAAGAATAAATGTAGCAAAGTGGAAAAATAGGAAAAAATAGGTCTTACTAAAAGAGGCAAAAAATATTGTTACAAATGTATCATTATGTTATAATATGTTTGAGAATTAAAACAACAGAAAATGTATGGGGGTAAAGTTATGAACACAGAATTAGAGGAGTTAGAATATGTTTCAAATATTGGAGAAACAACAAGTGCTTTGGTACCATATAAAGAAATTTTTATATATAATAATAAAATTAAAGAAAAAATTGAGAAGGTAATAAAAAGGGTAATAGATATAATAGTTGGAATAACAGGAACGCTAATGCTAGTTCCGATAACGATAGGAATTTTTTTAGCAAATTTAATTTCTGGGGACAAAGGAACTATATTTTATTCTCAAGAAAGAATAGGCAAAAATGGCAAGATTTTTAAGATGTACAAGTTTCGTTCTATGGTCATGGGAGCTGACGAAAAACTAAGTACATACTTGGCAGAAAATGAAGAAGCAAGAGACGAGTATAAAAAATACAAAAAGATAAAAAATGATCCCAGAGTAACTAAAATTGGTAAATTTATTAGAAAAACGAGTTTGGATGAATTTCCCCAATTTATTAATGTTCTAAAAGGCGACATGAGCTTAGTCGGACCTAGACCTTATTTGGAAAGAGAAAGAGACGATATGAAATATTTCTACAGATACATAATATCGTGTAAGCCAGGTATTACCGGATTTTGGCAGATTAATGGCAGGAGTAATGTAACTTTTGATGATAGAGTTAGGATGGATATGGAGTATTTTAAAAAATGCAGCTTGAAGGTGGATGCTAGAATTTTGGGACAAACTGTTAGGAAGGTTGTTGGGAGAAAAGGAGCTATATAAAAGTTTATGAAAATTGCGATGTTAGGGCATAAGAGAATACCATCGAGAGAGGGTGGAGTTGAAATTGTTGTTGAAGAATTATCTACAAGACTGGTTAAAAGAGGACATACAGTAGATGTATATAATAGAAAAGGAAACAATGTTTCAAATAAAAATATCAAAACCGAAAAATTAAGAAAATATAAAGGTGTAAATATAAACACAGTATTTACAATAAATAAAAAAGGTTTAGATGCTTTAATATATTCTTTTTTAGCAAGTATAAAAGTTGCATTCGGAAAATATGATTGTATTCACTATCATGCCGAGGGGAGTTGTGCTATGCTATGGATACCGCATCTTTTTAGAAAAAAAATTGTGGTAACAATACATGGTTTAGATTGGCAAAGAGCGAAATGGGGCGGATTTGCAACAAAATATATAAAATATGGAGAAAAATGTGCCGTAAAATATGCAGATGAAATAATAGTTTTATCTAAAAATGTACAAAAATATTTTAAAAATACTTATAATAGGGAAACTTGTTTTATTGAAAACGGAGTGAACAAACCAATAAAAAGGGATATAAATATAATAAAAAATAAATATGGTTTGGAGAAAGATGGATATATTTTGTATTTAGCAAGAATTGTACCAGAAAAAAGAGTTGATTTATTAATAGAAGCATTTAAAAAGATTAATACAGATAAAAAGCTTGTAATTGCTGGAGGGTCGAGCCATACAAATGATTTTCTTGAAAATATAGAGAAAATGGCAAAAAATGATAAAAGAATTATAATGACAGGATTTGTACAAGGACAAGAACTAGAAGAATTATATAGTAATGCATATTTGTATTGTTTGCCAAGTGATATAGAGGGAATGCCTATTAGTTTACTAGAAGCTATGAGCTATGGTAGAAACTGTTTGGTAAGTGATATTGAAGAAAATATACAGATTTGTGGAAAATATGGTGTTACTTTTAAAAAATCTGATTTGAACGATTTAGTTGAAAAATTAAATGACTGTTTGAATATGAACAACAGGATTGATGAAGATATTATCTCAGACTATATATTAAAAAGATATAATTGGGATGATGTAGTTAAAAAAACAGAAAAACTTTATAGTAAGTAAATGGAGTGAAAAAGTTGAGAATATTGCTTGTAAACAAATTCCATTATTTAAATGGAGGAAGCGAAAAATACTATTTTGAATTAGGAAAATTATTAAAAGAAAAGGGCAACCAGGTAGCTTATTTTTCGATGGAAGATGAAAGAAATATAAAAACAGGGGAAAAAGAATATTTTGTGAAAAAAATTGATTTAAATAATGGAAGTATATTAAAAGCATTTGATGTTATTTATTCAAGAGAAAATTATAAAAAAATGAAAGAAGCAATTAATGATTTTAAACCTGATATTGTGCATCTTAATAATTTTCAAAGACAGCTATCAGCCTCTATTGTTAAAGCTTGTAATGAAGCAAAAATTCCGATTGTTTTTACAGCACATGATATGCAGGCAATTTGTCCGGCGAGTGCAATGTTATATAAAGGGAAAATTTGCGAAGATTGTATAAAAGAAAACTATGGATGTTGCATAAAAAAATCATGCATAAAAAATTCAAAGTTGAAAAGTATTATTGGAGTTATAGAATCAATATATTACAGAAAAAAAGAAATTTATAGTAAAATAGATTACATAATTACTCCGAGCAAGTTTTTGCAAGATAAATTAATTAGTGGAAATTTAAATTACAAAAGAATAGCAACAATTCATAATTTTGTTAACGATTCAAAAGAAAACAATAGTAATAATGATAATGGATATGCATTTTATTTTGGTAGATTGTCAATTGAAAAAGGTATATTAAATTTAGTAGAAGCAATAAAAAGAATAGATACTGGAAAACTTATTATTGCAGGTGATGGCTCTGAAAGAAAAAGAATTGAAAATTTTGTGAAAAAGAATAAACTTGAAGATAGGATAATTTTAGTTGGATATTTAAATCAAAAACAGATAAGAGAATACATAAAAAAATCTAAATTTATTGTATTGCCGTCAATTTGGTATGAAAATTGTCCTTACTCAATTCTAGAAACAATGGAAATTGGAAAGCCAATTATAGGTAGTAAAATAGGTGGAATTCCAGAATTAATAGAAGATGAAGAAAATGGCTTTTTGTATGAATATAATAATATAGATGAACTCGCAACAAAAATGAGGCTTTTATTAGAAAATGATAATTTAGCCCAAAGTCAGGGAAAAAAATCAAGAAAATTGTATGAAGAAAAGTATAGTGAAGAAATTTACTATAATAAAATATATAAAATATATAAAAGTTTATTAGAGGATAAAAAGGATGTTTAGTAAAATTTTAAGTA
>CAKPLD010000062.1 GCA_934167225.1 uncultured Clostridia bacterium | reverse complement strand
CATAGAAATTAGTAAATTAATTGTAATTGACTTATTAGTATAAATTGAGGTAAATACCTATCTAGCCTACTTCTTGTCATGAAATATCATTATTCCTTCTTAGATAGCACAAAATTCCCCGCTCTCAATATGAATATTTATCCAATCATTCATATTCCCGTCTTTATAAAACTCAAAATGAAAACCATCAGGCAATGAATATTTTTTATAAATAGATGTATCTTTAATATGTTTCAAGTGCAAACTTATATTATCTGTAGAACATTCAAAAACTTTTGACATCTAATAATTTCTATACTGATTCTTATCTGCTCTCTCATCATACTTTCTATCATACTGTTCGTTCTGGAAAAACCAATCTGTTTTCTTATCCTTAGGATCTCTTTTTCTTATCTTATTCACCAATAAATCAAAGAAAACACAAAAAGCGATAATAATAGCAATCATAGCAACAAAACTATTTTGCATAACACTCATATCCATTGATTCTCCCTCCATTAATACAGGGATAGCATTTTTTAATATATATCCTCCAAAATAGTATCCATATGTACCTAAATATAAAATTCCTCCAATTAAACTTCTTCTTAACACTAATATCATACATAATATTGCAACAAACAATAAAACAATCTCGATTGTATTATCAAATGCAATAAAACCTCCAAAATTTTGCTCATATTGAGCTTGGAATGCTACTGCTACTCTAAATAGCCAAAACATCCCCATAAACATTACAAGTAACCATGATGAAAAACTTTTCATTTAACTCACTTTCCTTTCTTTTTTATTTTTCTTTCTCTTACTTAAAAAAACTTAGACGATTCAATTATCATCTAAGTTTTTTTATTACTCATCGCTATCAACAAAATCGAATTCATCTCTAAATTTGTCTTTGAAAATATTGAATACTTTCATTAAT
Source organism: uncultured Clostridia bacterium (assembly GCA_934167225.1). Lineage (GTDB taxonomy): Bacteria > Bacillota > Clostridia > TANB77 > CAG-508 > CAG-269. The sequence continues at coordinate 6,141 of CAKPLD010000062.1, read as the reverse complement.
GTTTCTTCGTTTTCAACACTTACATAAGATTCTTGTTCAGTATCTTCGTCTGAATCCTCTAATTTTAATATTACTACTTCTCCCTCATCTTCTTCTCCCTCTTCAAGTACTGGTAGTAATACAACATATTGTTCATCTTCAAAATCTATTAAATCTAAAAACTCAAATTTAACTTCGTTTCCATCTTCGTCATTTAAAGATATTATATTATCTAATTCTTCTCCATCAAAATTTTCCTCCATAATTTCTCCTTTCAATATTTTATAATTATTTTAATTTTAAAAACTTTTGCTTTATGAATTTTTTTGTTTTTCAAGATATGTTTCCAAAATATATACTGCAGATATAGTATCTACTATATTCCTCTTTTTATGCTTGTTAATATTTAAAAAATTCATTGTTTTGTGTGCGGCTACTGTTGTAAGCCTTTCGTCAATATAATCTATTTTTAATTTATTATATTTGCATTTCAATTTATGAATAAGCTTTTCTGTAAGTTTTGCTCTTTCAGATATTGTTCCATCCATGTTGTATGGCATTCCAACAACAATTGTATCTATATTTTTGTATTTTTCAAGTAATTCATCAATTTTTTTTAAAATTAATTTGTCACTTCCTTGAGAATGTAATGTTTCAAGTCCTTGTGCTGTAAAACCTAGTTCATCTGTTATAGCAAAACCTGTTCTAGCTTCTCCATAGTCTATACCTAAAATCCTCATTTTTCTTCATCAATTCCTATATAGCTTTTAACTAATTTTTCCAAGAGTTCGTCTCTTTCTATGCTTCTTATTTTGTTTCTTGCATCTTTATGGCTTGTTATATATGTTGGATCACCTGATAGTATATATCCTACTATTTGATTTATAGGATTGTATCCTTTTTCAACTAGAGCTTCATATACGTCCTTTAGTATTTTTCTTGTATCTATATCTTTATTTTTTTCAACTTTAAAAAACATTGTTTTATCGAAATCCATAGTTTTTTCCTCCTTTATATATTATTTATTTGGCTTTCATTTTTAGACGCTTCATCTAAATGTTTTTCCAATTTCTTTAAAACTTCCTCTATTCCTGTTCCTTTATAATATGTTGCTACTACGAAGTTTAAAGATGGACTAACTACAACATCTTCACGTTTTTTCTTTTTGCGTTTTTTCTTTGGCTTTTCAGAATCTATTTCTTCTATTTGAAAATTATCGCTTAAAGATATTTGTAATTTTTCTGTGGATTCTTTTATTTCATTTATAAAGTCAGACAAGCTTTTTGCCTCAACTCCCAAAAATACAATTACAAATTTAGGTCCCATGTATCTAACAAATATGTATTTTTCAGCAATATTGGCTTGAACATTTTTACTTACCTCTGTAATTACTTTGTTTCCAAGCTGTCTAGATACTATATTTATATCTTCAATGTTTGAAATTCTAAACATACATATTGCAGATGTTGTATATTGGTCTATTATTTTCTTTCCATCCCCATATAAATATTCTCCCGAGTTTAAACCCGTAAATAAGTCTTTTCTTACTATATTTTCTAAAATCTTTTGATAATCTACTGCTTTTAAAACTGATACAATATTTTCTTTAACTGTTTCAAATATAGTTGTGTCTATATTATCAAAATCATGTGGAACTCCACTTTCTATTATCCAATATCCAATATAGACATTATCTATATATAATGGAAAAAATATTGCTGATTTTGCTCTTTCAAATTCTTTTTCCTGATATGGTAATTTTTCTCCTTCGTTATTTATTGTAATATATTTAGGACTAGCAGTTGTTATACTGTCCTTAAATATACTAACTTCATGGAGTTTGCTTAATGTGTCCCAATGATCACTATTTACGTTTGAAGCTTTTACTATGTAGTCTGTTCCATCATACACAACAATTGTAGAATATTTTATTTGATATTTTTCTATTATTATGTCATTTATTGCTTTTATCTTTCTATCAACACTCAAATCACTTCCTGTTATGCTCATAAAATCTTGTAGAATATTTAAATTAGTAAATCTCCTACTTTGTGTTTGAAATGATTGGATTTTTTTATATAAAGACAAATTATAAATTCCTAATGCAAGTACTGTAAAAACTAATACTATAACCACTATTGTTAACAAGATTTGTCCCTCCTATTTAATACTTCTAATACCTGTTTCTCATATTATTCAATGTGTCATTCATACCAGATGAGAATGAATTTGAATATTGATTACTTTGTACTTTTTTTGATTTCTTTTTGTTTTTTTTGTAACTATCATTTGGTAATAATGGATATATTGAATCTGCTAATGTTTTTAGCCTTGCTTTTATTTCTTTTGGATATCCATTGGTTTTGATTTCGCATTCTGCTAAACCTTCAAGATATTTTGCATATGCATCTTCATCAAATGGCATTTGAACTGCTACTTTGGCTGTTTTTGCATTAAATAGATCTGTCATTAAAGACATATCTGCATTATTGTATTTTGACATTCCCCCAATAATAGCGTTTCCTGTTATTCTTCTTAATTTTAACATTTTGTTTAAGACTATTCTTAATTTATTTTCTTGTAATACTCCTTTATTTTGTAATTCTCTTAAAAATTCTGTTAAAGGTTGTATTGTTAAAACATCCATTGATTGAACTAAATAATTTTCTTGTGCTTTTTCAAAATATTCAACTGGTGTTTTAAAGTCACAATCTATTAACACTAGTGAATGGTTACGTATTATTGTTTCTAGTATTGGATGTGAATTATTTATTTCATTTGTTTCGGTTGGAATTCCAGTATATATTGTTAAATTATTTTTTATTCTTAATCCTTCTGCTCTTCCCTCTATTAAGCCTTTTATAGAATTTGCTGCAATTGTCCTTAATTCCTCATCATCATTTGTGTAAACATAGTATGAACTTTTATTTTTAGTTGTATCTAATATTGCTGTATTTATTCCCATATCTGCTAAAATTTGTGCAACATTATTTACTATAAATGATGTTCCGTTTTTGCTTGTTCCAACAAATGTTACAATTTTTTTCTCGCTCGTTAGTAATGCTTCAAATTCGCCATCTTCAAATACATTATCATATTCTTCCATTTCCCCACGACCTGGACTTATATATAAATCGTCTTCTTGTATATTATAATTATTTGAATCATATTTTGTTGTATCATCTATTCTTTGAGAAAAATCGTTATAATCGTCTTCTATGTCATGATTATCTGCTTCATCATCATATTCCATTTCTAGTGGTATATTTGCTGTTTTTATTATTTCAGGTTTTGTTATAAATGTTTCTTGTTCGTCTTCATCTTCAAAACCTGGCAATATGTTTATTTCTTCTTCGATTGGTTCTTTCTTTTTACGCGGTCTTCCTCTTTTTCTTTTTGGTTGTTCTTCTGTATTTTTATTTTCTGACTCTTCAGCTGTTTGTTTTTTTGATGGCCTTCCTCTTTTTCTTTTTGGCTTGTCTGTTTTGATTATATCATCTATTTCTGGTAAGTCCTCATCTTCTAAGTCCTCAATGTCTACAGCCTTTTTCTCGCTTATGTGTGAATATACATGTCCTTTCATTGTTGCTGGCACTACAACAGGTTTAGTCATTATTGTATCTGGTACTGTTTCTAATAATTTCTCGCTTGTTCCTTTTTTGCCTGTTTTTTTGCCAGACTTTTTTCTCGTTGAAGTTGTAGATACTGTTTTTTTTCCTTCTGGATATACTATTTTTATATATTCAGGAGATTTATTCGACAATACTTCTCTTACCTCTGGTGGCAAAGATGCTATTATTACTTTTAATTGTTCTTTATTGTATTGTGACACAATGTTTTTAAAGCTGTCTGCATATCTATCTTTATTTTCTCCTAATTTTTTAAAATGCATTATGATATTTTGCATTTCTACTTCACTTACATCACTATCACTTTCTTTTTCGTAATTTACATCTTCTGAATCTATTTTATAGTATATTTTTGCTTCTTTTTTTGACCTTGGTTTATTTATTAATCTGCAGACTTCCTCCATTGTTCTGTCTTTTCCTATTACTGCATTATAAATTCCAATTCCAAATAATTTTACTAATATATCTTCTGATTTTGTTCTTCTTTCAGAGCATATTAGGATTATTGGAATATCACTTCCATCTGACGCAACTGCTTCATCACTTATTCTGTCTAATCTATCAAAAATAAACTTGTTTTTTTGCTCTAAACTGCTAGATTTGGAAAATTCTTCTAGCTCTTCACTTATAACGATTCTATCATAATTTTTGTTTATTTGTAACTCTTTCAAAATAGCATCGAAAAAATAAACGTGTTTATATGATATTATCTCCTTAAATTGTTTTTGATATTTTTTAGCCACTGATATTGAAATGTTTTCGTCACTTGCTGCAAATAAAACTTTCATTTGTTATTTACTCCCTTCCAAATTTTACAACTATAGTAAATACAAGTGGTAGTACTTGGCATATTATAGCGATAGTTATAAAAGATACCATTAATGCTAGACCTTTTTCTTGTATCTCTAAATGTCTTATTCCTAAAACATAATTATAAATTGCCCCAACTATGATTCCTAAAAAGCAAAAAGGTATGCTATATACTTGTACTTTATGTAAAATATATGCTGTAAAACCATATGCATCAGAACCATATGTTTCTTTATAATCATCTAATGTTTTCATTTCTTTTTCCTTTAATTGCACTAGCGTACTTTCCGTTTCATTTGATATAACTTTTTCATTTGATGTTGTAGCATTTACTGTACTACAACTAAATATTGAAAAACTAATTATTAATGTGAAAATTATTGCTGTAACTCTTTTCTTCATTTAGCTTCCCCCTCTAAAACCTATTTTGCATTCTTTTTTTTACCCTTATATCATACAATACTATCCAAAAAATAGCAAGAAATTTTTCGAATTTTTTTTAAAACTTTTTCTTTTTTTGTTATATTTTTCCATATAAATACTGCATATATTTATATACTGAATTCCCCCAATTTTTATCACTTGCATATTTTTTATTTACTCCGGAAATTGTGTTTCCATTATAATATTTTCCGGTTGCAATTTGATCATCATAAATTTTTGTTCCAGCTGGATTTATGTAATACTTTACTAGTACTCTTGCTATTAAATCTATTGATTCTGAGTAACTAGAAAACGAATATGCCCCATTATAAGGATTTGAGTCATATGCTCCATATCCAAATAAATTATACTTGTTTTTTGCAAGTCTTGATGTTCCCCAATTGCTTTCATGAATTCCAATTGAAGCCACAAATAAGCCATTTATATTGTATTCTTGTTCAATATAATAAAAATATTCAGAATTATTTTCAAATATTTTATTTACATCTTTATCATCTGTAAGAACTTTTTTAAACTGTTCAGCAGAAAGCCCAGATGGTTTATTAAGTGCCATATCCTGCGATAGTTCTATATTTTGTTGTTTACTTGTTTCTCCATTTTCATTGTTTGCCTCTGGCTCAGGTTCTGGTTCTGGCTCTGGCTCTACATATATTTTAGTCCCTATATCTATTATTTTATTTATAGATGATTTTGTTACCACACATCCCACTTGCTCTTCTTTTATAACATTTCCATCATCATCGTATATTTTTTTCATGGTTATAGTTTGTATTCCATTTCTTCCTTCTTGCGAAACACTTGTAGTTCCTTCATATAGTTCAGAATTATTTCGATATTTTGTTATATATTCTAATTCCTCTTGCTTTTCGTATATTTCTTCTTTACCATTTTTTCCTTTGGAATTTTTTTGTAATATTTCTTCTATATCTATTAAGCTAGCACCGCTTATTTCTAAATCTTGATTTGTGTTTTCTTCTTTTTCAACTGCATATGTTTCTTTGTTTGATATAAATTTTATATATATACAAATAATAAAAAGCATTATTATCGCTAAAATTAGCGCAATTTTGCTTATTTTTTTCTTTTCTTTTGCACTCATAAAAATCACCTAAAATAATTTTAAACGTTTGTCTATTTTTTGTCAATACCAAAAAATAGTATCTCGAAAGCTTTCAATAGAATTTTGTTACAATTTACAGCTTTAAAAATTGTAGAGTAGGTTCGAATTAGAATAATTATTAATTTTTGGGGGATTAATGTGTGATTGAAGGACTTTTAG
>CAKPLD010000061.1 GCA_934167225.1 uncultured Clostridia bacterium | reverse complement strand
GTTTGTATAAATACAATAATAACAAGTATAATATATAATAGTAAACCAAGTGAGGTAAAACTTGTAATGGTAGACCCAAAAGTTGTTGAACTTTCAGTATATAATGGAATACCACATCTATTAATACCAGTTGTTACAGACCCTAAAAAAGCAGCAGGAGCATTGGCTTGGGCTGTGCAAGAAATGGACAACCGTTACAATTTATTTGCAGAAAAAGGTGTAAGAGATTTAGTTGGATACAATAAATCGGCAGAACATGAAGGAACAGGCAAACTTCCACAAATAGTAATAATAATAGATGAGCTTGCAGACTTAATGATGGTTGCAGCAAAAGAAGTAGAAGAATCAATTTGTAGATTAGCACAAAAAGCAAGAGCAGCTGGAATGCACTTAGTAATTGCAACACAAAGACCATCTGTTGATGTAATCACAGGTCTAATTAAAGCAAATGTACCATCAAGAATAGCATTTGCAGTATCATCACAAGTAGACTCAAGAACAATTTTAGATCAAGTTGGAGCAGAGAAACTTTTGGGAAAAGGAGATATGCTATATTTCCCATCTGGAGCATCAAAGCCAACAAGAGTGCAAGGTGCATTTGTATCAGATGAAGAAGTTGAGCAAATTGTTGGTTTTGTAAAATCGAATGGAACAGCAGTTTATAGTGAAGATATATTAGACACAATAGAAAATGGAGGAAAAGATGAGCAAATCAAGAATTTAACGGCAGAACAAGCTGATGAAGATGATACAGACCCATTTTTACAAGATGCAATAGATACAGTTGTAGAAACAGGACAAGCTTCAACATCATTTATACAAAGAAAATTTAAAGTTGGATATGCAAGAGCTGGCAGAATAATAGATCAAATGGAAGAAAGAGGGGTAATATCTGGATACCAAGGAAGCAAGCCAAGAGAAGTATTGTGGACATTAGAAAAACTTGCCGAAATAAAAATGGGAAGCAAGGCAGAAGAGTAAAAGTCAACTAGAAAAGAGGGAGAGAACTTTGCAGAAGAAAAACACGTTTTTAACAAAGTTTGTAAAAAAAGATTATAACAACAGATTAGAAGAGATATTAAGTAAAAAAGATTTTTCAGAAGAAGTAAAAAACACCTTGCTTAATATGTTCTATAAAATAGAAAATGGTTATAGAGATTACAAAATTGTAAAAAGAGAAACATTTGATAAAAAAGAATATATAGAAAAACTAATAAACATAATAGATAAAGAATGTAATAAAATAACATTTATACCAATAGACAGTAATGAAAGGGAACAAGTAGATAGCCAAAATCAAGAAATTAAATGTTTACCAATTGAAAATAGAATTTTATATGGAATAGCTAAAATTCAGAAAAGAAATATTGTTGTTAACTATATGGACGAAAACATTGAAAAAGCTTTCTCAGACATGCTAAATATTGGAAACAATATAAATATAGTAGAGCCATTAAGAGATTTCAATGGATTTTCTTGGAATATTATTGTTAAAGATATAGAAGATATAAATTATAATTTATTATATCAAAACATAATATTTTTAAGTAACAATAAATTTATAGATAAATGGGTAAATAACTATGAACCATTAGTAGATTATTTTGATTTGTTTCAAAGTGAAATAGAAAAAAAGTACGGAAAAAGAGAAAAAAACAATATTATAAAAAATTTAATAAGAATATCACTTAAACTAAAAGCACAACATGATGAAAACTTTAAAAATGACATAATAAATGAATCGGAGGAAACAAAACTAGAGCTTAGTAAAATAAGTGATAAAACAAATTATTTGGAAATGCTATCAAAAAGCAAAAAAGAAAAAGAAAAGAAAATAAAAAAAATGGACCAAATAATAAATGATAAAAATCTTTTGATTAAAGAATATGAAAAAAGAAATGAAAGCTTACCACTTGAAAAGAAAATTTTTAGTATACGAGTATTAAAAAACATGTTAAAAAAAGAAAGAGAAGAGATTTTGCTAGAGATAGAGAACTACAACAGGCTAATGATTCCAAGGAATTTTTTGGAAAACAAAAGAAATATAGAGCGAAAATATGAATATTATGAAAATATAGAAAATTTGAATTTTGAAAAAGAACTACTAAATTTACAAAAACAAATTATAAAATGCATGTATTCAGAAATTGAAAAAACGGAAGAAAAAGAGCAAATAATTGATTTAATATATAAATATAGGTATTACAATTACTTACCAGTAAATGACGAAACAAATATATATCAAATAAAAGAGCTAAAAAGATACTTAAATAAACTAGTAAAAGAATTAATAGACAAAGCAATAGAACAAAAAGTAATTAATCAAATAACAAAGGAAAATGATAGAAAAATAGACATAATAGAAAGGCTATTTTTATCTAAAATTATAGAGTTAGAGCATATAAATATGAAGCTAACAAAGAAAAATGAAAAATTTTATATTACAATATTTGACGAAGAAATTGAAGATGGTAAAATAGAGTTAAAAAATATAGAAAAACAAGATCTTATGATAAAATTAAATAAGAAAACAAAACTATTTATATAAGGGAGAAGATAATTTATGAAAATCACATTTTTAGGAGCTGCAAAAACTGTTACAGGATCAAATTATTTAGTAGAAGCAGCAGGAAAAAAATTTTTAGTAGACTGCCGGAATGTACCAAGGTTCAGCAGAAGATGAATTCGACAATCAGGCACCATTTGACTTTAATGTAAATGAAATAGATTTTATGTTATTAACACATGCACATATCGACCATTCTGGAAGAATACCAAAATTATACAATGAAGGATACAGAAAACCAGTATATGCACATAAGGCAACATGCGATTTATGTAGCTTAATGTTACCAGACAGTGGACATATTCAAGAAATGGAAATTGAATGGAAAAATAGAAAAAGAGAAAGAAGAGGAGAAAAAGCACTTCCTCCACTGTATACAGCAGAAGATGCAGCAAGAAGTTTGGAAATTTTTAGAGAAGTAAATTATGGTCAAGTTTTAGAAATAACACCAGAAATAAAAGTCAGATTTAATGATGCAGGACATATGCTAGGTTCAAGCATTATAGAAGTTTGGGTTGAAGAAGATGGAAAAACAACTAAAACTGTATTTTCAGGAGATTTAGGAAATAACGATATACCACTATTAAATGAGCCTACTATGATAAGTGAAGCAGATTATTTGGTAATGGAATCAACTTATGGAAACCGTCTTCACATAAGAAATGACGAAAAAGCGGAACTTTTTTTAAAAATTGTTTCAGAAACTTTAAATGGTGGAGGAAATGTAGTAATACCATCATTTGCGGTAGGTAGAACACAAGAAATTTTGTATGAACTAAATAAAATAAAAGAAAACACAGAAGACGAAGAATTTATTAGAGAATACAAAACGCTTATGAAAGCACCTGTATATGTAGACAGTCCGCTAGCAATTTCAGCCACAGAAGTGTTTAGAGAAAATATGGATTTATTTGATGATGAAACAAAGGCAGAAATAGAAAAAGGAGATAACCCACTAGAATTTCCAGGACTTCATTTTACAACAACTGCTGACGAATCAAGAGCTCTAAATGAAAACATTATTCCATCAATTATAATATCTGCAAGTGGAATGTGTGATGTAGGAAGAATAAAACATCATTTAAAACATAACTTATGGAACCCTAAAAATACAATATTATTCGTAGGATACCAAGCACCAGGAACACTTGGTTATAGCATAGTAAATGGAGCAAAAAAAGTGAAAATATTTGGTGAAGAAATTGCAGTAAATGCAAGAATAGAATATATAGAAGGTTATTCAGGACATGCGGATCAAGAAGGACTTATGAATTTTATATATTCATTTAATGAAAAAAAACCAAACCACATATTTTTAATACATGGAGAGGAAGAATCGGAAGAAGCTTTAAAAGAAAAAATAGTAGATGAGGCTAAAATTCCAGTTACTATACCAAGTTATGGAGAAACATATGATGTTAAAGAAATGCCAAAATTAATATCAACTATTAAGACACATAAACCAAAGACAATCAAATCTGAAATAGTTCAAAGACTTTCTAGATTACAATCTCAGATCGACGACATGAAAGCATCAGTTCAAGAAGATTTGGATAATAAGGATTTAAAAGATGAAGATATGTTTAGAATTAAAGAAAAAATGAAAGATTTAGAACAAAGTATATTAAAAATTATAGAAGGATAGATTGGTTGGTTGCTTAAAAAGTTTAAAATACATAACTATTGGTAACCATACAAAAAACGAAAGGATAAAATAAAATGGAAAAATACTTAAATGAAGCAATAATAGGAAACAAAAACGTACTTGCAACATTTACTGGGAAAGGAGAACTACAAAGATTGTACTTTCCAGGAAGAAGTATAAGACAATATATAGATTTTAACCATGTGGGAGTAAAAATAAATGATTCAGCACTAATATATTTACATGATGACATAAACAATGTATACAAACAATATTACGACATAGACACAAACATATTAAATACAGAAATAACAAATACCTATTTTGAACTAAAAATTTTACAAACGGATTTTATACCAGTAAAAGAAAATGTACTAGTAAGAAGATATACACTAATAAATGAAAATTCAATAGATTTAAATATTAAATTTTTAATACATCAAGGAATACTATCAGATACAAACAATTTCGTAGGATGTACTGGAATTGATAATGGAATGGTACAATATGCACACGATTTTATGATATCAACATTTAGCAAAGAACACAAAACATTATCACACCAAATTCATGGAAGCTGGAATAATATAAAATCGGGGGAAATTTGGGACAAAGATTATATAGGAATGTCTAACGAATCTTCAATTTCATATGACATGGAAGTAATAAAACCAGGAGAGAAAAAGCAAATTGACATATGTGTTTTATTAGAACCACAACCAAAAAATATGACAGACTTCGAAGCAGAGATAGAAAGAATAAGAAAAATAGACTTAAATTCAGAATATGCAAAAACAAAAGCATATTGGAGAAAATATGTAAAAACACATGATAAATTAAACATGAAAGACCCCAAAAATAGTTATGAAGAAAAATTAGCAGACATCTATTATAGAACAATATTATTATTTCCATTGTTAACAAATACTGAAACAGGAGGAATTATAGCCTCTGCAGAAATTGATGAAAACTTTACCAAATGTGGAAGATATGCCTATACTTGGCCAAGAGATGCAGTATTTATAACAAAAGCAATGGATATATTAGGAATGACAGAAGAAGTTGAAAAATTTTATAAAGTATTTTGCAAACAAACGCAAAGTAAAAATGGTATGTGGGAGCAAAGATTTTTTTCAGACGGAAAACTTGCTCCATGTTGGGGGTATCAAGTTGATGAAACAGCAAGTGTTGTATATGGAGTGTATGAGCATTATCAACACACAAAAGATGAAAAATTTTTAAAAGAAGCACTACAAATGTGCGAAAAAGCAATAGATTTCTTAAAAAGATATGTTAAAGATATATTCGAAAAAACAGGAAAATATCATGTAAGCTACGATTTGTGGGAAATGAATGAGGGAATTCACATGTATTCATTATCTTGCATATATGCTTCGTTTGAGTCAATGTTAAAAATATATAAAGCACTTGGAAAAAATGTGTCAGATTTTGAAAATAATAGGCTAAAAGATGAAAAAATTCAGAAGTCAAAATTAGAAATAGAAAAACTTTTGGTTGAAATAAAAAAATATATAAATGACAATATGTATGATGAACAAAAAAAGGCCTATGTAAGAAATGCCGAAGACAAAAAAATGGACATCAGCATAGTGGGTGCAGTTACACCATTTAATGTATTTACACCAAAGGAAAAAAATATATTAAACACAATAGAAAGAATAAATTTAAGTTTACGTACATACACAGGAGGATTCCAAAGATTTGAAGAAGATCACTATATGAATGGAAATCCTTGGCCAATTGCAAACATGTGGATGACATTGTATTACTTAGAAAATGGTGAAAAAATAAAAGCAAAAGAAACATTCGATTTTGTAGTAAAAACTGTAAGCAAATTAAACTTTATTGGAGAACAAGTAGACAATAATACCTTATCAGCCAATTGGGTAATAGGCCTTGGTTGGAGTCATGCTATGTTTATATTAGTATTAGAAAAAATGCTAAATGGATAAGGAGGTAGTTATGCTAAAACAAAATAAAGGAGTGACAATGATTTCATTAGTTGTAACAGTAATTATTCTAATGATTTTAGCTTCTATTACAACATATAGTGGAATTTCTAGTGCAAAAGAATCCAGATATTATAATGCTATTCATCAAATGAAAATTATGCAGTCAGAAGTTAACACATGGTATGAAGATAAAAAAAATGGTGATGAAACAAAATGGAATAAAGGAACACTATTAAATTCAAGTGGAAAAGAAACTCAATGTATGAAAGCATATAATTCGGCTAAAGACAACAATCTACAAAATTCAGATATAGGAGCAATTGCACGGATTTAAGTATTTTAGTAAAGAAAGTATAAAAAACGACTTAGATATAGAAGGCATAGACTACGACTTTATGATAAATATAGATACAAGATGCGTTATTTTGGTAGATGGAATACCGTATAAAGGAATAGCATATTATTCATTAGGAGAAATTGAGGGAGAACAGTATAATGTAGATTATACAGAATAAAATGAAATAAAAAAGGAGTTAGAAAAATGACAGATATAATACATGCATTAATTTTAGGTATAGTTCAAGGATTAACAGAATTTTTACCAGTGTCAAGTTCGGCACATTTAAACTTATTTCCATGGGTGTTTGGATGGGATAAAATATCAGATTCATTTGATGTTGCACTTCATTTAGGAACACTTTTGGCTATAGTATTATTCTTTTATAAAGATTGGGTAAAATTAATAAAAGGTGGATATAATCAAGTTGTTCACAAAAAAAGAACAACAGATGGAAGAATGTTCTGGTACATAGTTTTTGCAACAATTCCAGCAGGAATATTAAGTTTAATATTAGATAAAATATCAGAAAAAATTATAGG
>CAKPLD010000060.1 GCA_934167225.1 uncultured Clostridia bacterium | reverse complement strand
TCTAATTTTTCGAAAAATACTACATCTCCTTCTGCTACTTTGTATTGTCTTCCACAGCTTTCAATTATTGCGTACATTTTAAATGCACCTCCCTTATTTGTATACTCGCTAATCCTCAAAAAAGGCAGTTACTTGTTCTTGTAACATTTAGTCACCTTGATTAAGCGGATTACAGTTCTTTATTATACTATATATTTTTTTTACTGTCAATGGATTTTGACAATTTTTTCTTTTTTCCAAACCAACCAACCCCAAACCTAATCTTTTTCTAACTTATACTCTAGCCCAGTATTTCTTTTCTTGCTATCCACATTATTAATCATAAAACCAACATTTCTTCCTTCTCCAATAATAATTAAAAGTTTTCTAGCCCTTGTAATACCAGTATATAATAAATTACGAGTCAAAAGCATAGGTGCAGTTCGCGGAATGCACATAATAACAACATCAAATTCGCTTCCGTTGAGCTTTATGAATTGTTATACAATAGCTATGTTCAATCTGTTCTAAATCTGTAAATTGGTACCATGCAATTTTATCATCATCAAACTTAATTTCTACATTCTTATCTTTTTCATTAATATCCAAAATAGTACCAAATTCGCCATTAAAAACGCCTGTGCCCGTTTCATTAAGATTTTTTCTTTCCCAATAAATATCATAATTATTTTTAACTTGCATTATTCTATCACCAACTCTATATATGGCGTTTCCTGTGTTTCTTTCTTTTTTCTTCTCGCTTGCTGGATTTAAAACCTCCTGTAAAGATTTATTAAGTTCTTTTGTTCCTAAGCTTCCTTTTTTGGTAGGTGTTAAAACCTGAATATTCTCAAAAAAATCGTAATTTCCAAAGTTTTTTAACCTTCCTGAACACAACGAAATAACCTGATTTAGCATTTTATCTTGATATTGCTCATTTATAAAGAAAAAATCCTCCTTAGAGTCTGCTTCCATTTCCTCTTTAGAAATAAAACCTTGTCCATCATTTATTCTATGTGCATTTACAATAATTTTACTTTTGGCAGCTTGTCTAAATATTTTATCTAAATGAATTGTTGTAATTTTACCAGATTCGATAATATCTTTCAAAACACTTCCTGGTCCAACTGATGGTAATTGATCACTATCTCCAACTAATATAAGCTTTGTACCAATATAGATAGATTGTAATAGATAATTCATTAAAAACATATCTACCATAGACATTTCATCTATAATTACAATGTCTGCATCAATTGGCGTCCCTTGATAATCTTGACTTTTTTTATACAGTCCATCATCATTTATTTTGCCAATTTCCAATAATCTATGTAACGTACTTGCCTCAATTCCTGTTGTTTCTGTCATTCTTTTAGCTGCTCTTCCTGTAGGTGCCGATAGCACAATTTTATTATTATGTTTTATATAAATTTCTATAATAGATTTTATAATTGTTGTTTTTCCTGTTCCTGGACCTCCTGTTATAACAATTACATTATTTTCATTTACAGCTTTAACCGCTTCTTTTTGTTTTTCTGACAACTCTATTTCAATATCCTTTTCAACTCGTGCAATTTCATTATCTATTCCCTTAACCTTATTAGAATCTTTCGAATCTTTTAATTTGTTTAATCTATTACAAATTGCTACTTCTGTATTATAAAAACTTTCCAAATATATCCATTCAGTTTCATCATTTCTAATTTCTGTTACAATATCTCCTTTTGCTTTTAAATTAATAATTCCTTCTGCCACTTCATCAATACTAATTCCTAATAAATTAACGACAAATTCTTCTAGATTTTGTAAAATTGCACATGAGTGCCCATTATACGATGTTTGTATCAAAGCATATTTTATACCACTTGTAATTCTCTTTAAACTTCTCATATCAGTTCCCAATTTTAAAGCCATATCGTCTATTTGTTTAAAATTAACGCCTTTTACTAAATCTATTAATATATAAGGATTTTCGTTTATTGTTTCAATTGCCATCGCTCCAAGTTTGTCGTAAATTCTTTTGGCATTTTCTATACCTATATTAAATTTTTTTAAAAATTCTACAATTTGCCATACACCCCAACTTTCCATAAAGCTTTCAGAAATTTCCAAAGCCCTGTCCTTGCTTATTCCTTTTATCTTTTCTAGTTTAGATGGATCATATTTTAATATATCTATAGTTTCTTCGCCAAATTTTTTTACAATTTTTCTGGCCGTTGCAGGACCTACACCTTTTATAGTTCCATTTCCTAAATATCTTTCAAGTGCTTCCAATGTTCTTGGCATTAGCTTTTCAAATGTATCAACTTTAAATTGTTCTCCATACTCTTTATGTTCTACTAATTTTCCAATTACTTTTATTTCATCTCCCTCTGCTATAAATGGAAGATACCCAACTATTGTTTCTATTTTCTCTAACTCATTTGCATATATTTCCGCTATTGTATAACTGTTTAATTCATTTTGATATATTATTCCTAGCACTTCTCCTGTTAGTTCCACTCTCGTTCCTCTCTCCTATATTTTTTCTTTTCAAATTATAACATATAAAATTTTATTTGTAACTAATATAATCAAAAAAACAGCAAATCATTTAGTAATTTGCTGTTTTTTTTGATTCTTTATTTTTTAAACTTTTTCAAAATATCTAGCAATTTTGTAACAAATCCGTTATTACCGCTCGACGTATTGTCTTTGCTTGATTCTTCATCTTTATCTTCTGATACACTTGTATTTGTTCCATTTTCACATTTTGTTATAAATTGTTGTACATGTGTTTTGTAATCTGATTTGTTCATACCCATAATTATAAATGCATGTACAGCTCCATCAACCTTCCATTGTTCTGAATATCCTTTTACTGTATTTTTTACAGTGTCTGCATTTGCAGGTTTTACAGTTGTATCTCCTGTACCATGTATAATTTGCATTGGTAAGTCACAATATTTTAAACTGTTTGTTGCTTGGCTATAGTAATCAAAATTGTCTTTGGTTAGTCCAATTTTCATTCCTACTAACATTGTTTTGTTTGCAAATTCTGTCATGTCTGTGTATCCACAATCTTCTGTTAAACCTATTACATGTAGTTCCTTTAAAGATTTTATTGTTGTATTCATTTTTACTGGACCATTATTCATAAATCCATCAATTCCTGATAAAAAGTTTGTTGTTGCTCCACCTAATGATATACCATGTACCATTATTGTTTGTGCATTATATTCATCATTTATTAGGTTTATCCAATCATATACATCTAAGCTCTCTAAGAATCCTAGTGAAACTTTTCCTTCACTATCTCCGAAGCTTCTTAAATCTGGTGCTATTATGTTGTATCCTTTTTCATAATAGAATTCACCTATTTTATTTGCTATTGTTTTTCCTTTTAACATAAATGGGTGAATTAATACTGCCCATTTATCTGATCCTTCTTTTCTATATATATTTGCATTTAATGTTACTTTATAGTCATCTCCTGCAAATTCTGCTGCAGTTTTTGATTCCATTTTCACTGTTGTAGGTGTTGGTAAACTTGAATTTAATCCTAAACCTCCAAGTAATGATTTTACTGTTTCTATTAATTTAGTTAGCAAATTGCTTGTACTATTTCCTCCATTTGTATTTGGAAATTTAGACATTAGGTCTTTTGTTCCTTGTAAGATGTCTTTATTGTCGCCATCTGGAAGTTTTCCTATTAATTCATCAATTTTACTTTCATCTTCTACACCTGAAGCTTGCATTTTTTCTAAATCTGCTTCTAATGCTTTTAAATCATATTGATTTTCCTTTTTATTGCCTCTAAATCTTTCAAGTAAACTACTTAGAAATCCTGAACGATTTGAAACATTGTATCCTTCGTACGCAGCCGAAACAATTCCTGTGCTACATAATACCGTTATAACTAAAATGGCTGTCACTCTTTTTAATAGTAATAAAATTTTATTATCCATAACAATCTCCTCCTTTTTATATTTTTTGTAAGGATTTTCTGCCATCCTTTTTATTATAACATCTCGGTATGTATTTGTCAAATTTTTACATAAATCTTTTCTGTTGGTCATTCCCTGGTTTTTTCTTTTTTTCCAAAATCTACCTTTCCAAAACTCATATGATTTAATGGATGTTCTGGCTCTTGCTCTAGTAGCTTTGTACAACTATTATATCTATCTATATAAATTTGTCGTTCATCTTCGTTAAACAATAATTCTAACAATATTTTAAATTTTTCTTGCTCTGGTATTGGTTTTTTTAGACAATTTTTTAAGTTCTGTTTTCTTTTATCTTCCTCACTTTTCTTTGGTTTTCTTTTAATTTCGGCAAGTTCTTGTGCTAATTGTATAATTCTACCAAAAAGCCTTATATTTTCAATCCATGTATCTGGATTTAGTGTTCCATTTGGTAATCTAAATTCTATTGTGTTTTTTACATTGTTAATATTAAGCAAGTTCATAGTATAATATCTGTCGTCTGGCAAATATTTGGTGCCATCAAATTGAATTCTTTGTATTTGTGTAACAAAAGAATTCAAATCATCTTCATTTTGCAAACTGATAGAACCCGTTTTTATCGCCTCTTCCCATCTGTTCGAAATCGGTTTTGCGTATATTGCCGTTCCCTTCCTCGGAAGAGTGCCTTGTTCGTTACATATTTTGTATATGATTTTTTCCGAATTCCCCCATATTTCGAATAAATTTTCGTAAGCTATTGTACTTTTTAAATATGAGGCACCAATGTGTATATGTCCACCACACTCATCATTGATTTCCAAACCGCAATTTTGCAATAGAGAACACATTATATATACTTCTTCTATATCATCTTCTTGATCAGTTAATATTTTGGATACGGTTTCTACTCCATTACATATACTCACTTCTGCTTCTGTTTTCCATCCAGATAGAAATTTAGTCATTCTTTTAATTTTTGAACTCATTAAGCCTTGTGCTTCTATTTCTATTCCAAAGGTGATATCTTTATTTAATCCTACATTTTTGTATTTATTTTTTTCATTCAATAAGGCTTCTTTCATTTTGCTTCTATCTTGTAATAAAGATTTAGGTGCAATATAGTAGAATTCCCATGCTAAAAACAAAGCTTTTATAAGTTTGTTTGGTATCTTAGCTACTTCGTCAATTTGTGTACCTTTATCACTTAATGAGCCTATTGCATATACTTTTGCAAAGTCACTATTCAATTTTTCTAATTCTGTAATTTTTAATTCGTCATCCTGAAAAGTAGAAATTATTAAAGCTTTTTGAAATTCATTACTCATAGTATCTAAAATAGCTTTTTTTGCTCCGTCATTTTCTATGTTTTTTAGCTCTTTTAACATAAAAATATTGTTTTGTAATTCTTCTATAATACATCTAGCTCTTATATTATCATCTTGTAATGTATTTATTATATATACTTTAGCTACTTCTCCTTGAATATCTTTTATATATTTTACCTTTAGCAAATCATCATTTATCGAAGCTATAATCGTTGCTCTTAAAAATTCATTCTTAATTTTTTTAGCTTCTTCTAGTTTTAGAGATGTATCATTTATTGAAGATATCACAGTAGCCCTATTATAATCTTCTTTTATGTATTTCATCATTTGGATTTTTAAAATATCATCACTAAGTATACTTAAAATATATGCCTTATAATCTTCATTATTTGTTTGTTTAAACATTTCTATTTTCAAACTATCATCAACATCGAAATTGTCTTCCACGCTTGCTTCACCTACCTTATTTATATTTTTAAATATTTTTTCATTATTTCATCTACAAATGTATTAATTATTAAATAATTATCTTCTATATTTATCTTATTAATATATCTCCCAAATATATTTGCATCTCTTTTTTCTAATAAAACAATTCTATTAAATTTTACTAGAGATAATATATATGTAATTTCATTATATAAAATAAAAGATTTGTTGTTGTAATTTTTTCTATCTTCTCTTAGCTTTATAATTGGTATATTACATAACTTTGCATTAGCTATTGTTCTTTTTTCTAATTCTAGTAATTTTTCTTCATCTGACATATTAAAATAATTCTCATCGACAAATTTTTTAATTAAATCTTTTAAATTTCTATATTGATATTTTTCTATACCCTCTATAGCAATCAAGTTTTCCATATATTTCCATCTCCCATAAATTGAATTCTATATACTATATAATAGCACAAAAGCAAAAAATTTACAATAATTTACATTTGATTTATCCTCCCGACCACCAATTCTACTCTACGCGCTTGACTTTTCGCAAAATAAAGAATATACTACAACTATCAAAAAACAAGGAGGAAAAACCAATGGAAAACCAAATAGAAATAAGATGGCATGGCCGTGGTGGTCAAGGAACAAAAACAGCTTCTTTACTACTTGCTGATGCTGCATTTAATACTGGAAAATACATTCAAGGGTTCCCAGAGTATGGTCCTGAAAGAATGGGTGCACCAATAACTGCATACAACCGTATAAGTAATAACCCAATAACAGTTCACAGTAACATCTATGAACCAGACTATGTTGTAGTTGTAGATGATACTTTACTTGAAACCGTAGATGTTACAGCAGGATTAAAAACAAATGGTGCAATTGTTATAAATACAACAAAATCAGCAGATTATCTAAAATCTGTTTTAAAAGGATATAAAGGCAAAGTTTATACTATAGATGCCAGAAAAGTCTCAACAGAAGCACTTGGTAGATATTTTCCAAATACCCCTATGCTTGCTGCAATTGTTAAAGTTACAGGAATCATGAATGACGAAGACTTTCTAAAAGACATGGAAGGATCTTTTAAACATAAATTTGCAAAAAAACCTGAAGTCATAGACGGCAACATGAAAGCACTAGAAATGGCTTTAAAAGAAGTAAAAGAAATATAACTCCCCATTTGGGGACGGTTCTCTATTGGGGATTCCCCATTTGGGGACGGTTCTTTATTGGGGAGGGGAGCCAAAAAAGCTGACCCTTATGGTTCCCGGGTGGAAAGGAGTTTGAAAATGACAAGTATAAATAAAAATACACCAATGGAAGATTTGACAATTGGTGGAAATATATATGATGCTGGAAACTCAAAAGAATTTAAAACAGGAGACTGGAGAAGTATGAGACCTGTTTATATTGAGGAAAAATGCAAACA
>CAKPLD010000059.1 GCA_934167225.1 uncultured Clostridia bacterium | reverse complement strand
ATCGAACCCACGTAGCTAGCTTGGAAGGCTAGGGTTCTACCATTGAACTACACCTGCAACTTCTCCTTAATGCTTTATTATTATACCATCTTTTTGAAATTTGTCAAGGACTTTTTTTAAATTTTTCAAAAAAGTTGCGTCCCCTTAATCATAAAGCATTTAGGGGATTAGAGCAAAAAATACTAGGAAAAGCTTTGCACGGCTTCCTAGAATTTATCAAAAAATCCGTATCCGGCTATTATAGGCCATTTAGAGTCACAATAGCCAAATTTTTAATATTATTTTTCTGAAAAATCTTCATAAATTTTTGTTATTTCTATTTTTGACTTTCCTTGTTTAATTGTATCATCTGCTTTTACTATTAGGTCTACATCATAAATTTCCTTCATATTTTTTATATTATCTTTTCGCTGACCAATAACATTATTCACATCTATAGGATTTACAGTAACAACCACTTCTTTAACCTTGGTATTTAGTTGTTTTATTTTCTCTACAATCACATCATACCACATTCCTGATTCCACTAATTGCCTAAAAGCTGGATGAAATGGTCCTGCTAGTACTTCGCTTTTATCGTTATCAGGATTTGTTATAGTATCTGTTGGTTGAAGGCCTATTCTTATTACTTCAATATGTTTTTTGGCAAAAAGCTTTACTAGTTCTTTGCTAACCTCTACTGCTTGTGTTACAGTTAAAGGCTTGTATTTTCCTTCTTTGTAGTCTTTTGCTAGTTTTGTATTTTTTATTACCAAAACAGGATATATTCTTACCATTTTGGGTTTTAGTTTAATTAGTTGTTTTGCTGTATTTATTTCATCAACTGTTGTGCTTTCTGGAAGCCCTACCATCATTTGATGACCTAGATTGAAACCGTACCATCTTATTAATTTTGAAGCTTTTACTACATCTTCAAATGTATGGCCTCTTCCTGCCTTTTTTAGAATATAATCATTTGTTGATTGTACTCCTAATTCTATTGTTTTTACTTTATATTTTTTTAACATTTTTAATATGTTTTTATTTATGTAATCTGGTCTTGTTGATATTCTTATACTATCAACCTTTTTTTGCTTTATATAATCATATGCCGTACTTAATAATTCTACTTGTTTTGCTTCGTCTATTCCTGTAAAACTTCCTCCGAAAAAAGCTACTTCGACTTTAGAATCTTTTTTGATATATTTTAGGTGTTCTTCTATTATTTTTTTTACATCTTCCTTTGTTACCTGTTTTGTTTGTCCGCTTATTGATTTTTGATTGCAAAATACACAATCATTTGGGCACCCTGAATGTGGTACAAATATAGGAATTATATATTGTTTTTTCATAGCTTTCACCTCTTTTTTATTAATTCTATTGCATGCTTTGCTGCATCCATTTCAGCATGTTTTTTGCTTTTTCCTTCTCCTTTTGCTAGTATTTTTCCATTATAGATAACTTCTGAAACAAATACTTTGTCGTGATCTGGTCCAGATTCTTTTATTATTTTGTATTCAATATGCACTTCTCCATGTTTTTGAAGAATTTCTTGCAATACTGTTTTGTAGTCTTTTTGACCAACATTTTGACTTGCTTGTTTTATCTCGTTTTTTAGATTTTCTATAATAAATTTATTTACAGGCTCTAAGCCACCATCTAAATACATTGCTGCAATTACAGCTTCAACACTATCTGCCATTATTGCTGGCTTTACTTGTCCATGCATTGCTCTTTCTGATTTTCCTAGGCGTAAGAAATCACTAAAATTATGTGTTTTTGCAATTTTGTATAAACTTGCTTCACACACTACTTGAGCTCTAACTTTAGTCATTTCTCCCTCTTTTAGTTTGGGATAGTTTGTGTATATGTATATACTTGATAAAAATTCTAGTATGCTATCTCCTAAAAATTCTAATTTTTCGTTGCTTGTAGTCTTTTTTTCGTATGCATATGATGTGTGTGTTAGTGCTGTTTGTAATAGGTTTTTGTCTTTAAATTCGTAACCTATTTCTTTTTCTAATATTGTATATTCCATTTTTTCACCTCTTTTCGTTATGTATCTATTATATACTTTTTTGGGATTTTTTCAAGCGTTTTGTGCAATTTCTTTTGTATATACATAACAAATAAAAATTGTTGTTTTATGTTGTAAATATCCCCCCCTAAATGATACAATAACATTACTATTTAGTAAGAGGTCGATAAAACACCGCATTGAAACCCCAAGCAAAATCCTATATAATCAGGACAGCTTGCGGTTTCAATGCGGTGTTTTATCGACCTCTTACATTATAAACGAATCTTTACCATAAACATGGTAAAAAATTCCTACTTTAACCATAATTACATCTTCTTTATGAATTGCCTTAGCTTCTTCAATTATTGTTGTTATAGCCATTTTGTCATTTGCTCCTTTCATCTTTGAAATGTTTATCTCCCCCTACCTATTCTAATTATATTAATTTGACACTGGTCTTCTACCTATCCAGTTTATCGCTAGCAGGACTCAGTGCTAATAAAGTGAAACACGAAAACCGACGTAGTCGTAACTGTCGGACGTAAAGTAGTCATTGCGGTAACTTGCCGGAGTGTCAGAGCCAACGCTAGCGTAGCTCCCTCCCCTGTAGGCACAAGGATAGATAGTGTCAGAAGTCTTCTCTAATGTCCATTCCCATACATTTCCTGCTATATCATATATATTTTGTAAATTTGTTGCTTCTGCTGCTCCTGTTGTTAATAATATTCTATGGTTTTGTTGCTTTATACCTCCTTTTACTAAACTTTTTTTATTCTCACTATTAAAATCATACCAACTTGATAATGCTCCATATTGTGCAAATTTTCCTCTATTTAATGTAAAACTTGAATCATAATAATTTCCAATTGGTGTACTGTTAGAATTTAATTTGTTTTGTATATCTTCAATTGTAGAAGATTTTTTTGTTTCAATATATTTTAATACTAAATCCCACTGCACTCCAAACATTAAACTACTTGTATAACTTCCAGATTCAACTTGCTCTGCTAATACTTTTGCTTGTGTTCTTGTTACATAAATATATGGATATAAATTCTCTTTAGATAGAGGCATAATTGTGGCATTTCCTTCCTCTGTTCTATTTTTTTCAATTCCTGCTTCATATCTTCCTACCCAAAATCCTCCATTTTGGTACACGCTTTTTAACATCTTTTTCTTTGCTGTATCATATGCATTACTATCTGCAAACCATCCAGCTGTACTATCTGCATAATAAACATCACTATATTTTGTATTATTTCTATAAACCTTTGTATATTCATGTAAATCATTTTCTATTTTGGTATAATTATCATCAAAATTTGTTACACTTAATCCTGCTGTTGAATAAACTGCCTTTGTTTTAGGCACTTCTACCCAAACATACTCACTTCCTGTTGCTGTTTCTTGTATTACTAGTCCTGTAGTTAAATCTGTTCCTTTTACTCTTTCAAACTTTGTGTTATCTGGTAAGTATGGTTTTGTTTCATTTGTTTGATAAGCACTTAAATCTTTTAAATTTTCTCCTCCTGTTGTATCTCCTGTTATATTTCCTGTAGCATCTACTTTAAATTCTTTTCCGTCTACAGTTACAGTCCACCCATTTGTATCATCTCCTGTAATTTCGTATTTTCCTGTTCCTACATTATTATTTAGAGATGTTTTTAAATTCGCGTCTGTTAGACTTCCAAGCCCTTGTGTTAAAGCATCTGTTACAGATAGTTTTACTAATTCTTCTGTCTGCGCAGTTCCTGTGTTTTCTTTTGCTTGGTTTGCCCTATTTAAAATTCCATTTTGACCAGTTAACATCATAATGCTGATTCCCGCTAATATTAATAATACGATTATTGTTACTACAAGGGCTATTAGCGTAATACCTTTGTTTCTTTTGAATTTTGTGTTAAAATCCATTTTTCCTTCCTCCTTTTTTTCGCGGTATATCGTGCTCAGAAAAAAACGCCGAAAAAAAATGCAACACAAATAGACCTATATTTTTATAGGTTTATTTGTGTTGCATTTTATTTTTATTTTTCCTTTTACTAAATTACTTGTGTGTGTGTGTGTGTGTGTGTGTGTACTCCCGCAAGGGTTTCAGCTTTTTTTGTCATTTGCATTTCTATACCTCTTTTTCTTTTATTTTTTATGGTTTTATTTTATCCTACTTTTTTGTTTTTGGCAAGTGTTTTTTTGCAATTTTTATTGGGTGCATTCCTTTGGGTGCACAATTTATTGTTTGATTTTTTTTCCTAATTTTTGAGTCTTTTCTCCCTCTTTTTCATCTTCAATACTTTTCGTGTTTTTATTTTGAATTATTAGTTGTAATTTTATCCGGAGTTTCTAAAAATTTTATCCTAAATTTCTAAAAAATTTACTTGCCAAAAGTCCAAAATGGTGTTATTATAGTTACAGATTTTTTCAAACTCGTTTAGTTCATAAAAATCTAGGTATTTCTACCAAAAATTCAAATCAAAACAAAAAAGGAGAAGTGATATTATAAGAGAAAAAAATAATAAGAAAAACGAATTATTAAACCCCAAAAATGATTACGTATTTAAACGTATTTTCGGTCATGAAGGAAATGAATCAATTACCAAAAGTTTTATCAGTGCAATTTTAAATCAAAATATAACAGATGTTGTTTTAGAAAGTAGCTCTACAATGCCCAAAGACATGTTAGATGACAAAGTTGGAATTTTAGATATAAAGGCTAAAATAGATAATACTATAAATTGTGATATAGAAATGCAAGTTGTAGATGAAAAAAATGTGGAAAAACGAATCACATTTTATGTAAGCAGAATGTATACTCAAACTATTCATGAAGGACAAGATTATTCGGATTTACAAAAATGCATAGCTATTTTAATAACAGATTATGAAATTTCTAGTTTAAAAAAACTTCAGAAATATGTGACTAAATGGAATCTTCGAGAAGAATATTATGTAGATAAAGTCTTGACAGATGACATCGAAATTTATATAATAAAATTGCCCAAGGTTGAGAAATATAAGAAGGGTATAGCATTAGACCAATGGGTAGAATTTATTAAAGATCCGAAGGTGATGAATATGTCTAATAGTGAAATAAAAAAAGCAAAAGAAGTTTTAGAAAACATTAGTAAAGATAAAGATGAAAGACGTTTAGCTGAATTAAGAGAAAAATATATTAGAGATCAAAAAGCTATTGAAGGTGCTGGGTATGATAAGGGCTTGAATGATGGAATAAAAAAAGGAATTGAACAGGGCATTCAGCAAGGAATCAAACAAGGCATTCAGCAAGGAACTGGACAAGGAATCAAGCAAGGAGAACAAAATAAAACAATAGAGATTGCGAAAAAAATGAAGGATGAAGGATTTGATATAAATCAAATAATAAAAATAACAAATTTATCAGTAGAAGAAATAGAAAAATTATAACAAAAAAACGAGTTTGAAAATCTTTGCTATTACATTACCATTCATAGGCAATAAAATAAAAGATACTTCAAATATTAAATATAGGATAGGAGGAATATAAAAATGATTGAATCAATTGCTGCAATAGCTCTCATATGTGGAGGATTAACTTTTTTGGGTGGTGTTTGTATAGCTGTTATACTTTTTTACATTACACTAGTTGGTTTTAGATGGATAATGGCTGGGCTTATAGTTTTTGCCATATTATTAATGATTACATTATGTGTAATATACAAAATACTAAAAGATAAAGACATCTTTTCCGAAAATTATTTAACACAAATCAGAGAAACTAAGGGTGGCAAATACAAAGAAATATTTGTATTATTCATAAAAAATGGAATAAAAATAGCTGTTGTTTTTCAATTATGTGTAATAATTGGGTGTTCCATTGCTTTTTACGTGAATCCACTTGAAACATTTACAAACGAACCATATAAAAACCAAACACAGTCTGAAAATTATATTTCAGAAAACTAAAATTTAAATATATTTATGTTAAAAGCTACTAATTCCAAATTAATTAGTAGCTTTACTTTATTTTATTTCATATACTGAATCTGATATTTTTTGAATTCTAGTTTCGTTTTTTAGGCAAACCACTGGTCTAAATCCTAAAGTTACATCAGAATATGCAAAACCTCCATTTATAGCTCCATCGTAGTAAAGAGAAGTCATTAAGGCATCGGGATATGTTTTATTTGATTCTTCGCCATATCTACTTTGTTTATACTCCGATGGACTAGCAAGCCAATACCCATCAAAAATATTTTTAAAATTTGTTAATATATTAAATATAGATGCAATTGAATCTGGAAAACTTGGATTTTCTTTTCCATATAGTAAATCTCCCACTTCTAATCCATCAATATAACTTCGCCATTCGTCATTTTCATTCTTTTTTAAACTATATCCAGCTTCGCTTATTGCCTCTGCTATAAAAGACGTACCATATTTTTCATTATGTGATTTAATTAGCATTTCCACTGTGGGTCCACCTATTACATAATCTGCTTTATTGTTTGTGTCTAAAAACTTGCTGTTCCAGGCAGTCATGTCCATCATGTATGCTACTGCTTTCATATTGTTATTTGTACTTGTATAATTTTTTGAAAAATAATCATTATTTAAAGCTTTTAATTTTGTATCTTGTATTCTTTCTGAACCTGAATAGTCTTCTATTACATTATTAAAATTTGCACTTCTATTATGTGTAAAACTTCCCATTTTAGGCTTGTTTTTTGTAAATTCGTTATTTTCATTTGTGCTATATGGCAAACTTGATCTTTTTACATTTTCACTTGCAATTAGATATATATTGTTTTCATCTGCATAAAGTATTTTCCATTTTACTTTTGCTGTTCTTCCTGGCAATTTATAACCTATTACATCAGCTCCATATATTTGCTTTTTTTCCTCCTGCGAGCTTTCTGAAATATTTTTAGCCATTAATTCTGGTTCATTGCTTATACTTTGATTTGTATTATGTACATTGTTTTCCTTAGGAAAATATTTTCCTAGTATGTATTTTACTGATATTATTCCTATTGTTATGAATGTTAAAATTAGTATAGCTATAATTATCAATATTTTTATTATTATATTTTTTAATTTCATATTATTATAGACAAGTAATTAAACTTGATTTCCTCCCCTTTTATTTGCATTTTCCTTCTTACATCAATCTGTCTTTAACATTATAGCATAGCTTTTTGAAAATTAAAACATTATATATAAATTTTTAGTAGTTACTATTATAAAAAAAATAACAAGGTCATACAACAATATGTAAACCTTGTCATTTTTAATTTATTATTCGATTATGTCAGCAACAACACCTGAACCAACTGTTCTACCACCTTCACGAATAGCGAATC
>CAKPLD010000058.1 GCA_934167225.1 uncultured Clostridia bacterium | reverse complement strand
TGGGCAAAAATTAAATAATGATAAACAATCATATTTTCTTAATTCAATAAAGCCATGTTCAATGCAATCTTCAAAAATAAATTCCTCGCCACCATAATCATAATAACATTCAAGACCAGAACCAATAATACATTTATCACATTTTTTCATATTAAACACCAACCTTCGTATAATTTTCTAACATTTCAACTGGAACACTTATAAATTTGCTTTTATATTCAAAACTTTGTAATCTTGCAACTAAATAATTTTCTTTTTTATTTTTTCTTCTTTTATGGTTTATAAATTTAACGATTGTATAAGTATGCCCAAATTGGTCTTGAACTACATCATCATTTTTATACATTTTTCCATCTTCTGTTATATAATATTGAAATAACATCATACTCCTATTCCCTACTTTTGTATTTTTCATTTTTTAAATTACCTCTTCCCATTCAAATGGGTTAAAATAAAATGTTTCCATTTTTTCCATTTTGTATCTTTGTGTATAATCTACTTTAGCCTCTTTTAATAATTTTATGTATCTATAATAAGTTCTTGCTGACATATCTTTTTTTACAAAATCCAAACCATCCATTTGAATTGAACAATAAAAACAAAATAATCTATTTCCCATGGTTTTTCCATATAAATATAACAATCTTTCCTTTATTTCTTTTTTATCCTTTACAACTTTTAAATCTTTTTCAATCATTCCTAATAACTTCATAAATTCATCACTCCATACCTTTTCAAAATCTTTATATTCTAAATTAATTACACTTATATGTTTTTTATCTAACCCAAATATTCTTTGTAAAGTTTTCTTTTTTATTTCTACTTCAAATCTTATAAAACCATCAATACGTTCATAATACTTTATAAGATTAAAATTTGTATCTCTAAACTTTTTTTCATCATGTTTCTTAAATTCTAACATTTTATTATAAATTTTTAATGTTGTTGTAGTTCCTGAAAAATATAAACTCTCTCCTGCATAAAATTTTGCTTTTCTTCTTGCATATGTACAAGAACTTAAACTATTTATATACTCTATAACATTTTTCTGATTTTCTATATCAAAACATTTTGCAATATCTATTCTTTGCAAATACCATTTTTCAATTGATGGAAGTTTTACGTTATATGAATTTTCAGCTAATTCAATAAAACCTTTTACAATACATTGTAAATTATAAACACCATCATGAGAATTATATCCTTTTGTTATTTTGTGAAAGCTCCCCTCTAACTCTATGTAATAACCTTGGTCAGCAAATCCATATTTTATGCCACACCCTACTCTTACACATAAACTTGAACTATATGAACCTTCAAGACTATCATTTACTATTTCGTAGAGTAACTGACCAGTACCGAAAATTTATACTTGACTTTACAATTGCATTGTTGTATATTTGCAAGTAAATATCTTTTGTAATTTCTGAATATATTTTTACCGTATCTATCAAAAATACCACTCCTTATTTATGTAAACATTGTTATTTTTTTTGATGAATTTTTTTAAATTTGTGTCACTACTGGCACACTCGGAGGGTGTTACTAAGAACCCTCCTCAAATTTCAACAAAAATAATTATGTAAACGTCGAACTTTTTTTATATTTTTTGTTTCAAACTTTGTGATATTATTTTTATCTCATTTTCTATTTTTGTATTTTCAACTTCTAAATTTGTTATTTGAATTTCCATGTCTTTAATTCCTTCATCAATCTTTTTAGAACAAGACATAAAACGATTCAATAAGACAAAATAACTAAACATAATGGTAATAAAAGCTAATAATTCAAACATTTTTATCCCCCTTTTTTTCTTTCAATAATTTTTCAAATTCTATATTTATAGAACATTCTTCACATTTTTCATTACAATATGTATACTCTGGAAAACATAGAGGACATATAACATAACCCATTTCATCTAAAATATCATCTCTATAAGTCATAATTAATCCCCTTTCTTAAATGCAGCAAAAAGCTTGTCTGAATACCTTAAATACCCAACAAATGCTACATCATAAATAATAATATCTATGAAAGAGACCTTATAATCATAAATAGCAAGTCCCATAACTATTATTGCTAAAAACATAATAATTAAATTTTTGAAATTCTTATCTAATATAGTAAAAAAATTCTTCATAATATCCCCTACTTTCTTTTTTTATCCATAATATAATAATTATTATTAGTATTGGTTTGCACTTCTGAACGAGGCTTGAAACCTGATTTTGATAAACTTTCTATAACGTGATATGTATCATAAGAATTACGAAGTTTATCATCATGTACAAAGAAATACATTCCTCTTTTTTTAAACTCTTTTACGTTACCGTTCACTATCTAGAACTGGATAGAACCTGCGTACTATTGTTAAGGCACCGAAGAACGTCGAACATCGACGTACTTCGGTTGCCTGAGAACGAATAGCTTTCGCTAGCAAGTAGAAATTCTGGGCAGTTCCTAAAATTACTCGACGGTTTTTTCTATTTTGTGTTATTACTTCTAACATTTCTGGCGGAAAATCTCTTGATTGATTAGATCCAAACCAGTTTTGTGTTTCATCTAATATCGCAATTACACCATATATACCATTTTTATAATCTACAAGTTTATGCCAATCGTCTAAAGTATCGTCTTGTTTTTTATACTGTAAATTTGAAAGACACTTTGCTTTTGGGTATTCCTCTTGCATTTGCATGGCATCGTGTATCATTGCTATTGTTTTACCTTCGCCTTGACGACCTTCATAAATAATCATGCCTTGGTATTTAAAAAAATCAGCTTTTTTATTGTATTTGTCTAAGGCTATACGATGTGGTAAATCTATAAAGATACGTCTGAAAAATGTTTTTTTCTTTATAATTCTATGGCTACCTTTGTCCATTCTTTTTCCATGTAAATATTCAATAAAAATATTCACAAAAATTAGTAAGTAAAATAACCCTATTGCTATTAATATAGCTATAATTGGGTATTTTAACATATTAAAAAATACTTTAAATATTGATATAAGTACACTTAAGTAAATATTGTTTTCCATTAGTTATCCCCCTAATTACCTAAAAGCGGTATAAATTTCCAAATTACTTTTACTAAAGCTAAACCTGCTCTAAATATGAAAATTCCTGTTACTAATAAAATCAGTGGTAATATGTTTGACCATGGGATCATATATGCTGCCACTTGCAAAAATTCAGTTGTAACCGGAATAGAACTTACTAAATCTACGGCAATATTGATAACAGTCAAAGGAAGAAGCAAAACATTTAATATTCCTTGAACTAATAATAATATTAAATTAACAATCATTTTCCCTTTCCTCCTTAATCTCTATCATCAAAAAATGGGCTTCTATGTAGTTCCGTATCTGAACCTATTTTTTCAAATGTTATTGCAGATCCACCTACACCATTTATAATACTAGGTAAAGTTACCAATAAACGCCATATAAACATTAAATAAACAAATCCTGTAATAACAAGGTCACCATAGGTTTTATATGGTGCATACCAACTTAAATCAAATACAACGGTATTTTGTGCTTGTGTATATTTGGTTGCTTTTAGATTTAAAGTAATTTTAGGAGCATTACCTAAATTATTTAATAAATCTTTCACAGAATTTATTGCAGTTTTTACGCTGTCCACAAATTCAAATTTTACTTTTACAGTATTTGTAATTGCGTCGATTCTTTCTTGGCTTGGTACAAATATAAATTGAAATAAGTCTTGAAACATATCAATTAATTTTTTACCAAAGAAATTATCACTTAATGGGTTTATATAACTTATTAAACTAGTAAAAAAATCCCAAAGCTTTAATAATATAAAATTATCACTAACTGGATTTAAATAATCTAATAAAGTGGTAAAAAAGTCCCCTATTTTTTTTAAAATAAAATCATCGCTAGCAGGATTAAGCCAAGTGAACAATTGTTTTAAGAAAAATGTATCACTAGTTGGATTGAGAGCATTCAGTATCTTTCCAACATTTTTAAAAAAGCTACTAAAAATAAATTGATCACTATCTATATTAAGAAAATTAAATAGACTTTCTACCCAATTAAACAATTTTGTAAATATAAAATCTGGACTTAATGGGTTTAAATACTTGGTTAAAAGTTCGACAGGACTTAAGATTGCCTTAATCGTGTCAATAACCAGCTCAAAGCCTTTCGCAATCCAAGAAAAGACACCACTACTGCTATAGTCAATGGAAGTATTTGTATTATCTCCTGTAGTATTGTCTGTAGTTGTATTCCCTCCACTTGGGGTCTGATTATTGTCGCCAGTGCTTCCTGACTGGCTCCCTGAAAAACCACATTTCCGTCCTTATCCTTTAAATCAAAAGAAGAAGTTGCGTGGTTTGCTTCTGTCCAATTTTTAGGAATTGAAAACGTAGAACTGCAAACACCGGACTCAGAAAAATCACTTAAAGTATAAGAAGGGATACTTGATACATTGCTCCACCAAACTGATTTATAGTAAAAAGTTCCATCAGATTCTGGAAATCCAATATACCAAATAGGAGAACCTTCACCGTTTACACCGTCGGTAAAAAATACAAAAGGTTTATCTGAGCAGATAATATGTACATAACTGTCCAATTGAACTGTAGCAATATACTTGAAATTTGAAATTTCATCATTTAAAGTATATGTATTATCATTATAAGAAACATCGTATGCACAAACAGTTGAACCATATATGCACATAACCACATACATAGCAATTAACAAGCATGGTAAAATTTTAAATAAAATCCCTTCCCTTTTATAAACACGTTCCATAAGAACTCCTTTCTAAAAAAACATATCAAAAAACTTGAATATTGTTTTTATTAATAAAAAAATAGTAAAAAATATTAAAAATGAACCAATAAAAACCAAATCTTCATGAATAGTTTCAATTGTAACGTTGCTTTCATCAATAACAGTATTTGCCGTTGTTTCGTTTTGTACATCATTTACAATATTTTCAACTATATCATTTGAAGTGTTTTCTATTGTGTTATTTTCTGTATTATCAACAGTAGTATTATTTTCTTCTACTGATGAATTTTCTTCCGAAGAATCTTCCATAATATTTTCATTTAAAATATTTTCCCATTCTTCGGTTTCATTTATATTATTATCCAAATAAAATCCCTACTTTCTAAAAAAATAAGGAGAGCCGAAGCCCTCCACTATGTTAGGCACTCTTTAATGTTCCAAGTAAGAACGAAATACCTTTTCTTACTGCAATAAAAGTTATTGCAACTGGTATTAAAACTGGTAAAAGGTCTACGATTTCTTGTAAAACACCTTGGCACATTTGTGCAGTTACTACTTCTTTTAACATAACAGCTACCTCCTTATTGGGATTATTTTATATAAAAGTATATATCAAACAATTGAAGGTAAAAGCCTACAACTAAGCAAAATAAGGGGCTTGATATATACTGATATAACTAATTATTTCTTTGTTTTTCTTCTGGTCTATCTTTTACAATACCTACTGGAACAACACGACAACTTGAAGCATATATAATAACATCAAATATTAAATGTATATCTTGATATACTCCATATTTCATTAATTCAGGTATTAAAACACTATCTGAAGCTATTTTGAAAGTTCTTTCGAATAACCCTTGAGGTGTAACTTCGTCAACTTTCAATTTATAGCTCTCTCCATAGTTCACTACTTCTCCATCTTTATTTGTAAAACTTCCAGCATTAACATGTGTTATACTTCTAAATTTAAACATTCCTTCACATTGCATAATTAATCTACTTCCTTTCTATTTTTCTAGTATCTTTATTAAGTCCCCTACTCTCTGACTTTCTTCAATTAATTCTGAAATTAAATCAAATTTCGGGCTTTTCTTTTTATTTTCTTTTTTATAAACCAATTCTACTTGGTCTTTGTAAAATTCTAATATTTCAACAACATCATCGATTACATTTGGATTTATTACTAGTATTTTGTCTTGACTGTCCATTTATTTACCATACCTTTCTAATTGATCTAGCATTAAGAAAAGTTTTTCATTTTCATCTTTATAAAATTGAGCTAATTTTTCAGTAGTTACGCCTATAAATTTTTCATTTTGATGAATATGAGTTTCAATTGCTCTTCTTAGCAAATGAATTTCAGGACAATCCAATTCGTAATCACCTAATACATATCTTTTCATAAAATTCTCCCCTCTATCAGTAACCATGGGATATTTGATTACTGATTTAAACTAGTTTGCAATGACTTATTTTAAGTCACTAAAAATATAATGACATAATTTAAGTCAAATGTCAAGATTTAAGTCAAAAAAATGTTATAATTTTTTTAGGTGATAAAAGATGGCAGAAAAATATCCAAGATTAAGGGATTTACGAGAAGACAAAAACAAAACGCAACAACAAATTGCAGATGAAATACATATGTCGAGAACAGGATATAATCAATATGAAATAGGTAATAATGATATACCAACAAAAGTTTTAATTACTTTGTCAAAATACTATAATACCTCAATTGATTATATACTAGGACAAACAAATGAAATAAAACCATACCCAAGAATAAAAAATAACATTTGACATATAATAAAATATGTGCTATTATAATAGTGCAATTGCAAATCAAGTCAAGTAAAAAGTAGAACAAAAAAGGACTGGGAAAAGTGTCAAATCCCAGTCTTTTTTGTACGCCTACTCCCCTAAACTTTTTACAATTAAGTAAATAAGATAAAGTTTCAACAATCTCATCAAGTCTTTCAATCGTAGAACCTCCTTCCTGCCACTAAGCAAGTCGGCAATAGATACTATAAACTATTTGTCTAATTTTGTCAATAGATGAAGATACATTGGGTACGAACCCAACCACCACAACCCTGTATATTGTATTTTATATTTATTTCATTTTATTAAATCTCGTTGTATGTATTTCTAGTGTAGTGATATGCAGTGAATATTTTCATGCAGTACAACCTTCCTATTTTATTTTTCAATTTCCTTTTAAGCTTTTTTAGGGTAGCACCTTGCTTTTAACAAATCAAGGTCATAACCTCTTAAGCCTTTCTTTGATTTATTAAAACCAATGTGCATAGTTTTGGGCAAGCTTAAAAGCACATTGAAAATAAAATAGAAAGGTTGTGGTTTTTATGAAAAAGTATAATATTGAATTAAATCAAGAAGAATTAATGCAAATAATTGAAGCCTTAGACATAAAAATGGGAACTCTACAAGATTATATCACAGAAGACATATGTGAAAGAGATGAATTCGACGAAAGAGAATTCGAAGAAACAACAGAGGAAATACAAACTTTATTAAAATTGAATGTAAAACTAACAAAAATTATAAGAGGGAAATAATAAATTTCTCTCTTTTTTAGTTGTGCGACAGGCATGTCGTTTAGCTAATCGGTGAAAGTCCGTATTGGAGGTATATATCGCCAACCAATTAGAGAAA
>CAKPLD010000057.1 GCA_934167225.1 uncultured Clostridia bacterium | reverse complement strand
TACATTGGATCTGGTAATACATCTCTTTTTGCTATAAAACCTCTTCTTGGCACTATTCTTCACTCCTTTACATTTTTTATTCTAATTAAAGTCAACAATTTGATTTTCCAAATTGCCAAAAGTTACTCTGATAAGTTTTTACCAAAACCTATCCGCATAATGCTCTATCTATTGCTAAATTTAAGTACCTCAATTTAGTAAGAATAAGCACTATTAAAAAAATCCACTAAACATTCCTCCCACCTATCCTGCGGGCTCTGTAAAATTGATAAAATTAGGTATATTGTGCGTTTTTAATATTTATTACGGCTTGAGGCTATACGTCTGTATGCCGAAAGTTCATAATGAATGTTAAAAACGTGCAAGATGCCTGATTTAATCGATTTTACTATTTTTTAGCACGTTTAGCTCCATACTTAGAACGACCTTGCATTCTGTCTTTAACACCTGCTGTATCTAATGTTCCTCTGATGATGTGGTATCTAACACCTGGAAGGTCTTTTACTCTTCCACCTCTTATTAATACAACACTGTGTTCTTGTAAGTTATGTCCTATACCTGGGATATAAGATGTAACTTCATAACCATTTGATAAACGAACTCTTGCTACTTTTCTTAAAGCTGAGTTTGGCTTTTTAGGTGTTACTGTTTTTACTACTGTACATACTCCTCTTTTTTGTGGAGCTCTATTGTTTGTTAATTTTTTGCTTTTTGAGTTGTATCCATGTTGAAGAGCTGGTGCAGTTGATTTTGTAACTCCTGTTTTTCTTCCTTTTCTTACTAATTGGTTGATTGTTGGCACTTAAATTCACCTCCTAAAATTAATTTTGCCGTTATGGGTTTATTTACCATAACGGCTTATATTTTATCATTTTTTTTGTTTAGTGTCAATGGGTTTAGAGCACTTTTTTATAGAAAAAATGGCTATTTTCTGTGAATTTACTTATTGGTTCCATTTTACTACTTTTAGCCCTTTTGTTGCTCCCCAAGGTGCCCCTGATATTGAATTTTCTTTGTTTTGAATTTTTATTGTTTCTAGTGAGCTACAGCCTGAAAAAGCATATTCACCAATTGTGGTACATGAACTTGGAATGGTAATTTCTTTTAGCCTAGAATTCCCAGTCATTGTTTTGATTTCTTTAATTGTATTTGGTAATTTAATTGTTTCGGCTCCAATTGATCCTAAATTATCTATTGTTTCAACTCCTTCTGGCACAACCACATTTTTAGAACTATTTATTGGTGCTACAAGTTTTTTTCTATCTTTTGATAATATAAAATTCCCTTCAACAATATAATTTTCATTTTCTCTATCTATTGTTAAAGTTACATTCCTCCAACCTGATTCTTGTCTAAAACCCGACGATATGTCTTTTGCTCCTTTTCCAATAATAACTTCCGTTATATTGTAAGTTCCGCTTCTAAAAGAGTTATTTTCAATGGTTTCAACATTATCTCCGATTTTTACTTTTTTTATTTTTGTTCCAGTTATCGAAGCTCCTCCTATTGTTTTCACACTATCTGGTATAGTTATTTCTTCTCTATCCATAGATGCCTTTATAAGTTTTTCACCATTTTTTGAAAGTAACATATTATCAACGACTTTGTATGTTTTATTGGTTTCTGGCATAGTTATAGTTTTTAATGTATTTCCGCAACCATCAAAAGCCCAACCATTTATATTCGATATCGTTGAAGGCAAATTCAATATTTCAACTTGTTTAAAATTCCCCAATGCTCCTACTCCTAAATTTGTTACTCCTTCTGGTATAGTAATTTCCGTTTTATTAGTATTAGAAACTAATGATATTAATAATGATTTAGATGTTTCATTTATTGCATATACAATATTATCTTCTATAGTAAACTTCTTATTTTCTTTATCTATTGTAACTGTATTTAAATTAGTACAATCTCTAAATGCTCCTGATGATATCGTGCTTACATTTTTTGGTATATAAACATCATCTAATTTTTTACAAAAAGAGAATGAAAGGTCTTCAATAGATGTTACGTTTTCTGGAATAACAATTTGCGACAAATTAAGACACCCATAGAAAAGACCATTTGATATCTTCGTTATACTATTTGAAAGTCTAACATTTTGTAAATTATCGTTATGTGCAAATGCTAAATTATTTATATTCACAACACTATCTGTCATCTCTATACTTTTAAGTTGTGTACAATATGCAAATGCTTGACTCCCTATCGTCTCCACCCCATCTTGAATTATAACCTTCTCCAAAGTTTTATTATATGAAAACGCATTATCGCCAATCTCCTTAACAGTCCCTGGTATTATAACAGTTTTAAGTCCCTCTACGCCAGAAAAAGCACCGCTTCCTATTTTAGTAACATTTTCCGGAATAGTCAAACTTCCATCTCCAGACACCAAATCCAAATTAGCACCTGCAGACAATAATTCTCCATCTTTAATTTCATAAGGATTTACAGAAACATTAGCAATCTTAGCAGAATTTATTTTAGAACTATCAGTTGTACTTAAAACAAGCTCACCTTTTATAACCTCAATTTCATTTAAATAATCATCCTTCAAATCTGGAATAATCGTTTTTATATTTCCATCTTTTTTCTCTCCACCATAGCTTAAATTATTCTTCCCAGCAGAAAGAGTATCGTCAGAAAAGCTTACGTCCTCCATAGTCCTTGACATTTTCCACTGTTCTAATTCTTCTTTATAAGAAGCAAATTCTGTAGACATTTTAGCAAGCCCAGTTCTCCCAATCAGTCCATTTTCGCCTGTTAACATGGATATACTTACACCTGCTAAAATAATTAAAACAATTACAGTAACTATTAGTGCAATTAGTGTTATTCCTTTATTATCTTTTCTTTTTATTGGTATTTCTCTCATAAATACTCCTTCCTTTGTTAATATGCTTAAATTTAAGCTTTTTATTCTCCGTGCACTCGTACGAATGCTTTTTAAAATTATTATACAAATAAGAATATATAAAGTCAATATATTTTTGCACTTTTTTAAATGCATTTTTATGCACACATACAAATGCATGATAATATACTGATAGAGTTTGGAGATGAACCATATGTATTTAAAAAGATTAAAAGATTTAAGAGAAGATTTTGACAAAAAGCAATACGAAATTGCCAAATTATTAAATATTACAAGACAACAATATAGTTTGTATGAACTTGGAAAGCGAGATATTCCTGCCGAATATATTCGTAAGTTGGCCAAATATTATAATACCTCATCTGATTACATTTTAGAAATTACAGATGAAATAACTCCATATATTAATGCTAAAATATCAAAAAAAGATATGCCTAAAAAATAATTTTGCATATCTTTTTTTATTAAAATTTCTTCCAAAAGAAAAAAGAAAATAACAAATAATAAGCTATTTTCTTTTTTAGTTTTATCCAATATTTTCTTTTATGTATTCAACTACGTCTCCAACTGTTACAACTTTTTCTGCTTCTCCATCTGGAATTTCTATATTAAATTCTTCTTCGATTCCCATTATTAATTCAACTAAATCTAAAGAGTCAGCTCCTAAATCATCTATAAAATGTGCATCTAATGTAACAGATTCTTCTGAAACTTGTAGCAAATCTACAATTATATTTTTTACCTTTTCAAATATTTCCTCTGAACTCATTTTTCAAGTTCACCTCCTCTTCTCACGTTTATAAAAAATTCATATACCATTTGATATAAATTTGATGTTATTTTTCTATAAACATTTATATTATATGTTTATTATTTTGTCAATAGTTATCTTAAATTTATTAAATTTTTGAATTACTATTCGGTTTTTTCTTTTTCAAATTCTTTTATTAAATTTTCAACTGTTTTGTTTTGTACAAATTGTTCTGCTTGTTTTATTGTAAATTCGAATAGTTTAGCATCACTGCTTCCATGTGCTTTTACAACTGGTTTTTTTACCCCTAAAAATAATGCTCCACCATATGATTTATAGTCCATTGATTTTGCAAATTTGTTCATTGCTGGAAGTGATGGTATTGCTGCTATTTTTGACCATATATTTTTCATTAAACTTTCTTTTAAACTTCTTTTTACAAATTTTCCAAGTCCTTCTACTGCTTTTAAGAACACATTTCCAGTAAAGCCATCTGTTACTAGCGCATCAACTTCTCCTGAAAATGCATCTCTTCCTTCTACATTTCCTATGAAGTTGATATTTAGTTCTTCAGATTTTTCCTTTAGTAGTTTATAACTTTCTTTTGTTAATTCATTTCCTTTTGTTTCTTCTGTTCCAATGTTTAATAATCCTATTCTTGGATGTTCTATACCAAATGTGTTTCTTATATATATACTTGACATTTGAGCAAATTGTAATAAATTTAAAGGTCTACAGTTTGTGTTTGCTCCTGAATCTATTAATACAAGCCTGCTTTTATATGATGGCAATATTCCCGCCATAGCAGGTCTATCTATGCCTCTAATTCTTCCAACTAATAATGTTGCACCAGCAAGTAACGCACCTGAATTTCCAGCAGATATAAATACATCTCCTTCGCCTTTTTTTAACATATTAAATCCAACTACCATAGATGAGTCTTTTTTGTGTTTTATACTATCTGTTGGTCCATCTTCCATTTCTATTGTTTCTGTCGCGTTTTTTATTGATAATCTTGGTGATATTTCTTTTAATGTTTTTTCATAAAATTCTTTTACTTTAGCTTCTATTATTTCTTCTTTTCCTATTAAAATAACTTCTGCTTTTATTTCGTTTATTGCATTTACTGCACCTTTAATTGTTGCCTCAGGGCTATTGTCCCCTCCCATTGCATCTAGAAGTATTTTCATGAGTCCCTTTTCCTTTCATTTTTTAGTTTATTAAGATATTATTAATTTTAGTATGCTTTTAATAAAAAATCAATATTTTTCTTTAAATATTTTTTAATTCTTCTAATATATTTTTTGCCACATCTCTTCCATTTCTTGCGGCCCATGCAACTGTGCCATTTCCACCTACTACATCTCCTCCTGCATAAACTTTAGGATTTGAAGTTTGGAATTTATCGTTTACATCTATATAATTTTTATTTGTTAAATTTAATCCCAAATTTGACACAAATTTATCTGTTTTGGAACCAAGTGCCATTATTACATAATCTGCTTTTACTGTATAATTGCTTCCTTCTATATTTACCGGTGCTAATCTTGATTCTCCTTCTTTTTGAACTAGTTCTGTTTTAATTAATTCAACACCATTTACCTTTTTTTCACCATTAATTTTTACAATATTATTTTGAAATAATATTTTTATTCCTTCCTGTTCGGCTTCTTTAACTTCTTTTTCCTCAGCTGGCATTTGTTCTTTTGCTCTTCTATAAACAATTAGCACTTCTCCTGCATTCATTCTTTTAACTGTTCTTGCAACATCAATTGCAACATTTCCACCACCATTAATAATAACGGTTTTTCCTTTATAATCTGGATGATTATTGTTTTCTAATAATTCATTTCCGCCGAAAACACCATCTAATTGTTCACCTTCAATACCCATATGTGATGAAACATTAGCTCCTAAAGCTAAATATACATAATCATATTCTTTAGTTAAGTTATCTAAAAATAAATTTTTTCCTAGTTCTTTATTATATTTAACTTCAATTCCTAAATCTAAAATTTTATCAATAGCACTTTTAACAATATCTTTAGGTAATCTAAACTCTGGAATTCCATAAACCAACAAACCTCCTAGGAAAGATTTTCTTTCGTAAATTGTTACCTTGACTCCTTTTTTAGCTAAAAATCCCGCACAAGTTAAGCCAGAAGGCCCCCCTCCTACAATTGCTACTTTTCTATTTATAAACATTTTTTCTGTTTGTTTATCTATCTTTAACCCGTTTTGTATTGCGTAATCTCCAACAAAAGCTTCCATTTCACCAATACTTACCGCTGAACCTTTTATTCCTCTTAC
Organism: uncultured Clostridia bacterium; assembly: GCA_934167225.1. GTDB lineage: Bacteria > Bacillota > Clostridia > TANB77 > CAG-508 > CAG-269. The sequence continues at coordinate 1,793 of CAKPLD010000057.1, read as the reverse complement.
ACACGAACCTTCACATTGTTTCTTGTGTGGGCATATTCTTCCGCAAATTGGCTGTAGTACTGTTGTTTCTGATAATATTTTATATGCTTCACTATAGTTTTTTTCCTTTATTTGTTTTATAAATTCTGGTATGTTATTGTTTAATGGACAACCTTTATTTGAACATGGTTTTATTTTGCAATTTAAACAGTAATTTGCTTTTTCTTGTATTTGTTGATTCATTTTTCTTTTCCTTTCTTTTCCCTCTTTTGGAGTTATACTTTAAAAATCAGCTTGTTTTTCAACAACCTGTTTTAAATCATTTATAAAATCAATTTTTTTAGTTTCATCTCTTAGTAATGCTGCTGGATGCCATGTTGACATATAATGGATTCCTTTTTTTTCTATCCATTTTCCCCTGGTTGCAGTTATTTTATATTCTTTTCCTAAAATACTTTGAAGCGAAATTCTTCCAAGCAGAACGATAATTTTAGGTTTTACTATAATTACTTGATTTCTTAAATAATTTATACAACCTAAAATTTCGTCTTCTTCAGGATCCCTATTATTTGGTGGCCTACATTTTACAATATTGGCAATATAAACCTTTTCTCTTTCTATTCCAACTATGTCAAATGCTTTATTCATTAATTGCCCTGCTTTCCCAACAAATGGTATTCCTTGTGCATCTTCATCTGCTCCTGGTCCTTCACCTATAAACATTATATCTGCATTTTCGTCTCCAACACCAAATACAATATTTTTTCTTCCTCTACATAATTTACATCTATTGCAATTTTTTATTGCCTCTTGTACTTCTTTCATTGTTTCATACATAATTTTCACCACTTTTTTTCATTATTGTATCAGACTTATACTTATTTATCAACTTTTTTTCTTAAAAATGACTTGATGTTCAATTAAAAAGTTACAAATCACGGCTTTAAAATTGTAGAGTAAGTTCGAATTAGAATAATTATTAATTTTTGGGGGATTAATGTGTGATTGAAGGACTTTTAGAGCTTATTAGCAGAATTTTTGGAAAGAGTTCATGCTCCGCCATGGAAGGGTGCCAAAAATAATGCTTATAAGCTCTTAAAGTCCGTATTGAGCCGTTAATCCCACAAAAATTAATAATTATTCTAATTCGAACCGGTTTTAATATCTGTGAATTGTAACATTAAAAAAGTTACTAAAAAAGCCATACAAAGGCTTAAATCCTTTATATGACTTTTTAATTTATTATTGTAATTCAACTGTAGCTCCAACTTCTGTAAATTTAGCTTTTAAATCTTCTGCTTCGTCTTTGCTAACGTTTTCTTTAACTGTTTTAGGAGCTCCATCAACTAATTCTTTAGCTTCTTTTAATCCTAAACCTGTAGCATCTCTAACTACTTTGATAACTTTTATTTTTTGATCTCCTGCTGATGCTAAAACAACATTGAATGATGTTTTTTCTTCAGCTGCTGCAGCTCCTGCTGCTCCTGCTGCTGGTGCAGCAGCTGCTACTGCAGATACTCCAAATTCTTCTTCTATAGCTTTAACTAATTCAGACAATTCAACAACTGTCATTTTTTTGATTTCTTCAATCATTTCTTCTTTATTCATTATAAAATCCTCCTATTTTTTATTTATTAAAAATTTAATTTCATTTTATTATTTAATATAATTTTTTTGATAACTAATGACTATGTATATTTGTTTCATTTTCACTAGCTTTAATTGAATAACTTAATAAAATTAAGCTTCTTCTTTTTGAACTCTAACTTGATCAAGAGCAATTGCAAGTTTTGAAATATTTGCAAGCAATCCTC
>CAKPLD010000056.1 GCA_934167225.1 uncultured Clostridia bacterium | reverse complement strand
GAAGTTATAGAATGGGTACACGAAAAATATAATGGAAAAATAAAAATTGGTGCAGGAAATGTTGTAAGCCAAGAAGCCTTCTACTATTTAGCAGATGCAGGAGCTGATTTCATAAAAATAGGAATCGGTGGAGGTTCAATTTGTATCACTCGTGAAACAAAAGGAATCGGAAGAGGACAAGCAACAAGTATAATAGATGTTGCAGCAGCAAGAGAAGAATATGCAAAAAGAACAGGAATATATATTCCACTTTGTGCAGATGGAGGAATTGTTCATGACCACCATATTACTTTAGCATTAGCTATGGGATGTGACTTTGTTATGATGGGAAGATATTTTGCAAGATTTGACGAAAGCCCAACAACAAAAATAAAATTAGATGGAAAATTTGTTAAAGAATATTGGGGAGAAGGATCAAAGAGAGCTAGAAGCTGGACAAGATATGACTTGGGTTCTAAAAATGAAAAAATGTCATTTGTCGAAGGTGTTGATTCATATATTCCTTATGCAGGACCATTAAAAGATAACTTAAATGTTACTATTAAGAAAATAAAATCAACTATGTCTAACTGTGGTTCTAGAAATTTGGAGGAATTCCATGAAAAGGCTATTTTAACTCCTGTTTCTAATTTGAGTATTCAAGAGGGTTCAGCACATGATTTGACTGTAAGAGAGATTTAGTTTATATATTTTAAAGGCAATGCTGGAAATAGCATTGCTTTTTTGATTGGGAAATGTCCCATTGGGACCAGGTCTTTTTGGTACATTTCTGATTGGGGACGGTTTTTTTTCGGAAAAAGAACCGTCCCCAATCAGAAAAATCCCCTCGGAGAAAAATTCTCTGAGGGGAAGAAATAAGATATTGTTGCTGCAATATTATTTTGACCGTCTGTCTGCAAAATGCTTAGGATGGTGTAAGCCATCTCTGTCGGCATTTTTGTCATCGTAATTGACAAAGCCTGAAAGATTAACTTTAGCAAAGTCATCAATCCTAAATACTTTGGATATTCTTTCATCAATCTCATTTTTATAAGATTGATGTGACTGATCCATTTCAGGATTCTCCGCGACTACATAGCCTTCTGCACGATTATGCATATCAAGGTCACGTAATTGGAACTCGATTTTTGCACCTGGCAGGATTGGAGAGTAGACAGATGTCTGCAGAGTGAACTGCAAAGATTGATAGCCATTCGCCTTAGGTTTATGGATGTAATCTCTTACATCTGTTATTGCAAACGGGATATCTACCAAAAATGCATCCAACTCAAATCTGTTGATTTTATTAATAGTTGGATTGGTCTGATACCATTCCATAAAGGCATCTTTAGAAGGCGATTCTCTTACAAGAATATCCTTTATAGCCTTGAAAATAATATCGATTTTTTCGATATTATTTTTCTGAACATCCTTATTCAGAAGAATGCCACGAATTCCAAACCTGTCACGAATGTAAACCGATACATCATCATCAAGAAGAGACTTGTTGAGTATCTTTGTAAGATCACTTTCAAGAGCCTTTCTACGTGCGTACCAGTTGATGTCGATATTGGCCTGTTTTTCTTCGTTAAGCCATCTTATGATGTACATAACGACAGAGTTCAGCTCGGTTACAAAGTCTGTTATTTCGAACGTCATTTTTCGTTCTCTGTAACAGTTTACCAGACCGTCCATGAAACTAAAAAAGACAGATGAGTCTTCTTCCGGAATATCAGCTTTTAATGCTTTTAAATTCCGGTGCATAATTTCCGGAATTTCCTGCATACTTGAAGCTGTGCCAACAGCTACATTATACTCCCGATGAATAATCTCGAGAGTTTTATCAGTTACACTTGCCATAACCGATCTCCTTTCTATAAGAAATAAATCGTTTATATTATACCACAAAAAATCCCAAAAGTAAAACAATTTTCTAGCCTAAACTAGAAAATTGTTAAAATTCTATTCCCACTCAATAGTTGCTGGTGGTTTAGAAGTAATATCATAAACAACTCTATTCACATGTTTAACCTCATTAACAATTCTAGAAGAAACTTTTTCTAAAATCTCATAAGGGATTTTACTCCAAACACCAGTCATAAAGTCAGTAGTTTCAACAGCTCTTAAAGCAAGAGTATAATCATAAGTACGTTCATCCCCCATAACACCTACAGAGCGAAGATTTGTAAGAACTGCGAAATATTGATTAATTGACTTATGAAGACCAGCTTTAGCTATTTCATCTCTAAAAATAAAATCAGCATCTCTTAAAATATCCAATTTATCTTTTGTAATATCTCCTATAACTCTAATTGCAAGACCAGGACCAGGGAAAGGTTGTCTAAATACAAGGTTTTCTGGAATACCAAGTTCTAATCCAACTTTTCTAACCTCATCTTTAAATAGATTTCTTAGAGGCTCAACAATTTCCTTGAAATCAACATAATCAGGAAGACCACCAACATTATGGTGACTCTTAATTACAGAACTTTTTCCTAAACCACTTTCAATAACATCTGGGTAAATAGTACCTTGAACAAGAAAATCAACAGTTCCGATTTTTTTAGACTCTTCTTCAAAAACTCTAATAAATTCTTCACCAATAATTTTTCTTTTTTGTTCAGGGTCAGTAACACCACTTAATTTATCTAAAAATCTATCTTCAGCATTTACTCTAATAAGGTTTATATCATATTGTTCTCTAAATATTTTTTCAACCTCATCACCTTCGTTTTTACGAAGAAGGCCGTGGTCAACAAATATACAAGTTAAATTTTTACCAATTGCTTTACTTAAAAGAACAGCTGCAACTGATGAATCAACACCACCAGATAAAGCACATAAAGCTTTTCCATTACCTATTTTTTCTTTTAATGTTTTAATAGAATCTTCAACAAATGAAGACATTTGCCAATCACCTTGACATTCACAAACATTATATAAGAAGTTTTTAATAACCATAGTTCCATTTACAGAATTGTTAACTTCTGGATGGAATTGAATTCCATATAATTTTTTTTCTTCGTTTTCCATAGCAGCATTTGGGCAAGAAGGAGTATGACCTATATTTTTAAATCCCTCTGGTACAGTTTCTACAAAGTCTGTATGGCTCATTAAAAATCCATTAGTTTCGCCAAATCCTTGTAATAATTTTGAAGTATTATCTATTGTTACATCTGTTGTTCCATATTCTCTTTTATCAGCATGTGCAACATTTCCGCCTAATGTATATGCCATAAGTTGCATACCATAGCAAATTCCTAAAACAGGGATACCAAGCTCAAATATTTTACTATCACATTTTGGACTATCTTCTCCAAATACACTTGCAGGTCCTCCTGTAAAAATAATACCTTTTGGATTTTTTTCTTTAATTTTTTCTAAAGAAATATCAAAAGGCACAACTTCAGAGTAAACATTACATTCTCTTACTCTACGAGCTATTAATTGATTATATTGTCCACCGAAATCTAGTATTAAAATTAGTTCATTTTTTTTCAAGATTTTTACCTCCATTTTTAAATTTGCTTTATTATATCATATATTTTGGGGTTTGGCAAATGGGTGAGATAGAAAAAATTTGTGTTGAAGAATAAAAAAAGCCCGCTATTTTTAGCAATAAAATAGCGGGTAAGAGGAATGGTTATCGGGTTTCTTTATACTCGACTCCAATCTTTCCATCGGGGAGCGGGTAATGATTAATGATTACCCACCCCTTTTTTTCAGCTTTTCTTTGAAATGCTTCCCAATTGGAAGGGTTGATGGAATCGGTTCTTACTTTTTTTTCGTATTTCGATCGAAGTTTTCTGTATACATCCATTATTATAACATACTCCTCTTTTTAGCCAAATACAACACATCAACAGCCCTGGCCTATCGACTGTTAACATGGTTAAAGCACAATTGCCTTAACTAAAAAACTGATAACCAGTTTTGGGTAAGGAGAAAGTAGCATAGTTCCACGACTATTGCCCACGAACCCGCTACAATCTCCTTCGAAATGCGAGTTCCCAATATGGAAACCTCTATACATTATACAACTTTTTTCATGTACCGTCAAATTTTTAATCATAATTTCTCAAAAACCTTGTTAATTTCACATTTTTATTGTAAAATAAATCCATAAAAAGAATATAATAATAAGGGTGGTAAAAATGACAGATATAGAACTTGCTAAAAGCAAATTAAAAGAACAAGGAGAAACAGAAATATTAAAAGAAATAGAAACGCTAAGCCAAAGCGAAAAAGAGAAAATAGCAAAACAAATAAACCAAATAAATTTCGAAGAGATAAACAATCTATATAAACAAACCAAAAAAGACAACACAATAAAAACAGGAAATATAACACCAATAAAATATATAGACTATTGGAAACTAAGTAAAGAAGAAAAAGAAAAATACCAAAAGCAGGGAGAACAAATAATAAAAAACAACCAATATGCAGTAGTAACAATGGCAGGAGGGCAAGGAACAAGACTTGGATGGAAAGGGCCAAAAGGAACATACAAATTAAACATAGGAAAAAAAGAAAAATATATATTTGAAATTTTAACCGAAAATATAATGAAAGCAAAAAAAATGTATAACATTTTGCCATATTGGTATATCATGACAAGTGAGCAAAACAACAAAGAGACACAAGAATTTTTAGAACAAAACAATTACTTTGGGTACGAAAAAGAAAAGGTACAATTTTTCAAACAAGGCGAGCTACCAATGCTTACAGAAGAAGGAAAAATGGTATTAGAAAACAACAAAATAAAAACAGGTTCAAATGGAAATGGCGGAATATATTCTGCTATGAAGAAACAAAATGTAATTGAAGATATGAGAAAAAAAGGAGTAAAATGGGTATATATATGTGGTGTAGACAACATAATGGTAAACCCAATTTCACCAGTACTTATAGGTGCAACCATCGAAAAAAAATTAGAAATTGCATCAAAATCTGTAGCAAAAGCATATCCAGAAGAAAAAGTAGGTGTTTTCTGTAAAAGAAACAACAAACCAAGTATAGTAGAATACATAGAACTATCAGAAGAAATGAGAAATCAAAAAGATGCACAAGGAGAACTAGTTTATGGAGAAGCAAATATATTAAGTCATCTTCTAAGTTTAGAGGCAATAGAAAAAATAGCAAATCATGACTTACAATATCATATAGCACTAAAAAAAGGTTTATATAAATTCGAATCTTTTATATTCGATGGCTTCGAATATTTAGAAGATATGCTAGTAATGAGGGTAAAAAGAGAGGACGAATTTGCCCCGATAAAAAACAAAGAAGGAGTAGACAGTCCAGAAACTGCTAAAAAAATTTATGAATTAAAGGAGAAAAAAGATGGAAGAGCTTAAAATAGAAAATCTTTTAAATCTAGAAGAAACAATTGCAAAAGACATATTCAAAAACTGTACATATCCATGGGAAGTAATACCTAAAATAGAAGAATTTATAATAACACTAGGAAATTCCTTAGACAAAAATATCTATGAAAAAAAAGCAGAGAATATATGGGTTGCAAAATCTGCCAAAATTGCCCCAACAGCATATATAGGTGGTCCATGTATAATAGACGAAAACGCAGAAATAAGGCATTGTGCATTTATTAGAGGAAAAGCCATCGTCGGCAAAAATTCGGTTGTGGGGAACTCAACAGAATTAAAAAATGTAATTATATTTAATAATGTTCAAATTCCACATTATAACTATGTAGGAGATTCTATTTTAGGATACAAATCACATATGGGAGCAGGAAGCATATCATCAAATTTAAAAGCAGACAAGAAAAATGTACAAATAAAATATAATAACGAAAAAATTGTAACAAATCTAAGAAAACTTGGAACAATTTTAGGAGACCATGCAGAAGTTGGATGTGGATGTGTATTAAATCCAGGAACAATAATAGGAAGAAATACAAATGTATATCCATTATCAGCAGTAAGAGGTTATGTAAAACCGAACCATATTTATAAAAATATGAATGAAATAGTGGAGAAAATATAAAAAAACAGGTTGGTATATAAAAATATATCAGCCTGTTTTTTAACTACATTTGTTGGTTACCAGGTAAAAAATAATCTATAACCCCATAAATTAAAGCACCAATAATAGCAGCCATCCACGAAATAGTATAACCTGCTACGAAAAATTGTGTAACATAAAGAATTATAGCAGCAAGCGCAAAACCAATAAACCCTTTTCCAAATGGACTAGCATGTAAGCCAGTAAATTTGACTATTAAATAGTCTAAAACAGTTAAAACTACAGCAGCTATAGCTAAAGACCAAATATTATTAATAGCAAATCCCGGTGTGAAAAAAGCAGTAATTGCCAAAACCACAGCAGCTGCAACAAGTCTACCTATTATTTGCCACACCATACTTGTACCACCAGATGTTCTAGATTGAGTTTGACCGTCAGACATAATTCATCCTCCTTTTTTATTTATATTTAAAGTATTTTAAAGTATTTTTTTAGCTATATAAAATTATTGTTTACAATTTGATTTTTTTTATGCAATATAAGAATAAAATTTTGATTTTTTGAGAAAATAGTAAATAAATGAAAAAAACAAAGAAAGAGGACGGTGCTCCCCATTCGGGGACGGTTCTCTATTGGGGATTCCCCAATAGAGAACCGTCCCCGAATGGGGAGCAGATGGGAAATCCCCAATAAAGAACCGTCCCCGAATGGGGAGAGAGATGTTGATAAATTTTACAAGAGCAATAATTTTATATATCGTAGTTTTAATAGTAATGCGATTAATGGGAAAAAGGGAAATTGGTCAACTTCAGCCGTTTGAACTTGCAATTGCAATTATGATAGCTGATTTAGCATCTATTCCTATGACAGAAACGGGAATACCAATTTCAAATGGAATTGTGCCAATAATAGGATTACTTGTAATGCATTTAATAATATCTACAATAAACCTAAAAAGTATAAAAGCCAGAGAAGCGATTTGTGGAAAGCCGAGAATTTTAATATATAGGGGAAGAATTGACGAGGATGCTTTAATAAAGGAAAGATTTACATTAAATGAATTACAAGAAAGATTAAGAGCGAAAGATGTTATAAATATTGGAGATGTAGAATATGCAATATTGGAGACAAGTGGACAAGTTACGGTTATTGAAAAGCCTAATAAAAGAAAAGCAATACCAGAGGATTTTAACATAATGCCAGAATATGAGGGCCTTCCTTATGATTTAGTAGTTGATGGGAAAATTATGAATGAAAATTTACAAAAGATTGGAAAAGATTACAATTGGCTTTTAATAGAAGTGGAAAAATTTGGATTTAAACCAGAAGAAGCCTTACTGGTTACATTTGATGGAAAAGGACAAATTTTTTGCCAAAAAAAAGATAATAAGAAGGGAAATTGATTGCTATGCATAAAGAACTAATCATTTGTATAGTTTTAGTTATTTTAATAATTATAGGAGATATTATTACTCAAAATTATACTAAAAATACAGTGAATTATCTAACAGGAGAATTAGAAAATTTAGGAAAAAATTTATCTGCCAAAGATGATAATAAAGCATATGAGAAAATAAGTGAAATTGATAATAAATGGAAAAAAGCACATGATAAACTTGCTTATTATATTGAACATGATGAATTAGAAAAAGTTGAAACTAATTTTACAGCATGCAAGAGTTTAGCAAAAAATGGGGAATATGAACAGGCAATAAGTGAATTAGAAAAGACGGTATATGTATTAGATCACATTACAGATAAATATTCATTTAATTTGGTTAACATTTTTTAGAAAAATTTCAAAAAAACTATTTACAATTGAACAAACATTGTATAAAATAGGAATAAATGTAGAAAAATATCAAAAAAACAAACACAAGAAAATGCTTTTTAAGAAAGGAAGTAAAAGAGATGAAGATCTTAATGTTAACATGGGAATATCCACCAAGAGTAGTAGGAGGAATTGCAAGAGTTGTAAACGACTTATCAAAAAG
>CAKPLD010000055.1 GCA_934167225.1 uncultured Clostridia bacterium | reverse complement strand
TTTGTTTCACGAGTGATACAAATTGAACCTCCACCGATTCCTATTTTTATGAAATCAGCTCCTGCATCTGCTAAATAATAAAATGCTTCTTGACTTACAACATTTCCTGCACCAATTTTTACTTTTCCATTATATTTTTCATGTACCCATTCTATAACTTCTTTTTGCCATACAGAGAATCCGTCTGATGAGTCTAGGCACAATATATCTACACCTGCTTCTACTAAAGCTGGTATTCTTTCTTCATAGTCTCTTGTGTTTACACCTGCACCTACTAAGTAGCTTTGATTTTCGTCTTGAAGTGCTAGTGGGTTTTCTTTATGTTGTTCATAGTCTTTTCTAAATACTAATGAATTTAAGTTTCCATTTTCTTCTATAACAGGTAAGCAGTTTATTTTCTTTTCCCAAATCATATCATTTGCTTCTGATAGAGTTAGTCCAACTTTTGCATATACTAGTTTTTCTACTGGTGTCATTATGTCTTCAACTTTTTTATCTAAACTGTCTCTTGATAATCTGTAATCTTTGCTTGTGATTATTCCAAGTAATTTTCCCCTTGCTGTTCCATCTTCTGTTACTGGTATTGTTGAATGGTCGCTTTCTTCTTTTATTTCTAAGATGTCTCTTAATGTATCATGTGGCTTTAGGTTCCATTTACTTCTTACAAATCCTGATTTTGATTCTTTTACATGTCTTACCATTGCTGCTTGTGATTCTACTGATTGTGACATATATATAAATGCAAGACCACCTTCTCTTGCTAATGCAACTCCCATTTCTTCTCCAGATACAGCTTGCATTATTGCTGATGTGAATGGTACATTTAAGTACATTTCGGCTTCTTCTCCTACTTTGTGTTTTACAAGTGGTGTCCTTAGTGATATTTTGTCTGGTGTGCAGTCCCTTGTTGTTAGTCTTGGTATTAATAAGTATTCGTTAAATGTTCTTGATGGTTCTGTTAAATATGTTGCCATTTTTATTCCTCCTATATTTTTATTTTTCGTTTCATTTATCAGTTATATTTTATTATACTATAGTTTTAATAGCTTTGTAAACACCTATTCCACTTTTGCAATTAAAAATTCATTATTATTAACTTTCGTTATATATTCTAAATCATCTATATGCATCAGAACAATTTTTATTCCTTTGTTTTTTATATTTTTTAATTTATCAAATACTTCCTCAAATTTAAGATGAACTCCTCCATGGCAGGACATATCTACATAAAATTCTGTAATCCCCTTTAAGTATGGTACAAATGGTTCTAATGTTTTTGTATCTCCAGTATATAGTATATCTCTTATTTTTATTCCATAACAATCTAATTGTTCTACATGTTCTGTCTTTATCAATTCAACATCTTTATATTTATCTGTTAATTCATATTCTTCTTCTGTTACTCCTGTAATCTTTAAATATTCTTTAATATTTTTACATTTACTTACAATTGTAATTTTTTTATTATACACAAACCATATATATAATATAAATTGACTCAAAGAACCCGCATGGTCATTATGCAAATGTGTAATTAAAACTACAATCTTTTCGTATTTATTAAAATCAAAATCATTCTTTAGCCTTTCAAATACAGTAAAACCACAATCAATTAGCATAAATTCTTTCTCATGTTCAATATATGCGGAAGTATTAAAATCGCCAAATCCAGAATCTCTTCCCAAAAATTTTAATCTTTCTTTTTTCATAATTGATCTCCTCTTATAAAATAATACCCACGACAAAATTTCATAATGTCAATTTTGTCGTGGGAGATGTTCACTTCAAGACTTTTTTCACATCCTCTCTAATGAACTTAGGTAAGCCCTCTGTTGAGTTTAACACCTCAGGATAGCTAATACCTCGCTTTTTGAGGTACTCCATAGCCAAATCGTATTTGTATCTACGTTTAGCCTGCCATCCGATCATCATGCCGTAAAGCAGCATTGCTGCTTCCACTGGGCAAATCGGCACATCCTTTACAAGTTCAATATCCTCTTTCTTAAAAAGATAAGAATATCTTGTGCCAAATGTGGTTACCGTGAATACTGATATTACATCAAATTCCACAGTCCCAATTTTCCCACTTTTAAAAAATCGGGAGTCAAAGTACCTTTCTTTTCCGTTTTGTTTTTCTTCCCAAACTCCTCCAATTCTCTCAAAAATTTCAACGAACCCGTCTATGGATGATTCTTCTACTACAATATCAAAATCGTTGAAGTCATCCATAATCCCTCTAAAAAAGAAGGAGCTCGAGCACGATAACGCCCAAACAACGTTATCCCGGTTTGTTTCACGAATAAGCTCCTGTAATACAGACTTTTTTTCTTTTAAATCAGCATCTGTATAGAACGCTAATAAGTTAGCCGATTGTTGGGCTTCGTAGTTGATCATTTGCTGTACCTCCTAGGTTGATGTATAACTAAATTATAACAAATTCCAACCTATAAGTCAATTATGTTAAGCTTTTTTGTATTTACTCCAAAGCTTTATTTATAATAATTTCCATTATTTTCCTCTTTGTGCATTAGCACTGTCCAAAAATAGCTATTTAACTTCCAGATGTAACGGAGTAAAGCGTTTCATCAGTTATATAACACAATTTTAAAAAAATCAAACCACGCAAACGCTATTCTTTTACAGTGGTTTGAAGTCTATTAATTTTTGTTCATTATTATTACTTTTTTTCAATTTTTTCTTTAATCTCCGGATTATCCTCCAAAATCTCTCTCGCCAAATTCTCACTACTATTAAACAATCTAACATACCCATCCAAAGATCTAGCCTTTTCTTTAAGTACGTCAACATCAGAATTAACATAAATTTTAGCTTTACCCTTACCATTTTTAGCTTCCTGAATCAAATTCGAAACTGGTGAATTTCCATCAAACGCAACAACAACAGAATTTCTTCTTTCAAAAATTTCATAATTAAAACTCTTGTAAATTCCAAGTTCTGATGGGTCTGGAGACACATAAATTCCGCTTAAATCTTGATTACTATCTAAGTTTTCCTTAATATCTTCTGATACATATTTTGGAACAACTGCTGTTATATCAAACTTTTTGTTTAACTCTTTTGATATATCTAGCACGGCTCTTTCGTATCCTTGCATTTTATGTCCAATTAAAATATATGTATTTTTATTATTTACTTTTTCAAGCAATTCCTTCAAAGATTTTTTTATTTCCTCATTTGGCATTGTAACTCTACCTTTAGAGTTAAAACTTCCTCCAGCTATTATGATTGGTGTTTTGTCTTGAGGTAAACTAACAATCTTTTTCTTGAACACATTGTAAGAGTTTAATCTATTAGAACCTCTTACATCGATTGAATCTAGATCTATTTCTTTTAATTCTTTTTCTTCTTCTTCTAGTAATGCTTCTTCAATTGTTCTTCCATCTAAAAATTGTTCGAATTTTTTAGATTTTTCCGCAAAATATGTTTTTCTCTTTTCTAATATTTCGTCTTCTACTTTTCTCATTTTTGCAAAATCGCTATCTTTTATATCTAATAAATTTCTTAATGCAATTTGTTCGTCTATTGTATCAATTCCATAAAATCCGCATCCATCAGTACCTTGAACGCATTTTACACCTGCTGACAAATATTTTTTCATAGGGTGATTATTTAAGTTTGTTAGGTTGTTTAGTCTTACATTTGATGATAATTGGAACTCTAAAACAACGTCTAAATCTTTCATTTTGCTTATTATTCTTTTTCCTGCTCTTGTGTCTAAGTCTGGAACATATAAACCATGTCCTAATCTTATTTGTGGGGCTTTTTCTCCATTTGGTAAACATATTTTTATACAATCTAATGCTTTTTCTATGTTGTCCTTAAATGCATCTGTTTCTCCTGCATGTAGTCTTATTGTGTAGCCGTCGTCTTCATATATTGCATATTTTATAATTTCTTCTATTAGGTCTGAAAAGTCTGTTACATTGTTTATTTCTTCTCCTATTAAATCCATTCCTACAACATATGGGCTTCTACTTACTGCTTTTATTACAGCTGGACATTCTTTTACTTGCTCTGGTGTAAATAATGTTCTACTTCCTGCCGCTAAGTATCTTATGCTTACTCCTGTTTCTTTTTCTATTTGTGGCATTATTTCATGCATTTCTACTAAATTTTGAATTCCTGCCATTCCTTTTTTTGCAAGTGTTGAATTTGCTATTTCTACATATTTTATTCCTTGTTTTTGATATTCTCTTGCAATCCATAGTAATTTGTCTTGATAAAATGTATTTTTTTTGTATACACTTCCTTCTGCCATGTCTTCTTTCATTTGTTTTAATGCTTCTCTTATGTCATTGTCTTCAATTTGTTCGATTTTGTCTATGCTTAATTCTATTTTTTCATTATCTGGTACTTGTTTTCCTCTTATTATTGCATATCTATATATAATTGTTTTTTCAAGATTTGTAAATACAGCCTGACCATCTTTTAGTAAAACTAGACTGTTTCTGATTTTTACTATGTTTTCTTCTGCATTTTCTGGATTATTTAAAATTAGATCTGCCATATTTATTAAAGTTTCATCATTTATCTTTCTTTCTAATTTTTTTCCTTCTAATTCAGAATTTTTGTATTTCTTTTCATTTTCTCTTCTCTTTTTTAATAATTCTTTTTCTTGTCTTGCTGTTACTTTTATTCCTAGTTTTTTTATGTAATATAATGAATATCCTATTTGATGTTTTATTCCTAGTGCTATTAATAAATCTGGTTGTAAAATTTGGTTTAAATGTGTATGTAAGTCTGTTCTGAATTTTGATTTTTTTAGGATATATGATTTTACTATCGTTTTTTCTACTGGCAATTTGTAATCCTTTGTTTGTGCCATTAGTAATTTTATTATTGCTGGTATTTTTGCTTTTCTTTCTATTCTTCCATCTGGATATATATTTGCTATTTTTATTCCGCCAAGTCTAAATATGTAAACTTCTTCTCCATCATCATTAATACAAGCTTGCAATATTCCTGTAATTATTTTCATGTCGTTTTCATCTTTTATTGTTTCTACATTTGCAATCTTTGCTAGGTTTGTTATTAAATTACCTGTATGATGATTTGGCGTTTCTAGAACATAAATTAATTCGTCCGGATTTTCTGATTTAAATAATTTTACTATTATATCTTTTTCTTTATCTAAATAAAATTTGGTGAATAAATTTGGTAAATTCATTTTTTCCTCCTTTTTTCTATTTTCTCTCTTTGTATTAATATTGTTATTGTAACATATATTTGAGATTTTTTCAATAGATTATGTAAAGTTTTGTATGAATTTAATTATAAAAAAGAGTCCAGGAGAGAAAACCTCTCCTGGACAAGTTGGGAAAACGCTATTGTTGTATTTTACTTACTTATCGTCTTGGAGGACCAATACTTATAATCTATGCCTATTCCATACCTATTTTAACGTATACGAAAGCGTTCCCAACTTATGTCACGAACATTGTCGCAACATAGTTACCTATAATACACCATTTTTTTAACTTTGTCAACCCCTAATTTCAAAATTTTACAAATTTTTCGCGAACCTTAAATGTAAAGTTAAGTTCCAGTTCAAAAATATAACTGGAACTTAGTCTTACACCAATTTCCGGTATACGGAAATTACTCTTACATTTTTGTAAAAGTAATTTCAGGTAAACAAGAACTAAGTATTACACTCCTATTGTAAAAGTTAGTTCCAGCTTACTTGCACTAAACTTTACACTTTGATTTAATAAATATTGTTATGGGCACCTACAAAGGAGCAAAAAATCATGAAAAATAAAAAAAATAATAAATTTTATACACATCTATCTTTAGAAGATAGAAATATCATCGAAGAAGAACTAAACCAAGGTTCTAATTTTAGCGAAATTGCAAAAATCTTGAAAAAAGATCCAACAACAATATCTAAAGAAATCAAACGAAAATTTTCGATTATAAAGCCATCTACTTTCAATAATTCCTTTAATAAATGTGAATTTAAGCGCTCATGTAAATTAAAAAATGTGTGTGGAAAACCTTGTAGCACCTTATGTAAAAATTGTAGTAAATGCAACGAACTGTGCTATAACTTCAAAAAAGAAGAAGGTTGCCCAAAATTAAATAGACCTCCATATGTATGTAATGGTTGCACCAAAAGAAAAAACTGTCGAAAGGAAAAAAGTGTATACAAATCCAAAGAAGCTGATATTATTTACCATGAGCTACTAATTTCTAGTCGACAAGGTATCAACAAGACTCCAAATCAGCTACAGGAATTATCATCAACAATTATTCCTCTAGTAAAAAAAGGTCATTCAATGGCTGCTATTTTAATGAACAATCCTGATTTAGATATATATATCAGAAAAAACACTTTATAATTATGTTAATAATGGCTATTTCAGCGGAATAAATAATATTGACCTTCCTCGTAAAGTAAAATACAAACCCCGAAGGAAAATACAAAAAGACCCAAGGAATACCCAAAATAGAAAAAATCGTACATATGAAAATTATATTTCATATATGGAAAAACATCCTTATGCCAATGTTGTGCAAATTGACACTGTAGAGGGTATTAAAGGTGGTAAATCACTGTTTACTCTAATATTTACCAATTCAAATTTTATGTTAGCTTTTTTAATTGATTCTCAATCTAAAGATGAAATAAATAAAAAGTTTGATGTTATTAAGCATTTCTTTGGAAAATCCTTTATAAACCAATTTGAGGTGATTTTGACCGATAATGGAAGCGAGTTTCAAAACCCTGATTACATTGAAAAATATTCTGATACCGAAAAAGTCCATTTGTTTTATTGTGATCCACGGAAAAAGCTGTCAGAAAGGAAAAGTACAAAAAAATCACGAGCTTATAAGATATGTTCTTCCTAAAGGTACTTCGTTCGATGATTTAACTCAATCTGATATAAATACATTAATGAGCAACATTAATTCCTATCCTAGAGAAGAATTAAATAAATGTTGCCCATTTAATTTAGCTAATATGCTAATAGGAAAAAATGTCTTACATAAATTCGACTACCACGAAATCAACGGAAATGACGTTGTTTTAACGCCGAATTTATTAAAAATAATAATATAAAAAAATTTGTGCCCATAGCAATATTTTTACTGGAACTTAGTCTTACATTCTTTATTTTGGACGTTATTTTTTTTACATTTTTTCCTATTCACAGTATATCATATATATTAATTTTTTTGTATCATTTTTTTATCCATTGATATTCCGGCATTTACCTTTACAAGAAATGCCGGAACTTAACTTTACATTCAACCAATTTTTCGCGAACCCTATGCTACATCTAATATACATTCATAATAATAATCATAATCATCCATATATTTTTCCATCATTTCAAAAAATCCCTTCGAATGATTTTTATACTTTAAATGACAAAATTCGTGTAATACAACATATTTTAAAACCTTCTTGTCATATTTTACTATTTCTGGATTTATAATTATAGTTCTCATATTTATAGTTTTGGCTAGTTTATTTGGTATTTTCCTTATTATATAATTTTCAGGTGCTAGGCCATTCATTTTTATTCTTGTTTCTTCCATTACATTTTCTATTTCTACTCTTGCTATTTCTTGATACATTTTTTCTATTGCTAGTTTTACTATTGCTACATTTCCTGTTCTTTTGTATTTGTTTGGAAGATATACATTTATGATATTTCCTACTAAATCTAATTCTGGATTTTTTATTTTGCTATATATTACATTTACTGAGATTGTTTTTCCAAAAATTTTTACGCTTTTTTCTAATTCTTTTTCTATTTTATTTTTTCTATTTAATAATTTTATCATAATATATTCCCTCCTAAATTGTTTGCGAATTGTTGTTCGCTTTCGATGTTATGAATTATATATCTATTTTTTCAACTTGTCAATAGTTTTAAGAAAATTTGTTCGTTTTTATAAAAATCATTGTTACTATTCACAGCTTTAAAATTGTAGAGTAGGTTCGAATTAGAATAATTATTAATTTTTGGGGGATTAATGTGTGATTGAA
>CAKPLD010000054.1 GCA_934167225.1 uncultured Clostridia bacterium | reverse complement strand
GGACAAACTAAGACAAAGCTTGGAAATAGTGAAGTTACAGGTGTTGTAATGAGTATGGTAAATGAAGCTTTATCAAACTTTTTGGAAGAAAATCCATCTGTTGCAAAAGCTATACTTGAAAAATGTATGAGTGCTTCAAGAGCTAGGGAAGCAGCAAGAAAAGCAAGAGAACTAGTAAGAAGAAAGTCAGCACTAGAAACAACAACATTACCAGGAAAACTTGCAGATTGTAGTAGCAAAGTTTCTGAAGAATGCGAAGTTTATATAGTCGAAGGAGATTCTGCAGGAGGTAGTGCAAAACAAGGTAGAGATAGAAGGTATCAAGCTATTTTACCTTTATGGGGAAAAATGCTAAATGTTGAAAAAGCAAGAGCTGATAAAATTTATGGTAATGACAAATTAAACCCTGTTATCATTGCCATTGGTGCAGGTATTGGGCCTGAATTTGATGTTACAAAAATTAGATATGGAAAAATTATAATAATGGCAGATGCCGATGTTGATGGCGCACATATTAGAACATTGTTATTAACATTTTTCTTTAGATATATGAGGCCTTTAATTGATAATGGTAATGTTTATTTAGCTCAACCACCTTTATATAAATTATCTAAAAAGGGTATGGAAGATGTTTATTGCTATACTGATGAAGATTTGGAACAAGCTTATAAAACTTTGGAAGAAAAGGGAATTTTAAGAGAACAACTTGGTCTTCAAAGATATAAAGGTCTTGGGGAAATGAATCCTGATCAATTATGGGAAACTACAATGAACCCTGAAACTAGAACTTTAATTAAGGTTACTATGGAAGATGCAATTAAAGCTGATGAAACTTTTTCTATTCTTATGGGTGATGAAGTTGCTCCTAGAAAACAATTTATTGAGGAAAATGCAAGTAAGGTTACTAATTTAGATGTTTAATAAATGGATAAAAAGCATATCGTTAAACGATATGCTTTTATATCCCTAGCAAAGCTAATAACAATCTTAACTCAGACTATCAAACTTAATGTTTTAACCTAATATATATTGCTATATAAATAAGCTATTGACCAAATTTGTAAATCAGTTGCTCGACTAAGAATACACTTTTAATAACTTTGTTCGTCCCAGTAGGACTAGTGAAAACCATTAAGAAATATAAAAGTAGTCTTATCTCGAATATATTACCTATATTGTAACCATAATAATTATAGCTTGCCTACAAGTAGTATATTTTTATCGCCGACATATATTAATCTAAGTTTTTAAACTAGTATATATCTTTGCCCGAAAATTATTAAACTAATATATATTTAATCTAATAATTCTCTTGGATCAACTGTTATTAACCTTACTGATTATATTGTGTGCAGATTTGTTTTTTTTATTCAAAAATTTAAAAAAATTTTTTTATTTTTTTAGAGGGCCGGAAAAAAGGAATAAATGATTGAATTCCTTTTTTCCTACTCTACTATAATAAGAATGGGGAGTAAAAAGTTGGGGCGGTAGTGGATAAGATTGGTTGTTTGTTGTTTTTTGTCGAATTTTGGGGAACGATTTTTCTTGACTTTTTGGTATTTTATAATATAATGTTGGAAGAAGGAGGGAAGATGAAAGAAAAATTTGGTACAACGCAAGAATGGATTGCAATAGAGAATATTAACGAGAATGGTATTGTTAAATTCAGTGGTGGTAAATTTGTTAAAATTATGAAAATTAGTCCAATTAATTTTAGTTTAAAGTCTAATTTGGAAAAAGATGCAATTTTAAATTCTTATAAAACTTTTTTAAAAACTTGTAATTTTGATATTCAAATTTTAATTCAGAGTAGTAAAGAAAATTTAGATAAAAATATTCAGATTATTAAAAATAATTTAGAAAAAGAAAATAAAGAATATTTAAATGAAATTGCAGAGGATTATTTTGATTTTATTCAAAAATTTAATTCTATTAAAAATTCATCAAGTAAAAATTTTTATATAATTATTTCGGAAGAAGAAAAAAATCAAAATGAAAATAATATTTTTCAAAATTTAAATGAAAAATATTTTAAAATAAAAGAATGTTTATTTAGATGTGGAAATATTGTTCAAGAAATTAATTCTAAAACAGAAATAAAAGAATTATTTAATGTATTTTTAAATTCAAGAATTTATTTAAATTAGTGAGGTGAAAATTATAATAGAATTATTTAATAAGGAAATTGAAAAAAAGGAAAGCAATTTTTTAGATGGAGCGGTAAATATTAATGATGAAATTGCTCCAAGTTATATTAATATTAAAAATCCAAAATATATAGAAATTGATAATTTATTTTTTGGAGGATTAATTGTTGTAAATTATTATAGGGAGCAAAGTGATATTTTATTAAAAACGCTGTTAGATACAAATATCAATATGAATATTTCTGTTTTTTATGAAAAACAGGATCAATATAAAACTATAAAAGATTTAACATATCATATTGGAAATGTTGGTGTAGATATTAATGATAAAAATAAAAACAGGGAAGATATTGATTTGGCAATTTATACTTATAATGATGCGAAATATATAAGGAAAGAGATGCAAGTAAATAATGAGGATTTGTATTTTTTGTATATTTACGTAAATATTTTTGCAGATAATTTAAAAAATTTAAATTTTTATTTAAACAATATTGAAGGTTTAATGCAAAGTAAAGGTATGCAAACAAGAAGGGCAAATTTTAGGGAGGAGCAGGTTTTTAGGAGTTGTTTGCCTATGATGGAAAATGACATAGATATTAAAAATTCGGCAAGAAGAAATGTTTTAACTAGTGGATTGATTTCTACTTATCCTTTTATAACATCAAGTATTTTTGATGAAGAAGGAATTTTTATTGGAAAAAATATTTATAATAATTCTTTAATTTTTGTAGATAGATATAATACAGAAAAATATAGAAATGCAAATATGTGTATTTTTGGAACATCTGGAGCAGGAAAATCTTTTTACACTAAATTGCTAATTTTGAGATATAGATTGATGGGAATTGAACAATATGTAATTGATCCTGAAAGAGAGTATGTGAATTTAGCAAAGGAATTGAATGGAACAGAAATAAAAATTGGCCCATCATCAAATACTTTTGTAAATGTTTTTGATATAAGAGAAGAATCATTAGAAGATGGAGAAAAAGGATATTTGGCTACGAAAATTGCAAAATTAATTGGATTTTTTAATTTGATTTTTGGAGAATTAAATGAAGAAGAAAAAGCAATTTTAGAAGAAAAAATTATTGAATTATATAAATTAAAAAATATTAATTTTGATGATGAAAGTTTATTTATAAAAAATACAAATAATATTATTTCTAAAAAGTTTAAATCAAATTGTGATATGCCTATTTTAGAAGAATTTTACGAAATATTAAAAAATGATGAAAAAACTAAAAAGTTTAGTATTAAATTAATTCCATTTGTAAAAGGTTCTTTAAAATTTTTTAATAATTATACAAATATTGAATTAAATAATAAGTTGATTATTGCAGATGTTTATGAATTAGGTGAAGAAAATTTAAAATATGGAATGTATTTATTTACAGAATTATTTTGGGATAAAATTAAAATAAATAGAAAAAAGAAAAAGGCAATTTATTTAGATGAAATTTGGAGATTGATTGGAGTTACATCAAATAAAGAGGTTGCATCTTTTATTTATAAAATTTTTAAAACGATAAGAAAATATGGAGGCAGTGGAGTTGCAATTACACAAGATATTTCAGATTTATTTAGTTTGGAAAATGGAATATATGGCAAGAGTATTTTAAGTAATTCTAGTATAAAATCATTTTTCTTATTAGAAGAGGACAATATAAAAATTTTAGCTGAAAATGTGAATTTATCTGAAAAAGAAAAAATAGAAATTAAGTCTTTAAAAAGAGGAGAGAGTTTGATGTTTATTGGTGATAATCATATTTTAGCAAAAATTGAATGTTCAGAAAAGGAAAAGAAAATTATAGAATAAATTATAAACAGTTTGTTAAAAAAATGTGGATAACAATTAATAGAAAGTGGTGAAAAAAATAAAAGTATTAACTGCAATTGGAAATGAGAATTTAAATAATGTTTTAAAAAAACAAGGTGATTTTGAAATTTTGGAAAATGATATTTTTTATAAAGAAGGTATTTTGGAATTTTTAGAAAAAAACAATGATGTTGATATTTTAATTTTATATGAAAATCTTGCAGGAGAAATTAATATAATTAATTTAATAAATAAAATTAAAATAATAAATAATGAAATTAATATTTTTTGTATTTTGGAAAATAAAAATGATGTATTGGAAAATTTATTAAAAAATGAAAATATTAAAAATATATTTTATATTAATGAAATAAATATAAATGATTTTGTTGAAAAAATAAAAAATTCTAAAATAAATAATAATGATAAATTAATTGAAGAAATTAATTTATTAAAAAGCATAATAAATAAAAAAGATGAAGAATTAGTAAAATATAAAAATAATAATTTACAAAAAAGAAAATTAATTATAATTATTGGAGAGAAAAATGTTGGAAAAACTACAATTACTGATAATTTGAAAAATATTTTTAACGAAAAAAATAAATATGATTTTAAAGAATTAAATATAAATAATTATTTGGAGGTAAAAAATAATGCATATAAAATTATTTTTATTACGGAAAGAAAAGTGGATAAAATAAAATTGTGTAAAAAAATTATAAAGATACTAATTGAACAAAATAATATTAATGAAGAAAAAATAAATATTATTTTTAATAAAGTGAATAATTATTCAATTAATAAAAATATATCTAGAAAAATATTAAAAAATATAAAAATAATTGGAAATATTAAATTAAATAATTATCCGGATTATTTAATAAATGAAAAAAATGGATATAAAAGAGAAAATAAGAAATTAATTAAATATTTTTTGAAAATAACAAAAAAAATAAACGCTTAAAATCAAAAATAAAGGATTTTTATTTTTAATTAATATAATTTAATTATAAAAATAAATATATTTAATTAAATAATATTAATTATTATTTAATTAAGAAAGGAAAATATAAAATGGAATTAGAGCAAAATGTAGATATAAATTTAATAAATGAAAAAAATCAAAATGAATTTTTAAATTCCACTTTATGGAAAACAATAAATAATGGAATTGATATTGGTTTAAGATATTTGTTACCAGATTTAATAGAAGATGAAATAATAGAACTAAAAAATAATTTAATAAATTTTGGACTAAAAGAAGGAATTAAAAAGTCTATTGATTCTGTTATAGAAACAGGAAAAGAGGCTGTTGGAATATTGTCTGGTAATTTTGAAAATGTTACACAAATTCAAAAAGCTATACAAAATGGAGGAATTATTGATAAAGTTTCGGATGTTTTAGATGTTGCAATTGAAAAAGGAGAGGAGAAAGGAAAAATAAATACAACGGTTGGAAAGGCTCTAAAAAAAGGAAAAACAGCCTTGTTATCTAGTGTAGAAAGAAATATAGAGAAGACTTTAAATAATCAAATTAGTAGTGCAAAAAATGTGGAAAAATATATAAACAATTGGAAAGAATGTTATAATAATCAAGATTTTGAAGGTATGCAAAAGGAATATTATAAAATGGAAAGGGAATTAAAAGAATTGGTACCAATTGAAAATACAATTAAAAATGCTAGGTATATAGAAAATATACATAATTTGATAAAAAATAACGGAAAAAATTTTGAGTTAAGTACAGAGGAATTAGAGTTAGCCGAAAAATTATAATATTTGTTATTTATCCTTGCAAAAAAGCAATCTTTTTAGTATAATACAAAGTATAAAAACGATTGAAAAGAGGTAGAAACAATGGCAGAAAGACAAGATGGAAAAATAATCGAAAGAGACATCGATGAAGAAATGAAAATGGCATACATAAGTTATGCGATGAGTGTTATAGTACAACGTGCGCTTCCAGATGTTAGAGACGGTTTAAAACCAGTTCATAGAAGAATATTATATACAATGCATGAAGATGGATTAACACCAGATAAGCCATACAGAAAATCTGCAACAACAGTTGGAGACGTTTTAGGTAGGTATCATCCACATGGTGATGCGTCTGTTTATGATGCTTTAGTTAGGCTTGCACAAGATTTCTCAATGAGATATATGTTAGTTGATGGACACGGAAACTTTGGTTCAATAGATGGAGATCCACCTGCTGCATACCGTTACACAGAAGCAAGAATGTCAAAAATAGCAGAATTAATGCTTACAGATATTGAAAAAAATACTGTAGATTTTATGCCAAACTTTGATGATAGACTTCAAGAACCAACTGTATTACCAGCACAAATTCCAGCATTACTAATAAATGGTTCATCAGGTATAGCCGTAGGAATGGCAACAAATATACCACCACATAATTTAACAGAAGTTATAAATGGTTTAATTGAAATAATAGATAAAGATGAAGTAACTGATGAAGATTTAATGAAAATAATAAAAGGACCAGATTTTCCAACAGAAGGTTTAATTCTTGGAACAGAGGGAATAAGAAATGCTTATAAAACGGGTAGAGGAAAAATTATATTAAGGGCTGAAACTGAAGTTGAAGAAATGTCGGGAAATAAACAAAGAATAATAGTCCGTTCACTACCATATCAAGTAAATAAAGCAAAACTAATAGAAAATATGGCTCATCTTGTTAGGGAAAAAAGAATTGAAGGTATTTCTGAAATTAGAGACGAATCTGATAGAGAAGAAAGAGTTAGAGTTGTAATTGAGTTAAAAAAAGATGCAAATGCACAAGTTGTATTAAATCAATTATTTAAAAATACTCAAATGCAAACAAGCTTTGGTGTAATAATGTTAGCACTTGTAAATAATGAACCTAAAATATTAACATTAAGACAATGTTTGGATTATTATCTAGAGCACAGAAAAGATGTAACATTAAGAAGAACAAAATTTGAATTAGACAAAGCACTAGCTAGAGCTCATATACTAGAAGGTTTAAGAATTGCAATTGACAACATTGACGAAGTAATTGCAATAATTAGAAGCTCTTATGATGATGCAAAAGAAAGATTAATGGAAAGATTTAAATTAACAGATATTCAAGCACAAGCAATACTTGATATGAGATTAAGAACATTATCAGGTTTACAACGTGAAAAAATAGAAGAAGAATATAACGAACTAATGAAATTGATCGCACATTTAAGAGATATTTTAAATAGTGAACATTTAGTATTTGAAGTAATAAAAGAAGAACTTATTAAAGTAAGAGATAAGTTTGGAGATGAAAGAAAAACAAAAATCAAGCCAGCAGAGGGCGAGTTTGAAATTGAGGATTTAATAAAAGAAGAACAAACTGTAATTGCTTTAACTCATTTTGGATATATAAAAAGAATGCCAATAGATACATATAAAAATCAAAGAAGAGGAGGAAAAGGAATTACAGGAATTGCAACACGCGAAGGTGATTTTGTAAAACAAATCTTTACCTCATCAACACATGATTTAATATTATTCTTTACAAATAAAGGTAAACTATATAAATTAAGAGGATATGAAATTCCGGAAGCAGGAAGAACAGCAAAAGGAACAGCAATTGTAAATTTATTAAGTTTAGATCCAGGAGAAAAAATATCAGCTGTTATTCCAATTCAAAACTTTGCTGAAGGTAAATATTTACTAATGGGAACAAAGAACGGATTAATTAAGAAAACAGCATTAACAGAATATGACTCTGGAAGGAAAACAGGATTATTAGCGATAACTTTAAAAGACGATGACGAATTAATTTCTGTAAAATTAACAGATGGACAAGATAATGTTGTATTAGTAACACGTAAAGGATTATGTATTACTTTTGAAGAAAAAGAAGTTCGACCAATGGGAAGGACTGCTCAAGGTGTTATTGGAATTAGAATTTCTGATGACGACGAAGTAATTGGAATGGAATCAATAATTAATGGAAGTAAAGCAACTTTACTTGCTATAACAGAAAATGGATTTGGAAAACGTACAGAACTT
This sequence comes from uncultured Clostridia bacterium, assembly GCA_934167225.1. Classification (GTDB taxonomy): domain Bacteria; phylum Bacillota; class Clostridia; order TANB77; family CAG-508; genus CAG-269. The sequence continues at coordinate 544 of CAKPLD010000054.1, read as the reverse complement.
GATGAATATAGAGTTCAATTAAGAGGTGGAAGAGGTGTAATTACATATAAAGTTACTCCAAAGACAGGAGAACTTGTAGGGGTTAAAATTGCAGATGACACACAAGATGTTATGTTGATTACAGATACTGGAACTATAATAAGAATGAATGTTAAGGAGATAAGTATTTTGGGAAGATCAACTCAAGGTGTTACTCTTATGAGAACTAATGATGGCGGAAAAGTTGTTAGTATTGAAATTGTTGATAATGACGATGAAGAAAATAACTAAAAATAGATGGTAGCTTTGTAAAGTTACCATCTATTTTTAATATATAAAAAAATTTTAAATTTTTTTTGAAAAATACCATATTCCGACATTTTTCGCATGCGGACTATGGTATAATGATTAGTAGGATATAGTTTTTTCAAAATGATTACTAATATTATCGGTTTTGCTTAGTTCTTCTAATATTAGTAATCATTTTCTTTTTGGTGACCCATCTCGGGATCGAACCGAGGACCGCCAGATTAAGAGTCTGTTGCTCTACCAACTGAGCTAATGA
>CAKPLD010000053.1 GCA_934167225.1 uncultured Clostridia bacterium | reverse complement strand
TGGTAGACGCACAGGACTTAAAATCCTGCGGTTGAATAAACCGTGCCGGTTCGATTCCGGCCATCTGCACCATTAGAGCATCAAGGAGTTCAGAGAATTAACCTTGATGCTTTTATAATAAAATTGCTAGATTTTTCTAACAAATTTCTAACAATTTTGGAAAATACTTAATTATTTAGGTATATTAGAGTCCAGATCTAATATATCTTTTTTTATGTCTTTATTTTCGTTATTAGTTTTGGTGCTAAAGCTTAATGCATTTTCAATAGCTGTTGCAGATTTTATCTTTGTACTCGAATCCAAGTGTGCATATCTTTCTGTTGTTTTAGAACTAGAATGTCCTAGCCAATCTTGTATTTCTCTTAAAGATATTCCTTTTTTCAAAAGTAATGTTGCACAACTGTGTCTTAAATCGTGAAATCTTATTTTTCTCAAACCATTCTTCTTTAAAATTTCTTTAAATTTATGACTAACATAGTCAGGTTTCCTTAAATTTCCCATCTCATCTACACAGACAAAATCTTTATATTGTTTATTGTAACTTTCTTTAAATATAGACATATAGTATTCTTGCATTTTTCTAGTGTATAGTAGAAGTTCTTCAATTTCTTTAAATAAAGGTAATGTTCTATAACTAGATTTATTTTTAGTTTTTCTTTTAGTAATTGTTTTAGTTTTTGTTTTACTATTTTCGTTTTCATCTGTAACTGTTACTACTTTATGACTTATTGTAATTGTTTTATTTTCAAAATCTATTGCAGACCACCTAATACCTAAAACTTCACTTCTTCTTAACCCATAAAAAGCAGTTAAATAAACTATTAATTCTAAAGTAGTATCTTTTACAACTTTAAGTAAATTGTTTAGTTCTTCTTCATTATAGTAATCAGCAATAAATTGTTCTTGTTGTGGTCGTCCAACTTTTATAGCAGGATTATTGGAAATTAAATCAGTTTGTAATGCATAATCTAAAATATGTACTGGTTTTAAATCTTCAAGCATTACTGGATTTTTAGTAAAATATTCTTTTGTTCTGCCTTCAATTTGTCTTTTATAACCTGTATATGTAGATTCTTCAACTTGATGTTTTATCATATCAAGCCATTTAATCATAAAGTCTGCAAATAATATTTGTACTTTTTTATCTTCTGTTTTTGTAGTTGTAATAGTTTCTAATTTATTTATAAATTCATCTCTAATTTGAATAAGTTTCTTTTCAGCTTTTTTCCTACTCTCGTGTTCTTTAATTCCTGTAGATACCCATTTTAATTTTCTTGAGCCTTCTACATAGTAAGTTAATACCGTATAAAAAGTCTTATTCTTAATTGTTAAGTATGCTGTTATGTTATACATTAAAATCTCATTTTGCATATATTTTAGTAGATTTTTTTGACCGTCCCATCTACTTAAGGGAATATTATAGATAATTTTACCTACATAGGAATTTCACCTCTCCGCTGTTAGCCGAGCAACTTCTCAACATCACGTTAAGCCAAGCCGAAGTATCATTATATTGTTCTATAATATTGGTGTTATGACACTTTTGCAAGTGTGTTTTTCAATGTTCTTTTATACTTTTACAATTGTTACTTGCAAAAGTATTGTAATTATGATAGCATTATAGTATAATATTTATAGAATGTCAATAACAAAATGTAAAAATATAAAAATTGTTAACTAAGATTTAGGGGGATTATTGAAATGAAAGGAAATTTACCAGAAAAAAGTTTTTTTGATAGCTTTTATATTTGGTTTAATAAAGAAAAAAGAGAAGAATATTATTCTACACCTTTGTATCTGTATAGTGTAAATAGAAAAGATGATTTTGCAAATAGACTTTTAACGTTAGAATTTGATAAAAATGAAGTTAAAGGTAGAGTTAAAGAAGAACAGGGTCTAAAATATCCTGGAAATATGTACTTTCCTTATGTAGAAAGATTTGGAATGTTTTTATTAAGATTTTTAAATGCAAATTTAGAAACTTATGAATCAGCTTATGAAACTTTCTTCTTTGCTTATGGTTTTGAAATTTTAAAAGATTTATATGAAAATTATAAATTTGAGTTAAAAGGAAAATATGCTAGTGATGAAGAATATTTAAAACAGATGGAGAAAATTTACAATGATTTGCAAGATAAAGTACTAGAAGTTCAAGAAGAAATGAAAGCATTTGTAAATTATGTCTTTAACCTTGATGAGAAAGAAGAATTAAAAGAATATACACCGAGCCAAAGATTTGCAGTATATCTAATTAAGCATAAAGGACAAGCATATACTTATAATAAAAACGATAACATCATTCAAGATAACTATTCAAATAAAAATTTAGAATTAGCACATATGAATGATATACAATTATTAGATAGTTTTAAAAATAACACAATGCTTGTTTCTATGATAGATACACATCAAAGTAATGACCTATCTGCAATATGTTATGCAGTATTAGAAGAAATTGTAAAAACAACAAATAATCCAATAAAAAAATGTCAAAACTGTGGAATGTACTTCATTCCAACTTCAAGACTAGATGAAATTTATTGCGATTATCCAAAGCCAGATGGCAAAACTTGTAGAGATAAAGGAGCATTCCAAACATACAACGAAAGATTAAAACAAAACAAGGCTTTAGCAGAATACAGAAGATTATATCAATTAAAGTCTATGGCTGTTGGTAGAAATAAAGATAATAAGCAGATGAAGAAAGATTTTGAAAAATGGAAAAAAGATGCTAAAGATAGAGTTAATAAATTGAAATATGGAGTTTTAACAGAAGATGAAGTATATGAGTGGCTGACAAATAATAAGTAATATCATTTTTGCCAATGGCATTGGCAAAATTCAAGAAATAGAGTATATAGGATTTGAAGGAGGAAAAATAATGATATTTTTAAGTCATAATTATAGAGATAAAGATGTAGTAGGACCTATTGCAGTTGCTCTGGCTAATAAATATGGTAAAGATAATGTGTTTTATGATTCTTGGTCAATAAAACCTGGAGATGGAATAATTAATGAAATGAATAATGGATTGGAAAAATGTAAATTTTTTTTCTTTTTTATAAGTGAAAATTCATAAGATTTAACACCAGATCAACCTTTGTATTTTAAGGTGAAAAATAAAAATGGCTTGGAGATTAATAATTTGCAAGTTTGGATTGTAAATGGGGATACTGCTACTTTATTAAAAACAGATATTTAGGAGGTTATTTTTATGTCAAATACTGAAACAAACCGTGTTGAAAACAAAGAAAAATTAAACGAAGAATTTGAGCAAGAAGTCATTGCTTTTCTTAACTACAAAGAAGGTGGAATGATTTATGTAGGTATTAGAAAAGATGGACAAGTAGTCGGTCTTAAAGATGTTGATTTAACACAATTACAAATTAAAGATAGAATAAAAAATAATATACAACCTTCAACTTTAGGATTGTTTGATGTAATTGTGGAAACAATAGATGATAAAGAAGTAATAAAAGTTGTTATTTCAAGTGGAACTGAAAAGCCTTATTATTTAAGAAAAAAAGGAAGAACCCCAGAAGGTTGTTATGTTAGAGTTGGTAGTAGCAAAGAGAGAATGACAGAAAGAATGATTGATGATATGTATGCAAAAAGAGTAAAGAATACATTAAAAGAAATAGATTCTCCAAGACAAGAGTTAACATTTAATCAATTAAAAATTTATTATGAAGAACATGGATTAAAACTAAATGATAACTTCTTACAAAACCTTGATTTATTAACAAGTGAAGGTAAATACAATTATAATGCTTTTCTATTGGCTGATGAAAATAATATTTCAATAAAACTTGTAAAATATGTAGGTAATAACAAATTAGAATTATTAGAAAATATGGAATACGGAAATCGATGCTTAATTACTGCTACACAAAAATTATTAGATAGACTAGATGTTGAAAATACAACATATGCCAAAATTGAATATTTTGGAAGAAAAGAACAAGAAAAAATTGATAGTAAAGCATTAAAAGAAGCTGTTATAAATGCTATTGTTCATAATGATTATTCTTATGGAAATAGTCCTATTGTAGAACTATATTCTGATAGAGTTGAAATTACTTCTGCAGGTTGATTACCTCAAGAATTATCACAGGAAGAATTTTTAGAAGGTGTTACTGCTCCAAGAAATAAAGAACTAATAAGAGTATTTAAAGATGTAGAATTGATTGAAAATATTGGTTCTGGAGTATTAAGGATTTTAGATGCTTATGATAAAAGTTGTTTTAAATTTATGGAACATTTTTTAAGAGTTTCATTTAAGTACAGAGAAAATCCATTTGAATATGACCAAAAGATTGACCAAGAAAATAACCAAAACGAATTAAATACAATACAAAATAAAATTCTTAATTTGATTAAACAAAACCCAAAAATAACTCAAATGGAAATTGCTAAAATATTAGGTGTTTCAAGAGAAAAAGTTAAGTATAATATTGCAATTCTAAAGGTTAACAATATACTTGAAAGAATTGGTTCAAACAAAATTGGAGAATGGAAGATATTAAAATAATTTATTGGTTAAAAATTGACCAATAAATTGACCAATAAATTATTGAAATAGAAAATGCAATGATAATTCCAGATAAACTCAAAAATATAAATCAAAAATACTAAAAATTTCTGATTCTTTACCAGTAATAACGAATAAAAAATAAAGAAAGAAAAAATGTAGTAAAATTTTTATTGATTTTACTACATTTTTTCTTTCTTTATTTTTTATTCGTTATTCTGAACCTTAAAAGTACCGAAAAATGGCGAAAAACTTGATTTTTATGTAAAATAGTGCTATAATATATATAGATTACATTCATGTAGTCAGCAAAAGCCATAAGCAATATATTAAAATTTAAGGAGGATAAGACTATGGCAAAGACAACACGCGTTTATTTCGAGGACATCTGGGAGCATAACAACACTTCTCACATCTTCCGGACAATCGGCAACAAGGCAATTACCACTCTGTGGGTAGAATCGTTTGATGATGGCATCGCTACTGTCGATCCGACACCTGGATGCAACATCAATGATTTCGCAGAGGCTCTGGCAGGCTGTTTCGATGAGAAGTCCAATTTCGGCACCGAAGTTATGATGGCTTACAACTGCGATGAGAACGCTACCTTTACTGGTATTCAGTTCACTTTCAATGGTGTAACCCTCACAGTAACTAAGGACAATGCCGATAAGGACACTATCTGCAAGGAATGGCATGACGGAATGGAAGCCAATGCTGAAAAGCATCGCCGTGAAAAAGAGGCTTGGCTCCAGACTCCTGAAGGTCAGGAATACCTGGCACAGCAGAAGGCAGAAGAAATCAGAAGGAAAGCCGTTGAGGCAGAAGTTCTCCAGATTGATGATACAATCGAGATGGAGTTCAAGGATGATGAGGCTAAGAAGGCATGGGATGACATGGTGGAAGTCAATTCCAAAGATTCCTATGGTATGGGTGTCGTAAAGTATGCTCGCCGTTGGGCAAAGTGCATGCAGAAACTCATTGCCGAAGGAAAAACTGTTATCGAAATCGCTGAAAAGACCTCTCACGATTGCGACATCGAGGGCATCACTGGTTTCATGTACGGCTGTGCAGTTCAGGCTCTCTCCAAGAGCTGGAAGTATGGCGAGGAACTCCGTAAATGGCACAACAAGAACTATGGCTACGAAGGAGATCGCGTTGTCAATCCTGCAGTGCTGACAATTGGTGCATTTCAGTAAAGCACCACCGAATGGCACACTCTTGCAATATAGAGTGTGCCATTTGGATTTCTACAAAAACAAAAGAGCTTGACAAAGTATTTCTACTCTGTCAAGCTCTTGCTTTTAATCCACCTTAAAAGTTTCTATAGGGTGATTTAAAAAGCCCTCAAAGAATAACTCACCTCCATACTCTCCATAGGGGTCATATAACCAAATTGTACCTTGTGTCAAAGCATAATAGTCAATAGGTATATCGAAATATTCTCCTTTCCCTTTTTTTACAGTTTCTACTGGGTCAGCTATATACCTTTTACCATCTTTAAGATAGCAAACGCTGACATGGTTATCCGTTTTCTGGTGTGTTGTAGGATTCTCCTCGAGAGTAATTGCAATATAGCAATCAACAAGATGCTCTCGCAACATCTTAAAGAGTGTCATCCCATAATGCAGACAACAGCCTAAATGGTTCTCTCTCACAAAGCGAGATTCAATGATAGGCATATCATTTGCCTTGACCTTTGCAGCAATCATTTCGCCATTGTGCTTTGTTGCACCTTCAAAATCATACTTGTTTCCAGTTACTACTTCGTTATAGCATTTTTCAATAATGTTCATGCTGAAACCTCCTCATATTGATAGATTGTTTATTGATAACTACTATATATTATAAAATACACTTGTGCCAGAGTGTATGGATTTTTATTATTCTTTTTTCAAAGTGCATATACAATAATTATATCATATTTTATGTAAATTTGCAAATTATGGAAATTGACAGCAGTAATAACGAATATAAAAAAATTTTTTAAAATTCAAATAGTTTCAAGTAACTATTTTTCGCATTCCAGTTATATCAAGGATTTTAAGCACTTTCTTTTTTGCCAAAAGGCCGCAAAGTCCCTATACGTCTCATTTTTAAAATTTGACATTTTCAAAGTTCTGGTATATCATTAACTCATCATTAATGATTTATCGAAGCGTATCTGTATCTTCGTTTGTATAATTTCTATGTTTATTATTGTTTCAGTTAAATGTGCGTAGAATTTCCTTCGAAATACTTTTACGCTTCCATATTTTTTTCTAAATTCTCCACTTATATCTGAATGCTCTATTATTTGTAATAACAAATGTGTTATTTGTATTATTGTATATATTACTCTTATTGCTTTTATATCTTTTGAATACACATGTTCTAAATTTATTCCACTTGTTATTTTTTGCTCCTTAAAGCCTTGATTTTCTATATAATCTCTTTGTTTTGCACAATATATTATTTTTTCCATATTTCTTTCTGTTATTTTTCGGTTGGTCATCCACATCCATACTGCACTTTTTCCATTTTTTTATTTTTTCGTATTTCTCTGATTATATTTGTTTTTAATCCTTTGTAATCTATTTCATTTACCCACATTGTTAGCACATATTCTTCCTTTGTTTCTCTTATCTTCCTCTCTGCTTCTGGTAAACTCGCCAAATCTAAAAACTCCCTTGTTAGTGTTCTTATCTTCTTATCCTTTAACACAAATATATATTCTAATTTTAACTTCTCACTTAGCTTTATTAACTCTTCTGATGGATACAACGAATCTGCTATTATTCTTATTGGTAATTTTGGATATTCTTTTCGAAACTTTGGCAACAATCTTTTAGCAGCATTTATCTCACAATCTTGCTTTATTTCTTCTTCCGTTTTTCTTTCTATTTCTTCTTCACTCTCATTTTTCTTTTTCTTGTCTTCGTTTTTTATCATTTCACTCATTAATGGCACTGCCATCTCTTTTGCTACTAGCTTCATTTCCAGTATTGCTACATACCATGTCGTTTTTCCATCTTTAGTTTGACTCAACCATTCTTTACTTATTTCTTGATGCGCTTTTTGAAATCTCGTTCCGTCTATCGCTACATTATATTTTCCCATTATTTTTTCACTTTCATATATTTTATTCCTTATCATTTTATTATTTATTTTATAATTTTTCGATTTCTTCTTCCTCTATTCTTGAAAACACATTTGTATATATTTCTGCATCTGGTATTTTTTCTAGTTTTGTTTTTGTTATTTTGTTTATATTTTCTAAGTATTTTGTTTCGTTATATGCTGTTTCTGTGAATCTTTGTGATCTTCCTTCACTCAAAAACATAAACATCTCCGATATAACTAAATTAGTAGACAGCAATCCACAAGCTATGCTTGTGCGTTAAGAAAAGCGGAGGCGTTCAGAAACTAAAACAGCCTCCTATGATATAATTATTAAGGAATTGCAAACCAAAATAAAATCATAGAAGGCAATAATGAATAAATATAGTTTATCACATACAAGATGGAAATGCCAGTATCATATAGTATTTATACCAAAATATAGACAAAAAGTGTTATATGGAAAGTTGAGGAAAGACATAAGAGAAATAATAAAGAAATTGTGTATGTATAAGAAAGTAGAAATAATAGAAGGAGCAGTATGCATAGATCATATACATTTATGTGTAAGTATACCACCCAAAGAAAGTGTATCAAATTTTATGGGGTACTTAAAGGGAAGAAGTGCGTTAATGATATTTGATAAATATCCAGAATTAAAGAAGAAATGGCATAATGAATTTTGGACGACTGGATATTATGTAACGACAGTAGGAGATATAACGGAAGAAGCAGCAAAAGAATATATAAAAGAGCAAGAAGCAGAAGATAGGGAAAAAGACAAATATAAATAGGAAGTAAGGTTTGCAGTTCCGCACCTTTAAGGTGCAGCTAGTAACAAGCCCTTATAGTGCCAAAAGCAAACCACCCTTTGAAAGGGTGGTTATGATTGTGCGACAGGCATGTCGTTTAGCTAATCGGTGAAAGTCCGTATTGGAGGTATATATCGCCAACCAATTAGAGAA
>CAKPLD010000052.1 GCA_934167225.1 uncultured Clostridia bacterium | reverse complement strand
ACATTATCATTTGCATTATTATTCCTAATATTCTATTTGTTAATACTAGTGTTCCCCAAAATTTGTAAATTATAAAATATATTACAGTAAATCCTATTGCTAAAATCATATTCATTGCAGGTCCTGCAATAGATACTATTGCATCTGCTTTTTCTACTGTTATGTCTCTATTATAATTTCTTGGATTTACATTTACTGGTTTTCCCCATCCAAATCCTGCAAATAATAACATTGTAAATCCTATTGGGTCAATGTGTGCTAGTGGATTTAGTGATATTCTTCCTTCTCTTCTTGGTGTGTCATCTCCTAGCATATCTGCTACTTTTGCGTGTGCAAATTCATGAAATGTGATGGCAATTAATACTCCTGGAATTGTGTATAGCAGTCCAAGTAAAGCATTTACATTTGTTAGGTAACTTGATAGTCCCCACAATATCATAATTGCCATTATTATATATAAAAATCTTTTATCTAAATACATTTTTCCTCCGTTCTAGATTTTATCTTTTTCTTTTTTGGGTATTATATACTAAAAACTTGTAATTGTAAATAAAAAAATTCCAGAAATTATAATTCTGGAATTTTTTTATTTTCTTTATTTTGCATAATCTACAACACGTTTTTCTCTTATGATGTTTACTTTTATTTGTCCAGGATAGTCCATTTCGTCTTCTATACGTTTTGAAACATCACGAGCTAAAACTATCATTTGGTCATCTGAAACTCTGTCTGGTTTTACAATAATTCTAACTTCACGTCCAGCCTGAATTGCAAATGATTTTTCAACACCATCAAATGAGTCTGCAATTGATTCTAGATTTTCTAGTCTCTTTATGTATGCTTCTAATGTCTCTCTTCTTGCGCCTGGTCTTGATGCTGATATTGCATCTGCTGCTTGTACTAAAACTGCCTCTAATGTTTGTGGTTCTACATCTCCATGATGTGCTTCTACTGCATTTATTATAAGTGGATTTTCTTTGTATTTTTTAAGAATATCTACACCTATTTGGACATGTGTTCCTTCCATATCGTGATCTAGTGCTTTTCCAATATCATGTAATAATCCTGCTCTTCTAGCTCTTTTTGCATCTAGTCCTAGTTCTTCTGCCATTATTCTGGCTAGGTTTGATACTTCTATTGAATGGCTTAGTACATTTTGACCATAACTTGTTCTATATTTTAGTTTTCCAAGTAGTCTTATTATATCTGGGTGAAGATTGTTTACTCCTGTCTCTAGTGCTGCTCTTTCTCCTTCTTCTTTTATGATAGTATTAAGCTCTTCTTTTGCTTTTTCTACCATTTCTTCGATTTTTGCTGGATGTATTCTTCCATCATCGATTAGTTTTTCAAGCGCTATTCTTGCAACTTCTCTTCTTAACGGGTCAAACCCAGATAGGATTACAGCTTCTGGAGTATCATCAATTATTAGGTCGATTCCTGTTAGTGTTTCTAGTGCTTTTATGTTTCTTCCTTCTCTTCCTATTATTCTTCCTTTCATTTCATCACTTGGAAGACTAACTATTGATACTGTTGTCTCTGATGTGTGGTCTGCTGCACACTTTTGCACTGCATATGATATGATTTCTTTTGCATTTTTGTTTGCTTCCTCTTTTGCCTTTTGGTTTAATTCTCTGATGATTTTTGCCTTTTCTGTTGTTATTTCTTTGTCCATTTCATTAAGCAAATATTCTCTTGCCTCATCTTTACTTAATGATGCTATTCTTTGAAGTTCTTCTACTTGTTTTTCGTAAACTTTATTTGCTTCTTCTTTTTGATGTTCTAGACTTTGATATTCTTTATCTAAATCTCTTTCTTTTTTTTCTAGATTTTCTGAACGTCTATCTAAATTTTCTTCTTTTTGAATCATTCTTGATTCTTGTTTTTGTACTTCGCTTCTTCTTTCTTTAATCTCTTGATCTAATTCTTTTCTGCTATTCATGATTTCTTCTTTTGCTTTAAATATTTCTTCTTTTTTCATGTTTTCTGCTTCGACTTTTGCTAAGTCTATGACTCTTTTAGCTTCTTGTTCTGCACTTTCAATTTTAGATTCAGCAATTTTTTTTCTAATTGTCATTCCAACAACTATTCCTATTGCTATTGAGATTAAGAAGGTTGCGACTACGATTACACTGTTCATAATCATACACCTCTTTCTTATTTAATTTTCAATGTGCGAATAAATATATATATTAAAACTTGTCTTTTTTATTAAATATATTTTTCTACTTTACAAGTATATCATTTTAAGTTTGTGAATGTCAAGGGGTATGATAATTTTCACAAAATAAATTGTTTCACGCATAGAAAAGCCGAGAGAAAGAAATTTCTCTCGGCCATTGGACGTTTGCGCCGAACAGCTTATTAAAATTAAGTGTTGTGTTGTATTTTAGTGCTGTACTTGAATGCAATCAACCTTCCCACCTTTCATGCGCTGTTCATTACGTCCTTATGCTTCCTCATTTCTGAGGCTAATACTATTATAAAACATTTTCACTTATAATTCAAGCCCCTTACTGCATTTTTTACCATTTTTTGCATATTCCTTACACTCTTATAACCTTCGATTACTATTTCACCAATCTCTCTGTTTCCTTAGCAATCATCAACTCTTCATTTGTAGGAATAACATAAACTTTAACTTTAGACTCTGCTTTAGAAACCAATTTTTCCTCAGATCTAACGTTATTTGCATCTGTATCAATTAAAACGCCCATAAATTCAAGCTGTTCGCAAACCCATTTACGTATATTAATTTGGTTTTCACCAACTCCTCCCGTAAATACTATATAATCAATTCCTCTCATTGCAACAGCATATTTTGCAATATAGCTAGCAATAGCATAAGTAAAGCTATCTATAGCAATTTTAGCTCTTTCGCTATCACCATATGATGCTGCTTCTATTTCTCTAAAGTCTGGTGCTAAGCCTGAAATTCCTTGAACTCCTGATTGTTTATTTAAAACACTTTCAACTTCATCTGCTGATAAATTTTCTTTTTTCATTAAAAATGTAACAACAGATGGATCTAAGTCTCCACTTCTTGTAACCATTGGAATTCCACCTAGTGGTGTTAATCCCATTGATGTATCTATTGATTTTCCACCATCAACTGCACATATGCTTGAACCTTGACCTAAGTGGCATGTAACTATTTTTAAATCTTTTATATCTTTATTTTCAATTTCAGCTAATCTATTTGAAACATACATATGTGATGTTCCATGGAATCCGTATTTTCTTATTCCATATTTTTTGTAAAATTCATATGGTATTGGATAAATATAATGTTCTTTTGGCATTGTTTGATGGAATGCTGTATCAAATACACCTACCATTGGTTTTCCTGGCATTACTTTTTGACAAGCCTCTATTCCCATTATTCCTGCTGGGTTATGTAGTGGTGCTAAATCTGTGCATTCTTTTAGTACCTCTATAACTTTTTCATCAATTACAACTGATTCTGCAATTTTCTCTCCACCATGTACTAATCTGTGTCCAATAGCACTTACTTCGTCTAGGCTATCTATCACTTTGTATTCTGGGTTTGTTAATTGTTTTAATGTAAAATCTATCGCTTCTGTATGATCCATTGCTACATGGTTTATTTTTACTTTTTTACCACATGCTTTGTGTGTTATAAAAGCTTCTTTTTCTCCTATTCTTTCATATTTTCCAGATGCCAATACCTCATCTGTTTCCATATTAATCAATTGATATTTTAGTGATGAACTACCACAGTTTAATACTAATATTTTCATTTTTAAATCTTCCTTTCTTTTTGTTTATTTGTAACAGTTTTAATAATTCATAAAAACAGTTCCAAACAGGTTTTTAATTATTTTTTTTTACCAATTTATATGTTTCTTTTGCAATCATCAATTCTTCATTTGTAGGTACTACCCAGACTTTAACTTTAGAAGATGTCGTAGATATTTCTCTTTCTTCTCCTCTTGTTTCTTCATTTGCCTTTGTATCTAATTCCACTCCTAAAATTCCTAAGTATTCTAAGATATGTTTTCTATCAAGTGGACCTTTTTCTCCAACACCTGCTTCAAATGTTATTACATCTACCCCGCCAAGTGCAACTGCACATTTTGCTATTTCTTGGGCTACTCTATAATCAAACACATCTAATGCAAGTTTTGCATGATGTCCTCCTGATAAACTATCTAATTCTACATCTCTAAAATCCAACGATATTCTAGATATTCCATAAACTCCTGATTTTTTATTAAGCATTTCTTCTACTTCTTCTGCTGTTAATTCTTCGTGATCAGTTTTTGCAAGTTCTCTTACTCCAACTGTTGGTTTTTCTGATTTTTTTATTAAATATGTTATAACAGATGGGTCTAAGTCTCCACTTCTAGATCCCATTGGTATTCCTCCAAGTGGAGTTAAGCCCATTGTTGTTTCTTGAGATTTGCCATTTTTTATGGCACATAAACTTGCACCTTGCCCTAAATGACAACTTATTATTTTTAAATCTTTTATGTCTTTATTCATTAATTCTGCTACACGATTTGCAACATATTCATGTGATATTCCATGAAAGCCATATTTTCTTATGCCGTATTTTTCGTAGTATTCATATGGAATTGGATAAATATATTTTTCCTTCGGAATTGTTTGATGAAATGCTGTATCAAATACTGCAACCATTTTCATATTTGGTACAACTTTTTTACATGCTCTTATTCCTGCAATTGCATTTGGATTATGAAGTGGCGCTAAATCGGAACATTTTTCTATTTCTTTTATAACTTCTTCTGTTATTATAACAGGTGATTTAAATCTTTCCCCTCCATGTACTACTCTATGTCCTATTCCTGCTAATTCATCTAAAGTTTTTATAACTCCATAGTGTCTATTTAATATTCTTGATAATATAAATTGTATTGCCTCTTCATGATTTTTTACTTCATGTTCAAATCTACGCTTTACTCCATTTACCTTATGTGTTAAAAATGAACCTGCTTGACCTATTCTTTCAAAATTTCCTTTTACTAGCATCTCGTCAGTTTCCATATCTATAACTTGATATTTTAAAGACGAACTTCCTGCATTTATAACTAGTATTTTCATTTTTATATTACACCTCTTCTCTTTTTGAGTTAACATTTTTCTGGTTCTTCGCTAGGCATTTTCTAGGAAAGAACCATATTTAATCTTGTGCCTGAACAGCCGTTATTGCAACCACTCCAACGATGTCATCTGCAGAACATCCGCGAGATAAATCATTAACTGGTTTTGCTATGCCTTGGCAAAGTGGCCCATATGCTTCTGCTTTAGCCAATCTTTGGACCAATTTATATCCAATATTTCCAGCATCTAAGTCTGGGAATATAAGTACATTTGCTTTTCCTTTTAACGGGCTATCTGGAGCTTTAGAAACTGCTATTTCTGGTACTATTGCTGCATCTAATTGTAGTTCTCCATCTACCATTAAAGCTTGCTCCTTTTCTTTTACCAATTTTGTTGCTTCTATTACTTTTTCTGTCAATTCAGATTTTGCACTTCCTTTGGTAGAATATGAAAGCATTGCAACTTTTGCCTCTTTTTTAACCAATTGTTCAAAGCTTTTTGATGAAGATATTGCAATTTCTGAAAGCTCATCTGCTGTTGGATTTTGGTTTAATCCGCTATCTCCAAATATAAATGTTCCTTCTTCTCCATATTCACAATTTGGAACACACATTACGAAAAATGCCGATACAAGCTTTGTTCCTGGTTTTGTTTTTAATATTTGAAGTGCAGGTCTTAAAGTATTTGCAGTTGAATGTGCTGCCCCTGAAACCAATCCATCTGCCTTAGAATTTTCATCTTTTAGCATCATCATTCCAAAATATATTGGTTCTTTTAACAATTCTTCTGCCTGAGACTCTGTCATACCTTTATTTTTTCTAAGTTCATATAATTTTTGTTTATACTCTTCTTTTTTTTCAGATGTAAGTGGATTTATAATATCCACTCCATCTAAATTTATTTTATTTTCTTGGCATTTTTTTGCAATTTCGTCTTCATTTCCTAGTAAAATAACTTTTGCAAACCCTTCTTTTGTTACCTTACTTGCTGCTTCTAAAATTCTTCCATCTTCAGCTTCTGGTAATATAATTGTTTTTATATTTTCTTTTGCTCTATTTTTTATTTGTTCTATAAATGACATTTTTTTACCTCCTATATAACTGCTTTATGTATTACAAATGTTTGATATGACGTGTTTCCATAACTATCTTTTATCCAGAAATAATATGTTTTATCAATATCAAGTGATGTATTTAAAACTATTGGTTCTGTTCTTACTGTAACTGGCTGTTCATTATTATTTTGTTCTCCTTGTTCATTACTATTTTGAACACTACTATCTACAACAACATTATTTGGCATGTTAGATTCTGGAGTTGTATTAGTATTTTGATTATTGTTTGTATTATTTGCTCCTTCAACTGCCACAAAGTCATTTGGTGTATCTGGTGTTGTAGTAATTTGCCATCCTGTTATATCAAGTCCTTGATTTAATTTTATTTCTACATTGTTATTTGTGTTTCCTGTCCAATCTGCCGATACATTAATTTGCATTATGATATTTCCTTCGTATAATTCATATGTTCCAACTTGTGGGAAACAATCCACTATAATTTCTTTTTCTCCCACATTTCCTAGCTTATCTTCTGCATATACTTTATATCTTCCGTTTTCTTTAATTTTTCTTGTACTATTTTCTTGTGACCATGTCACCTTATCCCAACTAAATGGACTATCATATAATCCAGATTGATTATCTTCTGCTGTAACATTTATTGTTACATATCCTGCTGATAATGTATCTTTATTTATTGTATAAGCTATTTCTGGTGGAGTATTATCAACCTTATCTATTTGTATTTCGTGACTTGCAGTATTTCCTGCCGAGTCTCTTATCCATATATAATATTTTCCATTTTCTGTTATTGTAGATGTAACATCTAAATTAGGTGTTACTTCCTGTAAAGTTTGCCATTCTTTATTTTCTGGTCCATTTTCATTTTTGGTTATTGCCCATGCATCCATTTTTATATTGTCATTTGCAACAATTTTTACTTGTTTTACAACTTCCCAATTTTCATTTTCATATGTAACTTCTTGGATTTCTGGAGCCTGCTTATCTATATCTGCAATTGTTAAATTTTGAAATTTAGGACAGCCATAACCATATAACTCATCTTTTCCCACATCTCCTAAATCTTCGCTCCAATTTCTTAGAAAATTATATATCTCTAATATTGTTGCATCTTTATTATATGTTTTTATTAATGCAATTGCCGATGCAATTTGAGCATTAGAATATTGTGCTCCCGACCATCTCGAAATATTTGCACTACTACTAAATATTTCTTCAATGTCTGTACTAGGTGCCGAAAAGTCTATATATTCCCCTTTTCCAGAATAATCTGCTACATTAAAATCTCTATCTAAAGATGATACAGCTATTGTCATTCCATGGTTAGCTGGATAATCTATTTCTGTTTCTTCTTTATTTTCTGCCTCTTCTTCTTTTGTTTCATAATCACTATTTGATGATACACTACAAACAGGCTTATTTTCTTTAAAACATTGTTCTAATGCTATATCTATTGCTTCATTTTTCTTATTTATCATTTCATAACAAATAACATCCGAATTTTCCATTGCATATTTTAGTGCTTTTAATATGCTTGATACAGATGTATACCCTTCTTCTGTTACTGTCACTAATGGTAATATTTTTACATTATTTGTTGTTGAGTCTTTTAATACTTCTGCTATTCTGCTTCCTTGTTCTATTGTTTCAGAAACCTCCTGATTGTCTAACATAAAATTATAGTATTTTTCGTCTATTCTTTCATGAAAATATTCATGATTATAATTCATTCCATATCCTATTGTTGCTATTACAATATCTTTTGGGTTTCCGTTATCATTAATGATTTTTTGATAATTATCAATTCCCATTGTTGTTACTCCAAGTGATTGGTGAGCATTTAGTTCTACTTCTGTTTCTCCATACATGGTTTGAGATATATCGTTTATTTGTGTGTTTATTGTTACATCATCATAAAAAATTTTTTCTATGTAGTCTTTATCTTTATAATAATTATACATTGCTTTTGTTAGTTTTTCTGAATAAAAGCTTAATACGTATAAATTATCTGCAATTTGAGTTATTTCCTCTTTGTCTACTTTTTCTTTTATATCTGTTGCTTTTACTATAATGCTTTTTGTTTGATATAAATCTTTTATTGTAAATATTTGTCCATCTTCAGATATGTCGAACACCGAATTTGATAGCAGTTTTCTCATTTCTTCTGGTGAACTAAATGCTAGACTTTCTTGCTCGTCTGATATGTTAAATTCTTCTTTTAAGGTTGTTTCTATGTTGTCTCTTTTTACTTCTTTTTCACCTAAATCTATTGTTATTTGTGTAAAGTAGTTTTTTGATGTTATACCATCATCATAAGATATTTCCTTTTTTTCATATAATCTTATTGCTATTATTATGCTTATTATTATAGCTATTCCAATTACTATTCCCGCAATTATCAATCCTTTTTTTACTTTGGTCCTTGTTTTTCTTTTCATAAACATTATCTCCTGTATTTGTTTTTTATATTCTATATTAAAAATCAAAAAATATCAAGTAATTCATATTGTCTTTGCAATTTCTTTTCTATTTTACTAGAAATAAAAAAAAATATCAATTATTTTTTCTATTTTATTTCACATTATTTTTCCTTAACGTTACAAATCACAGCTTTAAAATTGTAGAGTAGGTTCAAATTAGAATAATTATTAATTTTTGGGGGATTAATGTGTGATTGAAGG
>CAKPLD010000051.1 GCA_934167225.1 uncultured Clostridia bacterium | reverse complement strand
AAAGATTATAAAAAGGTAAGTAAATATGGACTAATTCAAATAAATGAATATAAAGCCAAAAATATAATAGCAGTTGCAAAACATTTCCCAGGTCATGGAGCCACAAAAGGAGATTCACACTTGGTGCTTCCAAAAATAAAATTGGGTATAGGCACATTAGAAAGTGAAGATATGATACCATTTGAAAGCGCTATAAAACATGGCGTAGATGGAATATTAGTTGGACATTTAAAAATAAGAGGAATGTTTGATAAAAATCCATGCTCAATGTCAAGAAAATTTATAACAAAATATTTAAGAAAAAAATATCATTATAGAGGCCTTGTAATATCAGATGATTTAAAAATGAAAGCTGTTAGATATAGATATGGAACTGCAAACGCGTTAGTTAAATCGTTTGAGGCTGGAAACGATATAAGCATAATGAGATTTAATGAAAAGGATGAAGAAAAGGCAATTTTAAAAATTTATGAAATGGTAAATTTAGGAATTTTAAATAAATATAAAATAGATATGAGTGTAAAAAGAATAATAAAAGCTAAAGAAAACTATGGGATAAAAGATGATATTAATTATGATGAAGAAATTGATATAGAGGAAATTAATAAAAGAATAAATGAAGTTAGAAAAATATGTTTGAACTAATTATAATTTTTGGTATAGGTCTATTTTATTTGGGATATTTTCTAAAGTTATTACTTAAGACATTATCATAAATGAATCATAAAGTGAAAATTCACAAAATTTTTTATACTTGTCAAATTTTAGAAAATGTAGTAAAATATATAAATATAAAAAAGAGGTGAGAAAAAATGTCAAAACCAGTAGTAGCAATAATTGGTAGACCAAATGTTGGAAAATCAACATTTTTTAATTATATAGTAGGAAGCAGAATATCAATAGTAGAAGACACACCAGGGGTTACAAGAGACAGAATATATGGAGAAAGTAATTGGAGAGGAAGAAATTTCACACTTATAGACACAGGAGGAATTGAACCTGAAAAAAATGATGTGATTTTAACACAAATGAGACTTCAAGCAAATATTGCAATAGACATAGCAGATGTAATAATATTTGTAACAGATGTAAGACAAGGAGTTACATCTGCAGATGAAGAAATCGCATTAATGCTAAAAAAATCAAAAAAACCAATAATATTAGTATGCAATAAAGCAGATAGCTTTCAGAAATTTCAATCTGACATATACGAATTTTACAACTTAGGAATTGGAGATCCGATGCCAATTTCTGCAAGTAATGCACAAGGAATTGGAGATGTATTAGATAAAGTTTACGATAATCTTCCAAAAGAAATCGATGGTGAAGAAGATAAAGAAAGAATAAAAGTAGCAGTTATAGGGAAACCTAATGTTGGAAAATCATCATTAATAAATAAAATTCTAGGTGAAAATAGAAATATAGTAAGTAATATTGCAGGTACAACACGTGATGCAATAGATTCTTATTATGAAAATGAGCATGGAAAATATACTTTTATAGATACAGCTGGAATTAGAAGAAAAAGCAAAGTTACTGAAAAAATAGAAAAATATAGTGTGTTAAGGTCTTTATTTGCAATAGAAAGAGCAGATGTATGTTTAATGTTAATTGATGCAAATGAAGGAGTAACAGATCAAGATGCAAAAATTGCAGGAGAGGCACACGAAGCAGGAAAAGGAATAATAATAGTTATAAACAAGTGGGATGAATATGAAAAAGATACAGGAACATTAGAAAAATATAAAAAAGCAATATATGAAAAATTATCATATCTATCATATGCGCCTGTAATGTTTATATCTGCTAAGACTGGTCAAAGGGTCGACAAATTATTTGGAATGATAAATGAAGTAGCTAAGCAAAATGCCACAAGAGTTACAACAAGCCAATTAAATCAAGTTATAAACGAAGCAATTGCAATTGTACAACCACCTTCTGATAAAGGGAAAAAATTAAAGATTTTTTATGGCACACAAGCATCAACAAAGCCACCAACATTTGTTATATTTGTAAATTCAAAGGATTTGTTCCATTTTTCTTATGAGAGATATTTAGTAAATCAAATAAGAAAAGAATTCGGGCTAACAGGAACGCCTATTAGAATTATTGTTAGAGAAAAATTAGATAAAGATGTAATGTAAAGGTTTGCTTCCCCATTTGGGGACGGTTCTCTGTTGGGGAATCCCCAACAGAGAACCGTCCCCAAATGGGGAGAAAGGTATTGACAGCTTTATTTTTTTATAATATAATGTTAGCCGAAGTTAACAAAAGGAGACGGAAAATGGTATCTAAATCAGCAGAAGAATATTTAAAAACAATGTATGTACTGCAAATTCAAAACAAGGAAATAAGAGTAACAGACATAGCAAATCAAATGAATTTAAGCAAGCCGAGTGTAAATAAAGCTATAAACAACTTAAAAGAAAATGGATTAGTACATTATGAAACATATGGAAAAATAGAATTAACAGATCAAGGAACAGACCTGGCAAAAAAAATATTAGAAGCATATGATATATCTTATGTATTTTTTAAAGATGTAATTGGACTTGATGAAGATACATCTAAAAGAGAGGCTGAAAAATTAAAATTGACAATGGAGGATAATACCATAAATAATTTGGCAAAATATGTACATAAGGTATTAAATTTAAGTGATTTAAATTGTGATTATGATATTTCCAAAGAAAGATGTCGTGTATGTAAAAGAAGAACTAAAAGGCCTAATGAAGAGGCTTTGAAATAAAATTAAACATCAAAAAAGGAGTAAAATTAAATGAGTAAAGAACTTTTAGAAATTAATAATTTATATGTAAATGCAGGAGAAAAAGAAATTTTAAAAGGAATAAATTTAAAGATAAATAAAGGAGAAATCCATGTAATAATGGGACCAAATGGCTCTGGAAAGACTACAACAGCAAATGCAATATTAAACAACCCAGCATATCATAAGGAAAATGGTTCTATTATTTTTGAAGATGAGGATATAACAAATTTAAAAACAGATGAGATAGCAAGAAAAGGAATATTTATGTCATTTCAATTACCAGAAGAAATTCCCGGAATAACAGTAACGAATTTTCTAAAATATGCAAAAAACAAAATAACAGGTAAGCCAATAAAAATATTTAAGTTTAAAGAAGAAGTAAAAAAACACATGGAAGAACTTCAAATGAAACCCGAATATAGTGAAAGAAGCTTAAATGTTGGCTTTTCAGGTGGAGAAAAAAAGAAAAACGAAATTCTTCAAATGCTTGTTCTAAATCCTAAACTTGCAATTTTGGATGAAACAGATTCTGGTCTAGATGTAGATGCGATAAAGACTGTTTCTAAGGGTGTTGAGATGTTTAAAAATGATGAAAATGCGGTTTTAATTATTACTCATAATACTAAAATTTTGCATAATTTAACACCTGATTTTGTGCATATTTTGGTCGATGGCAAGATTGTTAAGACTGGAAATGCGGAATTGGCAAAAGAGATTGAGGAAAATGGATATAAAAATTATAAAAAATAGGGTCGCAATATACTACCTATTACAAAAAAATCAAATTTCGAAAGGATTTCAAAAATGAAAACAAACGTAGAAGAAATAAATAGAAACATCTATGACATAAAAAATCAAGATGACTACGATTTCAAAATAAAAAAAGGGTTAACACCTGAAATAATAAAAGAAATATCAAAACAAAAAAATGACCCAGAATGGATGGCGGAATTTAGGCTAAAAGCACTAGAAACATACAACAAACTAGAACTTCCAACATGGGGACCAGATTTATCAGAACTAAATATGGATGAAATAGCAACATATGTAAGACCAAAATCAAAAATGACAGACAACTGGGAAGATGTGCCAGAAGAAATAAAAGATACATTCGATAAACTTCGGAATTCCAAAAGCTGAAAAAAGGTCTTTAGCAGGGGTTGGAGCACAGTATGACTCAGAAGTAGTTTATCATAGCATGAAAAAAGAATTAATGGAGCAAGGGGTAATATATACAGATATGGAAACAGCTGTAAGAGAATACCCAGAACTTGTAAAACCTCATTTTATGAAATGTGTTCCAGTAACAGACCACAAATTTGTTGCTTTACATGGTGCGGTATGGTCAGGAGGATCATTTGTATATGTACCAAAAGGAGTAAAAGTAGATATCCCACTTCAGTCATATTTCAGACTAAATTCACCTGAATCTGGGCAATTTGAACATACTTTAATAATTGTAGAAGAAGGAGCATCACTTCATTTTATAGAAGGATGTAGTGCACCTAAATATAATAAAGTAAATTTACATGCTGGTTGTGTAGAACTATATGTAAAAGATAACGCATATTTAAGATATTCAACAATAGAAAACTGGTCAAAAAATATGCTAAACCTAAATACTAAAAAAGCCATTGTAGGAAAAAATGCACAGATTGATTGGGTATCTGGTTCATTTGGATCAAAAATATCAATGTTGTATCCAATGAGCATATTAAATGGCGAAGGTGCAAAGACAGAATATACAGGAATATCATTTGCTGGAAAAGGACAAAACCTAGATACAGGATTTAAAGTAATTCACAATAGCCCAAACACATCAAGTGTAATAAACTCAAAATCAATATCAAAAAATGGTGGAGCAGCAACATATAGAGCATTAGTTAGAATAAATGAAAACTCAAAAAATTCAAAATGCTCAGTATCGTGTGAATCACTTATGTTAGACGACATTTCAAGGTCAGATACAATCCCTGTAAATGACATAAGAACAGATGATGTAGAATTCTCACACGAAGCAAAAATAGGAAAAATAAGCGACCAATCAATATTTTATCTTATGAGTAGAGGTTTATCGGAAGAAGATGCAAAAGCTATGATTGTAAGAGGTTTTGCAGACCCAATATCAAAAGAGCTTCCAATAGAATATGCGGTTGAAATGAACAACTTGATAAATCTTGAGTTAGATGGAGCAATTGGATAAAGGAAAGGAATAAAAATGACAAATTTAAAATTAAATGAAACTCCTATTAGAACAGCGAAAAATTATGAAATCAATAATATAAAATTAGAAAATATAAATGTTCCAGAGAACATAGAAGAATTTAATGGACTTAAAATCACAGGTATTTCTAACGACAAAGTTACGGTAAAAGAAAATGTTTGCAAAAACGATTTTAAGTATGGAAATGGAGACATTCTTGCAAAGCAAATTGAGGAAAAATCTAATAAAAATTTATGTATCGAAATAGATGGAAAATTAGATGAAGAATTGTTTGTCGATTTTTTATTATCAAAAGATAACATGAATTTAGTAGAAAATATTTCAATAAAGGCAAATGAGAAATCTAAAGGAACAGTAATCATAAGATTTTCTTCAGAAGAGGAACAAGAATATTATCATAATGGACAAATTAAAATAATTGCAGAGAAAAATGCAAAACTAAATATCGTGTTAGTAAATTTATTAAATAATAAAACGAGCCATTTTTTATCAATTGAAAACGTCATCAAAGAAAATGCCGAAGTAAAATATGTAACAGCAGAATTTGGTGGCAAAAACACTATTATAAATTATTATACTTGTTTACAAGAAACAGGTGCTAACAACGAAATAAGTACGATTTATTTAGGTGGAGAAAATCAAATAATAGATTTAAATTATATAGTAGAAGCTTATGGCGAAAAAACAAATATAGATATGGACTTAAAAGGAGCAATAAGCGGAAATTGCAAGAAGCATTTTAAAGGAACAATCGACTTCAAAAAAGGATGTAAGAAATCTAGGGGAAATGAAAACGAATATTGTACAATCTTGTCAGATAAGGCTAAATCAATAGCTCTTCCAATGCTATTATGTACAGAGGAAGATGTTGAAGGAAATCACTCGACAGCTGCTGGTAAAATTGATAGTAAGAAACTATTTTATTTAATGACTAGAGGTTTGAGCAAGGCTGACAGTGAGAGATTAATTGTAAGAGCACAATTTAATAGTGTACTAGACAAAATTGAAAATGAAGAAATCAAAAATGATATATTAAAAGTAATTAATAGATGGTAGATGGTTCTTCTTCCCATTTGGGGACGGTTCTTGAATGGGGAATCCCCAACAGAGAACCGTCCCCAAATGGGGAATCCCCAACAGAGAACCGTCCCCAAATGGGGAGAAAGGAAAAAGAAATGAGAATAAAGCAAGATTTTCCACTACTACAGAATCAAAATATAGCATATTTAGATAGTGGAGCAACAACACAAAAACCGAAACAAGTGATAGAAAAAATAAAAGAATTTTACGAAAACTTTAATGCAAACCCACATAGAGGAGCATATACTTTAAGTATGGAGGCAACAGAGGTTTACGAAAATACAAGGACTAAAATTGCTGAATTTATAAATGCGAGGCATAGAGAGGAAATAATTTTTAGTAAAAATGCTTCTGAAAGTTTAAATTTAATTGCATATTCTTATGGAATGGAAAATCTAAAAAAAGATGATGAAATAGTTATATCTATAATGGAACACCATTCAAACTTAGTTCCTTGGCAAAAAGTAAGTAGAGTTACAGGCGCTAAATTAAACTATATGTATATAAATGATGAATTTGAATTGTCTGATGAAGAAGTTGAAAGTAAAATTACAGATAATACAAAAATTGTGGGAATTGCACATGTTTCGAATGTTTTAGGAACAATCAATAATGTTAAAAAAATAATTCGATATGCACATAAAAAAGGAGCTATTGTGGTGCTTGATGCCTCTCAAAGTATTCCACACATGAAAATTGATGTACAAGATTTAGATGCAGATTTTGTTGTGTTTTCAGGACACAAAATGCTTGCACCTCTTGGAATTGGCGTACTTTATGGAAAAAGAGAATTGTTAAACAAAATGTCTCCGTTTTTAATGGGTGGCGATATGATTGAATATGTGTATGAACAAGAAACAACTTTTGCACAATTACCAAATAAATTTGAAGCTGGTACTCAAAATGTTGAGGGTGTAGTAGGATTAGGTGCTGCAATTGATTATATTGAAACAATAAGTTATGATAAGATACAAGAAATTGAAGATGAAGTAGTTTCATATGCAAGAGAGGAATTATCTAAGTTGGATTATTTAGAACTATATATGACACCTAATAAAGAAAATCATTCTAGTGTAATTTCTTTTAATATAAAAGGAGTACATCCACATGATGTTGCAAGTATTTTAGACTCAGAAGGCATATGTGTTCGCTCACGGAAATCATTGTGCTCAGCCTCTGATGAGGTTTTTAGGAATTGATTCAACATGTAGAGCAAGTTTCTATTTTTATAATACAAAGGATGATGTGGACAGACTAGTAAAAGGATTGGACAAGGCTTATAATATGTTTAAAAAGTATATTGTTACAAAATAAGGAAAGGTAAGTAAAGTGGAAGATTTAAATAATATTTACAATGAATTAATAATGGAACATAGCATGAATTCATATAATAAAAGAAAGTTAAAAAATGCAAACTATGAAGAAATTGGACATAACCCAAATTGTGGGGATGAAATTACATTAGAGGTAAGTTTGAATGGAGACAAAATAGAAGACATGGCTTTTTCAGGTCATGGATGTGCAATTTCACAGGCTTCAACATCTATAATGATAGATACTTTAAAAGAAAAGACTGTAAAAGAGGCACAAGATATAATAAAAACATTTATAGGAATGATAAAAAGAGAAAAAGAAAGCGAAGAAGACTTAGAAAAACTAGAAGATGCAGTTGCTTTTAAAAATATAGCCAATATGCCAGCAAGGGTAAAATGTGCACTTTTAGCATGGCACACACTTGAAGATATATTAAATAAAAATGAAGAAAATGGGAAAGGAAGCATTAATTGCTGTTGTAAATAATATGGAAAATAAAAAAGTATTATTAGGTATGAGTGGAGGAGTTGATAGCTCTGTTTCTGCTCTGCTCTTAAAAGAAAAAGGATATGAAGTAATAGGAACAACGTTAGAACTGTTTGCAGGAAGTAGCTGTTGTAATACAAATACTTACATAGATGCAAAAAACGTATGCAACCAAATAGGTGTACCACATTTTATATTTAATTACAAAGAAGAATTTAAAAAATATGTAATTGATGATTTTATAGATTGCTATGCAAATTGTAAAACCCCAAACCCATGTATAGAATGTAACAAATATATGAAATTTGGTTTAATGTGGGAAAAGGCAAAAGAGATGGGGTGTAATTACATAGCAACAGGTCATTATGCTAAAACAGAATATTCTGATAAATACCAAAAAACGGTATTAAAAAAATCAAATGCAGGCAAAAAAGATCAAAGTTATGTTTTATGGAATATTCCAAAGAATTTACTAGAACATGTAGTGTTTCCTTTATCTGATTTTGAAAGCAAAGATGAGATAAGAAAAATTGCAAGAGAAAACAACTTAAAAGTTGCAAATAAGCCAGACTCGGAAGATATTTGTTTTATTCCTGATGGAAATTATAAGAAATTCTTAGAGATAAATTCTGATATAAAACCGAAACAAGGAAATATTGTAAATTCAAAAGGAGAAGTTTTAGGAAAACATACAGGATTATATAATTATACAATTGGTCAAAGAAAAGGTCTTGGAATTTCTAATAAAGTACCTTTATTTGTTCTTGGATTTAATAGGGAGAAAAATGAGGTTATTGTTGGAGAAGAAAAAGAACTCTATAAATCTGAATTAGAGGTTAAGGATATCAATTTATTGTTGATTGATAAAATAGATGATTGGATTGATGTAGAGGTTAAAACTAGATATTCAGCAAGACAGGCTAAAGCCAAAATTGTACAAGAAGGACCTATAATTAAAGTTAAGTTTGATGAACCACAAAGAGCAATTACTCCAGGACAGTCTGCTGTATTTTATATTGGAGATATTGTTGTTGGTGGAGGAAAAATTTATATATAAAAATATGATAATTTAATAAAAATACTTGACAAAATAAAAAAAGTAGTACAGAATAAAAATGTAAAATAAAAGAAAAAAGAGGTATAAAAATGCAAATGATAAAAAACGCTGAAACCCTTGCAGGAGTACACACACACA
>CAKPLD010000050.1 GCA_934167225.1 uncultured Clostridia bacterium | reverse complement strand
TAAAAAGAAATAGGTGGAGGAATATAAATGAAATCACTTGTAATAAATAGAGAAGATTTGAAACATAATATAAGAAAGATAAAAGAAATAGCAAAAGATACAGGAAGGCTTGATAATCATAAGCCAATAAAAGTAATTGCGGTTGTAAAAGGAAATGGTTATGGTTTAGGATTAATTTCATATTCAAAATTTTTAATAGACAACGGAATAGACTTTCTTGCAGTGTCAACAGTAGAAGAATCTATAAAACTAAGAGAAGCAGGATTGCAAGCAAAGATACTCATGTTATCTTCAACTGCAATAAAAAAAGAAATAGAATTATTAGTAGAAAATGACATAATAATAACAATAGGTTCAAAAGAAGCATTAGATATGGCAGAAACAGTTGCAAAAGAAAAAAATAAAACAGTAAAAGCACACTTAAAAATAGATACAGGATTTGGAAGGTATGGCTTTATATATAGTCAAAAACAAGAAATGATAGAAGCATTAAAAAATATGAAAAATGTTCAAATAGAAGGGACATTTTCACATTTTTCACTAGCATTTTACGAAAAAAACGAATATTCAGAAGAGCAATTTAAAAGATTTATGGATGTTATAGAATTTCTAAAAGAAAACAACATAGAAACAGGAATTTTACACATTTGCAACTCGTCAGCATTTTTAAAATTCAAACATATGAGACTAAATGCAGTAAGAGTAGGTTCGGCATTTTTAGGAAGGCTTGCAATTCCAAATACTTATGGCCTAAAAAAAATAGCATACCTAAAATCAAATGTTGCAGAAATAAAAGACTTGCCAGAGAATTATAATGTTGGATATTCAAATTCATTTACAACCAAAAAGCCAACCAAAATAGCACTTGTACCTGTAGGATATGCAGATGGATATAATGTAAGAGAACAAAGAGATATGTTTAGAAAAATTGACAGATTACGTTATATTGTAAGAGACATAAAAGATGCGTTTAAAGATAAATCGCTATATGTGAACATATTGTGTAAAGCCTCACCAGAAAAGCAATATCAAAGATGTAAAGTCTTGGGAAGAATTGGAATGTATCACATAAGTGTCGATGTAACAGGAAAAGATGTACAAGTAGGTAGTGAAGTAAAATTAGATGTAAGCCCTATGTTTGTGGACAGCAGTATACGAAGGGAGTATATATAGTGGAAAGCAATCAATCAAAAAAAGAACAATATTTAAAACTAAATTTTTTTAAGAAAATATGGTATTCAATATCAAAATTTGAAAAATATCCTGAGCTTGCAGCATTAGGAGTAAAGAAGGCAATAATATATTTTACAGAATTAATAATAATATTTTGTGTAGTATACACAGGAAGTTATGTATATTATTTACAAAATGTTGCAACATTTGAAGAAGAAAATTTATCATTATCACAAAAAGTTATTAAAACAATGATAAAAGAAGCAGGAGGCGATAATGAACAAACAAATCAAGCCCTTGAAATTGCAAATTATTATTCAGATACTACAATGATAGGTACATTATTTATAAGTTCATTTATCTCATTTTTTATAGCAACACTGTTAGATGTGCTGGTTTTATCTATTTTTGGGAGATTTACAAGTATAATTGCAAAAATAAAAATGAATTACAAAGCAATTTTTAATATGTCGATATATGCGTTAACATTGTCTATAATACTAAAAACGATATATGAAGCAGTAACAATGATAACAGGCTTCCAAATGAAATATTTTGATGTAATGTATATAGCAGTAGCCTATATAACACTTGCAGCAGCAATATTTCTAATAAAATCAGATGTAATAAAACAACATTTAGAATTAATGAAAATTATTGAAGAGGGAAAAGAAAAAATAGAGCAAACAATAACAATTCCAAGAAAAAAAGAGAAAAAAGAAGATGAACAAAATAAAGACGATGAGGAAAAGAAAGAGGATGAAAAAGGAACAGAAGAGCAAGGTTCTAATGCGTAAATAAGTGCAAATATGAAAGGAAGAATTTTTGATGAAAAAAGAAAATAATAAAAATGGAAAAAATAATGGTCAAAATTTCCTAATTGTATTATTAATATTGGCAATTATAGCTTCTATACTAACGGTTTTGATATACAGTTTAAACTCTACTTCAAAAGAAGATGATAAAACTATTAGTTATACAGATTTAATAAAGCAAATTTCAGAAGGAAATATAAAAAAAGTTGAAATGACAACAGGCTCTACATCTATTAAAGTTACATTAAAAGAAAAAATTAAACCAGAAGAGGACAGTAGTACAGAACAAGATAATGATGAACAAAAAAAAGAAGAACAAAATACAACAAATGAAAATTTGGAAGAAAACAATACAAGCGAAAATAGTAGTCAAGACGAAGAAAATGAAGCAAAATCAATATTAGGTTTAATAAAAAAGAATGATGAAGAAGATCCAGAATTAATAAAAAAGGCAATAGTTCCAAATACACAAAGCTTTATAGAGCTAATTCAAAATAAAGTTGCAGATGGAAATGATATTGAATTAATTCAAAAAAGTCCAAGTATATTAACAACAATTCCATCATATTTCTTTTCTCTATTACCAACAATTATAATGGTAGCATTATTTATAATGATATTCAAAATGCAAGGCTTAGGAGATAGAGGTGAAGTATATGATGAAACAGAAAGAAAGACAAAAGTAAAATTTGCCGATGTTGCAGGACTTGACGAAGAAAAAGAAGAAATGGTAGAACTAGTTCAGTTTCTAAAAGAGCCTAAAAAATTCATCGAAATGGGAGCAAAAATTCCTAAAGGTGTTTTATTATATGGTAAACCTGGAACAGGAAAAACCTTAATTGCAAAAGCAATTGCAGGAGAAGCAGGAGTTCCATTTATATCAATGAGTGGATCAGAATTTATAGAAATGTTTGCAGGTCTTGGTGCTTCTAGGGTTAGAAAATTATTCGATAAAGCCAGAAAAATGGCTCCTTGTATAGTATTTATTGATGAGATAGATGCGATAGGTTCAAGAAGAACAAGTGGAAGCGGAGCAGAGTCTGAAAATAACCAAACATTAAACCAATTGTTAGTCGAAATGGATGGATTTTCATCAGAAGAAACAATAATAGTTTTAGCTGCAACAAATAGACCAGAAATGTTAGATAAAGCCTTATTAAGACCAGGAAGATTTGACAGACAAATAACAATTCCTGCACCTGATAAAAAAGGTAGAGAAGAAATATTAAAAATCCATAGTAAAGATAAAAAATTAGCAGATGATGTATCTTTAGAAAGTATAGCAGAAGATACAGCAGGATTTACAGGAGCAGAACTTGCAAATATCTTAAATGAGGCAGCAATCATTGCAACAAAAAATGAACATGATAAAATCTTTAGAGATGATATTGAAGAAGCTGTGAAAAAAGTAACAGTAGGATTAGAGAAAAAAGCTAGAGTTATTTCAGATAAAGACAAACGTTTAACAGCATACCACGAAGCTGGACATGCAATTGTTAGTTGGTATTTACCTACACAAAAAAAGGTAAAAGAAATTTCAATCATCCCAAGAGGTATGGCAGGTGGCTATACAATGTATAAAACAGATGAGGATAAATCATATATTTCTAAAACTGAAATGGAAGAAAAATTGATTGCACTACTTGGTGGTAGAGCTGCTGAAAGAGTTGCTTTAGATGATATTTCAACAGGCGCAAGCAACGATATTGAGGTTGCAACGGCTATTGCTAAAGACATGATAGTAAAATATGGTATGAATGACTTTATTGGGCCAATTTCTTTAAAAAATGAAAACGGCGAATATGAACTTGATATGTTTGGCAAAGAAATGGGGGATAAAATTGGTGAAGAAGTTAAGAAATTAATTGATACAGCCTATAATGATGCTCAAATTATATTAAGAAATCATATGGATAAATTAGATGCCGTAGCTGAGGAATTATTGGCAAATGAAAAAATCAATGAAGAAACTTTTAAAAAGTTTTTTGAGGAATAATATATTTTTTGAAAAATAGCAAAACTAGACTTGCTATTTTTCTTTTTTTTTAGTACAATAAACAAGGAAAAAGTAAGGAAAACAGGAGAGAAAATGAACATATTAATATATTTTATAATAGCAGTATTATTTGTGGTTTTAATACTCTGGACCTGGAATAATACAAGAGATTTTGAGGAAACATCAGAAAGAATTATTTTTATAGTAGTAGGAATAATATTAACAGTAGTTGTAACACTAATTTATTTTACAATCTCAAAGATTGGTATAACTTACCCAAAAGCAGAGATGGTAAAAATGGTTAGAAAAATGGTAGTATTATTGTTTGCACCAATTAATGGATTTTTAAGTTTGCCACATATTGCATCTTTGAAAATGAAAATAAAGTTTAAAACAGAAGATGATTCAATGTTAAAAAGAAAAATAAAAATATTGGGAATTGTGTTTATAGTGGCAACAATTTTTGAAATACTATATATGAAAGATCTTCAAAATGGAATAATTCAAATATTAAATAGAAAATAAAGGAGAAATATGAAACCAAAAGTAATTGTAATTGTAGGGCCAACAGCCTCAGGGAAAACATCTTTATCAATAGAATTAGCCCAAAAAATAAATGGAGAAATTATATCATGTGATTCCATGCAAATATATAAAGATATGGATATAGGCTCGGCAAAACCAACAAAAGAAGAAATGCAAGGAATAAAACATTATATAATTGACGAGGTATTACCAACAGAAAGATTTAGTGTAGCAAGGTATAAAAAAGAAGCAGAAAAAGCGATAGACGAGATTTTAAAAAAAGGAAAAGTTCCTATAATAGTTGGAGGAACTGGGCTTTATGCAAATAGTTTAATATATGGAATAGAATATGATGATATAAAATTTGACGAAAAATACAGAGAAGAACTAATGAACATTGCGAAAACTCCAGAAGGATTGGAAAAACTGTATGAAGAAGCAAAAAAAATAGATGAAAAGGCAATGAAAAAAATCAGTAAAAATGACAAAAAAAGAATAATAAGAATACTAGAAATTTACAAAGCAACAGGCAAAAATAAGACTAAGCAGGAAATGGAATCTAAAAAAAATGGGGTAAAATATGATTACAAAATATTTGGTATAAACATAGAAAGACCAATATTATACGAAAGAATCAACAAAAGGGTTGACATAATGATAAAACAAGGACTTGTAGAAGAAGTAAAATATTTAATAAAAAAATATCCAGAATTTCCTACTGCAATGCAGGCAATAGGATATAAAGAAATTGTAGAATATTTAAATAATGAAATAACTATTGAAGAAGCAATAGAAAAAATAAAGCAAGAAACAAGAAGATATGCCAAGAGGCAAATAACGTGGTTTAAAAGAATAGAAAACTTAAAATGGTTAGACGGACTAGAAAAAACGCAAAATAATATAAACATTATTTTGGAGGTAATGAATTGAGTAAAATTATAAAATTTGAGGATTTAAAAAACAAAAAATTAGAAAAAAAACATATAGTGTATTTAATTTTCGCTATTATAATGATTTACATTTTTTATTCTATATTCTTATTGGTAAGAAAACCAAATGATACTGTGACTATAAACAGCGGAGTTTTAACATTAGAAGAATCTGCGACAGGATATATAATAAGAGATGAAAAAGTTTTAAAAGGAAACAATTATAAAAATGGCTTAACAGCAATAGTTTCAGAAGGGGAAAGAGCAGCAAAAGGACAAACTGTTTTTAGATATAGCAGTAATCAGGAAGAAGAAATAAAATCTAAGATAGAGCAAATAAATTTAAAAATACAAGATGCATTGTCAAAACAACCTACAATATTTTCAACAGACATAAAAAATTTAGATAAACAAATAGACGAGAAAATACAGAATCTAAGGGATTTAACAGATATGCATACAATAACAGAATATAAAAAAGAAATAGAAGAAATTGTTGGAAAAAAAGCAAAAATTGCAGGAAATCTAAGTCAAAGTGGAGCGTATATTCAAGAACTTACAAAACAAAAGGAAGAATATGAACAACAATTAACGGCTGATTCAGAATACATAACGGCTCCAGTTTCAGGAGTTGTATCATATAGAGTAGATGGATTAGAAGATACATTATCTACAGCGGATTTAAGTAATTTAACAGAAGAAAAATTGGAAAATTTAGGATTAAAAACAGGGAAAATCATATCAACTTCCCAAGAAGCAGGGAAAATTATAAATAATTTTGATTGTTCATTAGCAACAGTACTAAGCAGTGAAGCGGCAAAAAATATTGAAGTAGGAAATAAAGTAACAATAACATTATCGAGTGGAAATGAAATAAATTCGGAAGTAAAATATGTAGCGAAACAAGATGATGACAAAGTTCTAATTGTTTTTGATTTAAAAACACTAACAGACGAACTAACCCAGTACAGAAAAATATCATTTAATATTACATGGTGGAGTTATTCTGGATTAAAAGTACCAAATTCAGCAATACTAGAAGATGAACAAGGATTGAAATATGTTATAAGAAAAAAAGCAGGTTTAGAGCAGAAAATAATTGTAAAAGTTTTGAAGAAAAATGACAAATACTCTGTGGTTGGAACCTATAACAATAGCGAGCTAGAGGCACTTGGAATAGATGCAAAAGGATATATCAAAATATCACAATATGATAACATATTATTATATCCAGAAGCAAAATAAATATTACAAAAATATTACAAAAATATTAAATTAATATTACATTTTCTGGAAACTATTGACTTTTTGTGAAAAATGTAAGATACTAGCTTTATATTGAAAAAACAAGAGTGAAAATCGTTTTAGGAGGAGATAAAATGTCAAGTGCAATAATGAGCAAAGTTTGGAATTTATTTGGAATGGACCAAGCTGAGGAAGAAGAAGAAAATGACGATGTATATGAATATGATTATGATGAAGAACCAGAAGAAGAAAAGAAAAGTTTTATAAAGAAAAATAATAAAGTAGTAGCAATGCCACAAAACCAATCAATAAGAATGGTAATTTCGCAACCAACAAGTTTTGAACAATCTGAAGAAATATGCGGATTTTTAAAAGAAAAAAAATCAGTAATAGTAAATTTGGAATATGTAAATAAAGATGTTGCAAGAAGAATAGTTGACTTTATAAGTGGAGGAGTATATGCATTAGATGCACACATACAAAAAGTATCTAATTCAATATTTTTAATAGCACCTATAAACTACGAAATAACAAACGAAATGGCAAGAGAAGAAATAAAAAATAAATTATCAGTTTCTTGGTTAAATAAAAATAGTATCAACTAAAAAAGGGGGACTAAACAATGCTTACACCACTAGACATAGAAAATAAAAAATTTTCAAAACAAATTATGAATGGATATAATGTAGAAGAAGTAGACGATTTTTTAGATGAAATAGGAGTGGATTTTGCAAAAAAACAAAAAGAAGTAAATGAGTCTGCGAAAAAAATCGAAGAATTAAATGCAAGTTTAGAACACTATAAAAACATAGAAGAAACACTTCAAAATACATTACTAATGGCACAATCAACAGCAGAAGAAGTTAAAAATATTGCAAAACAAAAAGCTGATCAAATTGTAACAGATGCAAAAGCTTCATCTCAAAAAGAGGTGGATTTTATCCAAAATCAAATTTTAATGAAGAAAAAAGAATTAGAAGATGTTCAAAAACAATTCGATATTTATAAAGCAAAAATGGAGTCACTTTTAATCTCACAATTAGAATTAATAAAAGAAATAAATAAAAATGAAACAGAAACAGTTTGAGGAATATCCTTAAATTGTTTTTTGTTTAAGCAAAATGATGGAGGGAACAAGAGAAAATGTATAAAATGATAGCAGTAGATTTAGATGGAACAATGCTAAATAGCTATGGGGAAGTAACAGAAAATACTAAAAGAACAATAAAAAGAACAATACAAAATGGAACAGATGTAGTAATAGCATCTGGAAGAAGTATAGATTCTATAAAAACAATTGCAAATGAAATAGGAAGTACTAATTATATGATAGCTGGAAATGGAGCGGTTGTATATGATATAAAAAATAATAAAATAATATACGAAAAATACATTCCAAAAAATAAAGCAATAGATATAATAAAAACTTGTGAAGAAAATAGTATATATTACAATGTGTATACAAA
Organism: uncultured Clostridia bacterium; assembly: GCA_934167225.1. GTDB lineage: Bacteria > Bacillota > Clostridia > TANB77 > CAG-508 > CAG-269. The sequence goes on along the minus strand of CAKPLD010000050.1, from coordinate 956 downwards.
TAAATCAATAATAGCTAATAGTTTAAGGTTTAATGTTTTATATTATTATAAAGAAAATATAAAAAAAGAAGATTCTAAAAAAACACATATTACGTTAGTAGAAGATATATTAAAATATGTTCAAGAAATGCAAGATGAAAAAATAATGAAAATTTTTATATGCGATAGTACGCAGTCAGTTTTTAATTCTATTATAAAAAAATTTGAGGGAGAACAGGATTTAGAAATTTTAGATGTATCACATATGTCAAGAAAAGTAATAAAACACGGAACTACAGATGTACCAATTGAGTATTATTATACAGAAATTTCTATGAAAAATGTTGATAAATGGTATGCTATTGAATATTTGATCGATAAATTAAATATTGAAAAAAATGAGGTTATGACAATAGGAGACAATATGAATGATAAAAAGATGATAGAAGAAGCCGGACTTGGTGTAGTTATGAAAGGCAGTACGCCTGTGGTAACTGAAGTCGCAGATTTTGTGACTGATGATAATAATAATGAGGGAGTTGCTAAAGCTATTGGTAAATTTATATTGACATAGTAGAATAAATGTTTTATACTATAAAACGCCTTTCACCTAAAGGTAGAAAGGAGGGAAAATCCTTGAAACAATTTATAAAATTACTAGCATTATATATTGTTTACTTAATTGTAAAACATTTTGATGATTAGTAAAAGGGAAAATACCAGGAAAGCTTTGGACGGCTCCTGGTATTTTTTATTCCTTGAAACATTTTTTGCAATTGCTAATTATTATATTAGCATATATTTTATTATATGTCAAATAATTTTCATTATGCATATTGATAAAAATAAAAAAACATGGTAAAATAATGTTCGGTATAAAAAAGCAAAGGGGCAGAAAAGATGAATGATAAAATAGTTATAAAAGGTGCAAAAGTGCACAATCTAAAGAACATAAGTTTAGAAATACCAAGAGACAA
>CAKPLD010000049.1 GCA_934167225.1 uncultured Clostridia bacterium | reverse complement strand
CGTATTGAGCCGTTAATCCCCCAAAAATTAATAATTATTCTAATTCGAACCGGTTTTAATAGCTGTGAATAGTAACTCCTTGACAAACTATCTTTTATTATATATAATTCACTAGGTTTATTTCTCAATCCTAATAAAAGAGGTGAATTTATATATCAAAAACATTTAACACATTATTCTACGTCATAATAATTTTAACAATATTTATTTCTATATTTTTCATTCCAGTAAACTCGGCTTCCACCACAAATTCAGATGCCACCTTAACTACAGGTCTGCTTTGGCCTGTGCCTGGAATTTCTAAAATAAATTCTTATTTTGGGAAAAGAAAAGCCCCAACCCGGAGGAGCTTCAACTTTTCATAAAGGGCTGGACATAGGTGCACCAGAAGGATATGAATTTATAGCTGTAACAGATGGAGTAATTACATTTGTTGGCTTTTTAGGCGGAGGCGGTTTTACAATTACACTCACAGATAACAATAAAAGTAATGGCGATATTAAATATTCATATTGTCACTGTAACCCAAACTTTATGGTAAGTGTTGGAAACCATATTTCTAAAGGCCAAATTTTAGGCAAAGTTGGGCCTAAGTATGTTGATAATGTTCCTCGGCAACAAATATATGGATAGTCTTCGGCAGATACACAAATGGAGCCACAACAGGGCCCCACTTACATTTTGGCATGAGAATTAATGGAGAATATGTAAATCCTTTAGATTACTTTTCTGTAAATTAATTAATATTTATTTCTTTTTTTACAATATGTTCTTCTCCATATGTTCCTAAAACCTTTATATATAAATAATATTTGGATGTATCTTCTACTTGTCCGCTCATTATTTTAGCAGAATTTGTATCATCTAAAGAAAAACTCGAATAGTTTATATCTCCTTCTTCAGATGTTGTTATAGCATATTTTAGTTTCTCTTTTTGAAAGTCTGCATTTACTGTTAATTTTATATTTGCTGTTACAAAAGTTTTATCACTGCCTGTTATTTTTTCCTTTTTTGCATCTGAAATGTCGACTGCTATATCTCCATCTGCTATATCTACAGGAAGATCAATCTTTTCTATCGTGTCCAAATATTGTCCTCTAGTAAAGTATTTTTCACCATTATATTTTATTCCTTTAGGATAATATATTTGGTGTGTTACCTGATTTATTATGTATATATCCTGTAAATCTTGAGAAGTTGATAATGATGTCCATTTTTTATAATCCAAGCCATAAGTAAGTGTAAGATTATCTAATTTAGATAAATCTATAACATAATATGCACCTGAATCATTAGCATTAATCATATTACTATCTTCATCATTAGATGTACAAAAACTTGTCATTTCTTGTTTACTATTAAAATAGGCATTTTCTAATATAGGCAGACTATTATTTTTTAAATAATAGTCTGACACTTTTGTCCCTATTGATTCTATATCTGCATACATATTATTTACACTTTTAATGGCTAACTGACTTTTAGAGTTACTTATTGTTATTCCTGAAACTATTAATAAAACAATGATCGTAATAGTTAATATCATTAAAGTAACACCTTTGTTTTTTTTCAAATTAATCATTTTTACTTATCTCCGCGTATTTTTTCAATTTTTCATATACTAAGTAGTTAATACTTCCGGCAAGAAAAGTTTCCATCTTTATCTCTTTTTCCAGCTGGAACTCCTGTTAAAATTTCAATTCCTTCATCTATTGTGGATATTGCATAAATGGTAAACAATCCATTTCTCACATTATCTATTACTTCATCTGAAAGTTGCAAATTTTTAACATTTTGAATAGGTATCATTACGCCATGAGAACCGTCCAAACCTCTCATTTTGCATATTTGGTAAAATCCTTCTATTTTCTCATTTACTCCTCCAATTGGTTGTATTTCGCCTTTTTGGTTTACAGAGCCAGTTACAGCTATTGCCTGATTTATAGGAACTCCCGATAAACTTGAAAGAAGTCCATAAAGCTCTGTACTAGAAGCACTATCTCCATCAACTCCATTGTATAATTGTTCAAAACATATGCTTGCAGTTAAGCTAAGTGGTATATCTTGAGCAAACCTTTCTCCTAAAAATCCATTTAAGATTAATACACCTTTAGAGTGTGTAGAACCTGACATTTCAACTTCTCTTTCGATATCGACAATTCCGTTTTTGCCAGTATATGTGTTTACTGTTATTTTAGCAGGTTTTCCAAACATAGCATTCCCAATTGTCATAACTGTTAGACCATTTAATTCTCCTACTTTTGATCCTGATGTTGATATTAGAAGTGAATTGTCTTTTATCATTTCTGTATATATCGAGTCATATTTTTTTACTCTTTCTTTTTGCTCTTTTAATGCTTTTTCTATAAAATTAGTTGTTATTAATTTTGATTTTGACATTTTTGCCCAAGTTGATGCTTCTCCTATTATTTCAAATAAATCATTGAATAATGTAGAAATTTTTGTTTGATCACCAACCATTCTTGAAGCAAATTCTACAACTTTTGCCATAGCATATTTATCTAATGGTAAAAGCTCTTCTTGTTCACAATAATCGTGTATTATTCTTGCTAATTTATTCAAATTTTCTGTGCTTGCTTCTGCACTGTCTTCCCATTCAACTTTTATTTTAAATAAATTTTTAAAATCAGAATCCATTGCAAGAAGTGCTTGATATATTTCACTATCACCTATTAGTAACACTTTTAAATCTAATGGTATTGGTTCTGGTTTTAATGATACCATAACCATAGAAGAACGTTGTTCTACCGCGTTTTCGATTGCAATTTCTCTAACTCTCAACGCTTTTTTCAATGTGTCATAACTTATTCCATTAGCTAATAAATCTCTTGCCTGGAATATTATATATCCACCATTTGCTTGATGAAGTAAGCCTGGTTTTAACATAGTAAAATCGGTCTTAAGTGCTCCATAATAATTTTCGTATTCTAATTTTCCAAATATATTTTGATATGAGTAATTTGAATCCATTATTACTGGTGCACCCTCTAATCTACTATTATCTACAAATAGATTTACTCTATAGTTTAAACATGGGTCCTGGCTTTGCCCCATTGGGTTAACTTGTCCTTGTTGTTGACCTTTCTGCTCATTTGTGTCCTCTTCTAAAAATGTTGGAACGTTTTTAAGCACGTCTTTTTTTACACTATTTAAAAATTGATTTATCTTCTTATTTCTTTTGTATTTTGCTTTTAGCATATTTATGTGAACATTTACAGTAAGTAATGCTACATTTGATTGCCATTCATCAATTTTCTTGTCAGATACTCTCTCTATTTGTTTTATTTTACCAATTACATCCATTATCATTTCTTGTACAATTGAAGATTTTTCTTCAAATTGATTTTTTGTTTCGTCATCTAATTGTTCAAATTCTTCCTCTTTTAATGCTTTACCATCAAGCACAGGCATCATATATATACCATTTTGTGCAGATTTTACCTGAAAACTATATTGAAGTGCGTCTTGAGCTAATTTTTCCATTAGATTCTCTCTTTTTTCTTCATATTCTTGTTTTATTAATGCCTTTTCTTTTTCAAAATCATCATTATTAAATGTGTTTTTTATATCCTTTTTTATTTCTTTAATAAAGCTTTCCATGTCTTCTTTAAATTCTTTTCCATGTCCAGCAGGAAGTGAGACGGCAATTGGTTCATTTGGGTTATTAAAATTATATATATAACACCAGTCTTGTGGAACTCTTTTCTTTTTGGCTATTTTTTTTAAATAGTTCTTTGTATACATTGTTTTTCCAACTCCACTTGGTCCTTCAATATATATATTATATCCTTTTATATTTACATTTACCCCAAATTCTAAGGCTTTTATTCCTCTGTCTTGGCCAATTCCTGTTGTTATTGGTTCTAGGTTTTTTGTTGTTTCAAATTTGAATACACTTGGATCACAAGTCATTTTTAGTTGTTTGTAATTTAGCTCGTTTTTATTTTTCATTGGTTACCTCCATTGTTTTTTATATTTTGTATTATATACAAATTGTATTTTTTTATCAATAGTTTTTTATTTTAATTTACAAAACATCATTGCTCCTATTATTGCAATTATATATCCTAAAATTTTTAGTCCGCGTTGTTGCTTCATTTTGGTCTCCAAAACTAAACCAGTTTATGCTTAGTATTCTTGCATCATATGTGAATGTTACTCCTATTAATATTAAGATTAATGAAATTATTTTTATTATTATCATATTTTTTTCCTCCTTTTTCTTTTTTGGGGGCATTATTTTTTTGAGTATTTTTTTATAATATACTACTTTATTTGTTCGTTGTAAAGTCGTTTTTTTAGATTTTTTGGAGGAATATTTTGGATTGAGACGGAGAACACCAGCAAGCATTTGCTTGCTGGTGTTTATGTTCTCTGTTCAATTTGTGCTACTATGCACGTTCGGAATACTGTTATTTCCCGGATTCGCAAATACCAGTATTCCTTCCTTGTTTAACATAACCCATACCGGATCCCCATTTTCTGGTTCAATCTGGTATGTCTGCCGTGATCCTAACTCACGGTCCGGACTATTCTCCGGGATTTCTTGAGTGCACTCAACATCGTAGTATGCCGGCACTTCATTCGAAATGTACCAATGAAGGCCCTCCAAATTGTCATAAAAGATTACCTTCAGTAAGTCCTTGTTACTAGATGCAGAAATTTCTTCTCCATCTCCTTCGTTTTCAGTGTTTGATGCATTGTTTTGTTGCACCTGCTGATTTAACGAAGTTACCTCCCTCTCTAGCTTTCTCCTTTCCTTTTTCAGAGCGTCCAGTTCGTTGGTTAAATTCTCTTTGCTTTCTTCCAGCTCTTCTATACGCTGGCTAGCAACTTTCAGCTTTTCAGTTGCTATTTGTTCGTTTTTCTGAGCTTGTTCAAGCTCAGCCTTTTGGTTTGTACAGCCTGTCATTGTTATTATAACAACAACGGTCATAACAAACAGTACTATAGCCAATACTTTCTTTCCAAGCTTCTTTTTCATATATGTACCTCCTAATAGTACACCGTCGGGAACTAAATATTCCTGTTCCCTTTTGCTTTGCTCTATAATAATGAGCCTAACTTTTTTTATTATACCGTCTTTTCCACATTATGTCAAATTTCGACACGACCACTTCCAACTTTACCATCAATCAACTTTCTAAGTTTTTCATTCTCTTTAAGCTCCAAATTCTCATCTTTTTCCATAATCTTCGAACTTAAATTCTGAACGGTTTTCAAAATATCAATATCCTCAAAAAGATTAGCAATTTTCATCTCCGGAATTCCATGCTGGGCAGTCCCGAAAAAATCTCCTGAACCGCGAAGTTCCAAATCTTTTTCAGATATAACAAATCCATCATTTGTCTGGCACATAATTTTCATTCTTTCTTGAACAACTTTTCCCTTACCTTCAAACTTCAAAATACAATAAGATTTATATTCGCCACGGCCGACTCTACCTCTAAGCTGATGAAGCTGTGCAAGACCAAACCTTTCGCTGTTTTCTATTACCATAATATTCGCATTTGGAACATCAACACCAACTTCTATAACTGTTGTTGAAATTAAAATATCAATATCTCCATTTTTAAATCGAAGCATAATATCGTCTTTTTCCTTAGGTTTCATTTTGCCATGTAAAAACTCTACCCTGTATTTAGTAAATGTCTCATTTTGTAATTTAGATGCCATTTCTGTTACAGATTGTAAGTCCATTTCTTCATTTTCTTCAACCAATGGACAAACTATATAACATTGTCTTCCCTCATCTAGCTGTTTTTCTATAAAATGATTTACTCTTTCTTCAAAGCTCTTTCCAACAGCAAAAGTATCAATCTTTTTCCTATTTGGTGGCAATTCATTTATTATAGAAATATCCAAATCTCCATACAAAATTAAAGCCAGAGTTCTAGGAATTGGTGTAGCAGACATTACAATAACATCTGGATTGTTTCCTTTTGCTACAATTTTTGCCCTTTGTTTTACGCCAAAACGGTGTTGCTCATCTGTTACAACAAGTCCTAAATTTTTAAAACTAACATCTTCTTCAAGCATTGCATGTGTTCCTATTAAAATATCAATCTCTCCATTTGCCAATTTTTCTTTTATAATTCGCTTATTTTTCTTGGTAATGCTAGAAACCAAAAGTTCACAATTTATTCCAAATTTATTTAAAGTTCTCTGAAAATTTTCCATGTGCTGTGATGCCAAAATTGCAGTCGGAGCTAATATTGCCGTCTGATAGCCTGATTTTACAGCTTTATATGCCGCAATAATACTTACAATTGTTTTACCAGAACCCACATCACCTTGAAGTAACCTATTCATTGGCTTATCACTTTCCATATCATGATTTATTTCTTTAAGTACTCTTAATTGTGCATTTGTAAGAGTAAAAGGCAAAGTATTTATTACATCAACCATTTTGATATTTGGGTCAAAAATAAATCCTTTTTCCTCTGTTTTATAACTTTGTTTTATATGTAAAAGTGCCAATTGAAAACTTAAGAGCTCTTCAAAAACCAGCCTATATCTAGCTCTTGTAAACTCAGTTTTACTTTCTGGGAAATGTATCTTTTTTATTGCATCATTTAACCCCATCAACTTATATTTTTCTAAAATATAATCAGGTATGGTCTCCTCTAAGTTGCCATAAACCTCATCAACACCATTTTCAATAATCTTTCTTATTGTATTTTGACTTATTCCATAAGTTAATGGATATATTGGAATTATTTTTCCAGTATTTTTATTTACTCCTGATTCATCAAAAATAGGAGATTTCATTTCATATCTACCCAGTTTTATATCAACTTTTCCATAAAAATTATAGGTGTTTCCTATCTTAAAAATATTCTTTACATAACTTTGATTATACCATACAATCGTACATGGATTTTCTCCATCTCTTATAACTAATCTGTATATTTTTAATCTACCTGCAAACGTTTCAGAAACCTTAGTTATTGCAGTCCCCTTAATTAATGCCTCTTCCCCATCTTTACAATCTGACAATTTTTTTGCAATTCCTCTATCCTCATAATTTCTTGGAAAATACGTTATTAAGTCTTGAAGTGTTTGTATATTTAATTTATTCAGTAGTTTTACTCTTGATGGTCCAACATTTTTTATATATTGTACTGATTTTTGTAAATCTATCATTTTTTCTCCTTCTCTCCCCATTTGGGGACGGTTCTCTATTGGGGAATCCCCAACAGAGAACCGTCCCCAAATGGGGAGTTAAATTTTCAATAGTTTAAAATCCAATGCATCTGCGCTTACTAATTTAAAATCGATTCCATAAATATTTCCTTCGATTGCCTCTTCTATTGATTTGCCATGTAGATGTGCATAAAAGCATTTTTTTATATTATATTTTCTTAGCACTCTCATAAATTCATTATCTATATTTTGTTTCACAATAGGTGGGTAATGCATAAAAACAATAATTTCTTTATTTTTATCTATTGCACTTTTTATAGAAAGTTCCAATCTTAAAGCTTCTCTATCTATTAGCTTTTTCTCTTGTTCGGTTCTTTCATTTATTAAACTCCAACCTCTTGTGCCACAAATCATTTTATTCTCTACTTCGAGGCTATTATTTTGTAAAAACTCTATATTATGAAAATTATGTTCATTTAGGAATTTTTTCATATTTGTAACAGTTGTCCACCAATATTCATGATTTCCTTTAAGCATTATTTTTTTTCCTGGTAAACTGTTTAGATATTCAAAATCTTTTACAGTATCTTTTAAATACATAGCCCATGAAAAATCTCCTGGATGAATCACAGTATCTTCTGGTTTTACTTTAGCTATCCAGTCCTTTTTTATTTTTTCTTCATGTTTTTTCCAATTTTCTCCAAATATGTCCATTGGCTTTGGATTTGAAAATGATAGATGTAAGTCTCCTATTGTATATATTGACATATTTCATCCCTCCTTCTGTTGGTTGCTCCCCATTTGGGGACGGTTCTCTATTGGGGATTCCCCAATAGAGAACCGTCCCCAAATGGGGAGTTATTGCTACAATTTTAAATTAGGCACTGCATTTAGGTCTAATTCATCCCTTTTGCCATTAATAAAATTATAATAGCCTGCAGATGCAATCATTGCGGCATTGTCTGTACATAATTTTAAATCTGGCATATATATTTTTAGATCTTTACTTTGTAGTTTTAAAATTTGACTTCTTATATATGAATTTGCAGATACTCCTCCTGCTATTGCCAAGCTTTTCATTCCAGTTTGTTTTATTGCTTTTTCTATATTTTCTATTAATACTTCTGTAACTGTTTTTTCAAAACTTGCACATAAATCTGCCTTATTTATATCTTTTGTATTATGATTTATATTTATCACCGCTGTTTTTATTCCGCTAAAGCTAAAGTCTAAAGAGTTTTCGAAATGAGTTTTTGGAAGCTTTATATTTGGTTCTCCTTCTTTTGCAAGTTTGTCCACTTTTGGACCTCCTGGATAGTTTAAACCTACTACTCTGGCTACTTTGTCAAATGCTTCTCCTATTGCATCGTCTCTCGTTTTTCCAAGGACTTCAAATTCTGTATAGTTTTTTACATACACTATTTGTGTGTTCCCTCCAGATACTAGTAAACATAAAAATGGTGGTTCTAATTCTGGATATGTTAAGTAGTTTGCCGCAATATGTCCTTGTATATGATTTACTCCTACTAGTGGCTTGTTTATAGCGTATGATAGGGCTTTTGCATATGATACTCCGACTAGTAATGCTCCTACCAAACCTGGTCCATATGTTGGTGTTATGGCATCTATGTCTTTAAATTCAACATTTGCTTCTTTAAGAGCTAGCTTTGTTACTCTTGATATTGCTTCAATGTGATTTCTTGAAGCTATTTCTGGCACTACTCCTCCGTATTTTTCGTGTATTGGTATTTGTGTGTCTATTATGTTTGATAGTATTTCTCTTCCATTTTTTACTACGGCAACTGATGTTTCATCACAGCTCGATTCTATTCCTAATGTTAGTATGTCTTTCATTTTTTATTTCCTCGCTTTTTTTGTTATATTTTACTAAATATGGATAAAAATAGCAATGGTTACCTGCTTTTTTATCCTAATTTTTGAAACTTATATAACAAAAATGGCAACCTCAACAGATTGCCATTTTTGTTAAGCTTTGACAGCTTCTACCTTTTCTTCAACTACTGGGTAAACACTTACTTTTTTCTTGTCTTTACCTTTTCTTTCAAATTTGACTGTTCCATCAACTAGTGCAAATAGTGTATCGTCACTACCTATACCTACGTTTGTTCCTGGATATATTTTAGTTCCTCTTTGTCTTACAAGAATGTTTCCAGCTAAAACAAATTGTCCATC
>CAKPLD010000048.1 GCA_934167225.1 uncultured Clostridia bacterium | reverse complement strand
TAAAGTCCGTATTGAGCCGTTAATCCCCCAAAAATTAATAATTATTCTAATTCGAACCGGTTTTAATAGCTGTGAATTACAGTTTTAAAAAAACTTTGTCATAAACTCTATTTTTTTTCATATAAATTACTAAAAGCAAGTACAAACATTAAAGTACATAGGAGGTAAAAATAATGGAAAATCTCGGATTATACCAAGATATTGCCAAAAGAACTCAAGGTGATATATATGTTGGAGTTGTAGGCCCTGTTAGGACTCGGAAAATCCACTTTTATAAAAAAATTTATGGATTTGCTTGTAATTCCTAACATCAATAATGAGTACAAAAAAGAACGTGCCAAAGACGAACTCCCTCAAAGTGCCGGTGGCAAAACAATTATGACAACAGAACCAAAATTTGTTCCGAATGAGGCAATTGAAATTACAATAGATAATAATTTAAAATTAAAAACTCGTTTAGTGGATTGCGTAGGATACTTAGTTCCAAACAGCATCGGGTATCTTGAAGATGACAAACCAAGAATGGTAAAAACGCCTTGGTCTGAAACCGAGATTCCTTTTGAACAGGCTGCTGAAATTGGCACTAAAAAAGTTATAGAAGAACATTCTACTATTGGAATCTTAATCACAACAGATGGTAGCTTTTCTGAAATTCCAAGAGAAGATTATATTTCAGCAGAAGAACGTGTTGTTTCTGAATTAAAAGCTATAAACAAACCATTTGTTATTTTACTAAATTCTGCTCATCCTGAAAATTCCGATACTAAGAATTTAGCTGAAAATTTATGCAAAAAATATGGTTCTACCGTTCTTCCTATAAATTGTGCAGAACTAAATATTTCAGATATAACCAATATTTTTTCGAAAATATTATACGAATTTCCTGTTAGCCAAGTTAACTTTTCTTTTCCTAAATGGATTAATGGGCTTGATTTTTCTCATCCACTAAAACAAGAGCTTTTTCAAAGTGTAAAAGGTGCTTTTGATAATATTTCTTTGTTAAAAGAGGCTTCAAACTGTAGTTCATTAATTAATCAAACTGATATTATAACCAAAACCCAAATTGATAATATCGAATTAGGCTCTGGTAGAGTAAATGTTAGTATTACATTAAAAGAAAACTTATTCTACCAAGTTTTAACTCAAATGACTGGTGTTTCAATTAATAATGAAGCTGATTTATTTGCAATAATAACTAGTCTTGCTCAAACTAAAAAGAAATATGATAAAATTGCAGAGGCATTAGATGAGGTTAACAGAAAAGGTTATGGAATTGTTACTCCTTCAATTGACGAATTGGTTTTAGCAGAACCTGAAATGGTTAAACAAGGCTCAAGATTTGGTGTTAAACTTAAAGCAACTGCTCCTAGTCTTCACATTATTAAGGCTAATATTGAAACTGAAGTTTCTCCTATTGTTGGTTCTGAAAAACAGTCTGAAGAACTTGTAAATTATCTTCTTTCTGGATTTGAAAGTGATCCTCAAAAGATTTGGAATTCTAATATTTTTGGTAAGAGTTTACATGAACTTGTTAATGAGGGGTTGCAAACAAAACTTGCTAAGATGCCTGAAGAAGCTCAAATTAAGTTACAAGAAACTTTGGAAAGAATTGTTAATGAGGGTAGTGGCGGATTGATTTGTATTATTTTATAAAAATTAAGTGTAAAAAAATTATTGCTATTTTTCATTAATAATAGAAAATAGACATACCGGATTTTCCCTAAGTATGTCTATTTTGTAATTCATCAATATTTGATTAAATTATTCTTCCTCATCACTTTCATTTGCCCAATCTCTTGGCCTCATTAAAGGATATAAAACAACATCACGAATATTTTGGCTACTTGTTAAGAATTGTAAAAATCTATCTACACCTAATCCCCAACCAGAAATTGGTGGCATTCCGTATTCCATAGCTCTTATATATTCTTTGTCTATTGACATTGCTTCTTCATCACCTTGAGCTTTCAACTCACTTTGTTTTATTAATCTTCTTTCTTGCTCTCTTGCATCTACGAGCTCAGAATATCCATTTATAATTTCTTGTCCATTTACTATTAATTGGAATCTATCTGTTAAATTTGGATTTTCGTCATTGCTTCTAGCAAGTGGTGATAAGTCTATTGGATGTTTTATTAAAAATGTTGGTTCTATTATGCTTGGTCTGCTTACTTTTTTGTAAAGTTGGTCAATTAAGTTTCCTCTACCAAGGCTCTCAATATTTTCAGCTTCTAGGTCTATCTTTTGATTTCTTATTTCGGCAAGTAAGCTTTCTGCTGTTTCAAATTTATCTATATCTATTCCACAGTCTTTTAAGATTAATTCTCTAAATGAAACAACTGGCCATTCTCCTCCAAAGTCGATAACTTTGTCTCCTATTTGGATATTTAGGTTTCCTTCATATAATTTTCCTAATATGTATGTTATCATTTCTTTCATGAATTTCATGTTGTCTTCGTAGTTCCAGTATGCACTATATCCTTCTACCATTGTGAAGTCTTGTAAGTGGTTTGCATCCATTCCTTCGTTTCTGAAGTCTCTTGCAACTTCGTATATGTTGTTAAATCCACCTATTATCAATTTTTTAAGTGTTAATTCTGGTGATATTCTTAAATATACATCTCTATCTAGTGCATTATGATGTGCTATAAATGGTTTTGCTGTTGCTCCTGATGCTGTATTTTGAAGTGCTGGTGTTTCTACTTCTATAAATCCATGGTTGTCTAAGAATTCTCTTAATAATCTTACAAATTTTGATCTTAATAGGAATTTCTTTTTTGTTTCTTCATTCATTATTAGGTCTAAGTGTCTTTCTCTGTATATTGCTTCTTGGTTTACTAGTCCATGGTATTTTTCTGGTAGTGGTCTTAATGATTTTCCTAAAAATTCGAAACTATATACTTCTAATGATTTTTCTCCTGCTTGTGTTGTAAATATTTCTCCTTTTACTCCTACAAAATCTCCAATGTCTGTTATTTCATGGAATTTTTTGTATTCTCCTTCTGGAAAGTCGTCTCTTTTCATTACTAGTTGGATGTGTCCTGTTACATCGCTTAAGTCTAAAAATGCTATTTTCCCCATTTTCCTTTTTGACATTATTCTTCCTGCTATTGATATATCTTTAGTTCCATCTTCTAGAAGTCTTGCTGATCCTATTTCGTGTGTTGTTTCATATCTTTCTGGATGTGGATTTATTCCATATTGTTCTATTTTTTGTAACTTTTCGTTTCTTGCTTGCATTAATTCTTTTACATTTGCCATTTTGTTATCACCTTTCCTTTTTCTCTTTTTTTGCAATACCAATATTTTACAACGTTTTGGGGGATTTGTCAATTAGATTTTTTATTTGATTGGAGATTACCAAGAACCATAAAATTGGCCAAACTTATCTGACCAATTTTAATTATTTTCTCCATCTTATATTGTCTATATACAATTTAAATATAAAACTACTCTAAAGCCAACGTTATAATTTGAAGAATTGCTGCTGTATGAACCATTACGAAAAGCAACTGAAAAATCAAATCCTTTGCTATCAAAGCCTCCACCTCTAATTACCGCACAAGTAGCTTTATTTATATTCTCTTGTAAAATTTTTGTTTCACTTGTTGAATGATTACCAACCTCTGTTGTCCATTCCCACATATTTCCTGCCATATCATATATATTTTTTATATTTGATTTACTATCCTTATCTTCTGATTTATAATTTCCTGTAGCTATTTCAATTAACGCATAATGATAATATTTTTCAAAATCATATTCAATATCAGATGTATAAAATTCGTATTTTTTTTCATCTTCTTCAGATAATATTTTCCTTCCCAAATTTATATTCCCCTTATAATATTTTTTGCCGGGATTATAATTTATCCATTTGTTTTGATCCTTTTGTTCTATATATTTATGTATTGAATACAATGTATCCTTTATAATTCCACTGCTATTTCGATAGTTTCCATAGGTAGTACTATCTTTTCCTATATTAGCATCATCTTGTTTTAACCATGAAATTATTGTGTCCCATGCAAAACTATCTATTAATTGACTACTTACAGCACTACTATTTTCATACATATTTTGTGAAACTATTTTAGCATTGAATTGATTTATATAATTCCAACATTGCTTGCTTTTTTTACTTACAGGTTTAAGTTTTGTATCGTTTTTATTTATTTGATATGAATCACCATTACTATTTGCATAAAATCCTGCATTTTCTGGCACACCTGCTTCAAATCTTGCCACATAGAATCCACCATATTTTTGCACGCTATCTACACTATCTATTGTGTCTCCGTCTTTAGCCCCTCCACAATCTGTCCAATCTGTATAATCATTATACATATATTGTTTGTCCGTATCTTTCCACTGTAATGCCAACCCAAATTTTGTACTTTCATCTTTTGTTCTTTCATATGTTATACCACTATTCCCATTACATGGCACCCAAACAAATTGATTTCCTCCTTGAGAATTATTATCGTCGTCTCCTATTTTATCAGATATTACAAGCCCTGTTGATGGCTTTCCTGTTACGTAATAAAAGCCTTTGGGTATTATTGCTTTTATTGTTTCTTCGTCATTTGTGCTGTCTCCTTCTTTTATTATCATTCTTACATTCTCATTTTCTAGCAAACCTTTTTCTTCTTCATTTGCATTTGCCGCTGTTACTTGTTTTATTCCATTTGATTCTATGTTTTTTTGTTCATTTGTACTACCAAATATTTCACTTATATCATAGGTTTTACCATTGTATATTATTGTTCCTTTTGATGCGTCTGTTGTTATCCCCTCAATTTTTCCTAATTCTTCTAAGATAAATTCACTTTCTGCACTGTTTTGTCCGTCCTTTCATAAGGTAGTCTGTTAGTATGTCATATGCTTTTACTTGTAAATATTCTAGATCCCCTGCATCACTTGTACTCCTTTTGGCTTTCGAAGCATTATCTAATATTCCATTTTGTCCCGTCAGCATCGATATACTTACTCCCGCTAAAATTATTACTACAATCACAGTTACAACAAGAGCAATTAATGTAATACCTTTCTCATTTGTTTTTTTCATTCCCAAATCCTACCTTTCGTCTTTTTTCTAAATTTATTTTAAAACATTATGTTTTAAATGTCAATATAACAATTTGTTTTAATCTATAATTTTCTTATCAAAATATTTCAAAAAGAAAGGACAAATTCAAAAATGAAAACTAGAATAAAAAGTTTAAGAGAAGACCATGATTTAACACAAAAAGAAATAAGTAAAATTTTAAATATTTCACAAGTTGCATATTCATATTACGAAATAAATAAACGTAATATTCCATTGGAGCTATTATCCAAACTTGCCGATTACTATAACACCAGTGTAGATTATCTTCTTTATAGAACCGATACTTCCAAACCATATCCACAAAAAATATCTAATAATAAACAAACATCAAAAGAAAAAAAATCCGTATAAAAAATAGATAAATTAGTTTCTGTTACTACTAATTTATCTATTTTTTATACAAATTCCTCCCACACCAAGTTTGCAAAATCTAATCCTTTATTTGTTAGTCTTATATTATCAAAATCTACTACTACAAGACTTTCATCAACCAATTTATTTAGCGCATCTTTAAAAATAAAAATCGGATTTTCTCCAAATTTGTTCTTAAAATCTTGAATCGAAACACCTTCAATTTTTCTAAGACCAATAAGCATAAACTCTTGCTCTTTACTAAAAACATCCTTTTCTACTTCATCAATAATTTTATTTTTCTCAAATTCACCATTTTCGCAATTTTTCAAATACTCTTCTATGCTACTAATATTTCCAAATCTAACATCATCAATATATGAATGGGCGGAAACGCCAAAACCTATATATTCCTTTTGATTCCAGCAATCCATATTATGTTTAGATTCGAAACCTTTTTTTGCAAAATTAGATATTTCATAATGTTTATATCCATTTAATTCGAGAAAATTTTTAACATACCAATACATATTTCTCTCTAATTCTTCATCTGGCAGGCTTAAATTTCCGTTATTTAGCATTTTTTCAATCGGTGTGTTTTCTTCCACTATTAATGAATAAACAGAAATGTGTTCAGGTTTTTTTGGGTTTAATTTAATAATTTTCTCTAAAGATTTTTTTACATCTGAAATTTTTTGGTTTGGAAGTCCTATCATTAAATCAACATTTATATTATCAAATCCTACTTTTCTAGCTACTTGGTAAGTATTTAAAAATTCATCATAACAATGTATCCTTCCAATTTGCTTAAGCATATTATCATCTGTGCTTTGAAGGCCTATGCTTAACCTATTTATTCCTAAACCTTTATATATTTTAAGTTTTTCTTCATTTACTGTGCCTGGATTTACTTCTATTGTTATTTCTTTTGTGTTT
Source organism: uncultured Clostridia bacterium (assembly GCA_934167225.1). Classification (GTDB taxonomy): domain Bacteria; phylum Bacillota; class Clostridia; order TANB77; family CAG-508; genus CAG-269. The sequence continues at coordinate 3,012 of CAKPLD010000048.1, read as the reverse complement.
GTTAACAATTTCTTTGCTTTTAGTGTGTCTATTATTTTTTCTATATATTTAGCATTAATAAGAGATGGGGTTCCGCCTCCTATATAAAGAGTTTCAATTTCAATCTCATTTTCTTTTGTAAAATTATTTATTTCTTTAATTAATGCTTGTACATATTTATCGAAATATTTTTCCTTGTTTGAATAAGAAACAAAATCACAATAATAACACTTTTGCTTGCAAAATGGTATATGAATATATGCTCCTAATTTTCTCATTATATGCTCCTTTTATTCTTCAGCTAATTTTACAATTTTTTTTAATCTATAATTAACACCTGATTTTCCGATTGGATTTGCTAATTTTTTACCTAGTTCTATTAATGGCATATCTGGGTTTTCCATCCTTAATGTAGCAATCTCTTTTAAACTATCATCCAATTTTTCAAATTTTCCATTTTCTTTTAATTTTTTTATTGCATTTATCTGCTCAACAGAGGCATTTAAAACTTTATTTAAATTTGCTGTTTCACAATTTACTAGTCTATTTACTTTATTATTCATATGCCTTTCAACTCTAATTTCTTCAAATTTCATAACAGATTTTACAGCACCAATAAATGCTAAAAATTTGGATATTTCTTCTCCTTCTTTCATGTAAAGTATATTTTCTCTTTGTTTAAAATATATATTGTTTGTTTTCATAATATCTACTATATTTTTTGCCATATTTGTTTCTATAGCTTTACATTCTAAATGATACTTTTTTTCGGGGTTATTTATAGAACCTGCGCCCATAAACAGACCTCTCATAAATGATTGAATTTTTGTCCTTTCGATATTTTCTAAATTTATAACATTCCAATTATCTAGTCCGAATTTTAGTTAAAATATCTTCTAAATTTTTTCTTATTTCTACCATAAAAACTTTACCATTTACATTTATATCAAATTCTTCAAATCCTATATTTCTTGCTATTTTCGCATACCTGTCTATATTGTAATCATTTTCTGTTGTATATTTAACACTATTTTTTTTTATAATTGTGTTATCACTTGATATGTAGCCTAAAAATTCGTATTTTAATTCATCTTTATTTACTAAATTATTTAATTTGCTCAATTCTTCTTTTACTTCCTGTGAAAATGACATGGTTTTTCTCCTTTTTTCTTTATATGGCTATTATACACTATTTGTTATTATTTGCAAAGATTTTGCTCGAAAAGAACCGGTTTTTTTACAGTTCCTTAAATGTAATGCATGTTTACAAAAACCGGTCTAAACAAACAAAAAAATTAGTACATCATGGGTCCTCTCATCATTGAGCCACCATTATTCATTGTTGCCCCCATATTTTGGAAATTATTCATACTTCCATAAATACCTGTTGTGGAAATCGTAATAAATTTAATTGCATAAATATCACAATAAATCAAACTATCATTTTCAAAAGAACGTAGCAAAATATAGCTTGCTCCAACATCTTCCAAAATTCCAATTCTATCTGTCATATTATTTGTTCCTATTAAAAACTCCACCCTCATAAGCCTTCCTATTTGTTGTCTTAAAAATGCTGGAGTATAAATAGGATTTGTAAGTATTTCTGGTGAATTTTGGTTTATACTCACATTTCTATCTTCTGTTTTTTCTTGTCTTTGCTCTTGATCTAATTCTGACATAGCTTTCCAACGCTCCTTTCAATCTATGTATTATCATATAGAGATGTTGGCCTATAAAAACAATGGTTTCCAAGCCTTGTGTGCAATGTTCCAGAGCCATTACTTGGAAATGTTGAAGTATTCTTGCAAATAGTTCTCTTTCTGAATATGCCATTTTTAACACCTCTTTTTATTTATATGCAAGAGTTTTAAATTTATGGCTATTTTTATTTTTTTAGTTGTTATGACTAATTTCGACAACTTTTTTAAATATTTTGTTGTATAATCTTTACAGACTTTATTGAAAGGAGGTGGAATCCTTGAAAAAAGTAAAACGAAAGAAAAAAAGTACAAATGTTATTGCAAAATTTCTACATAAAATTTTAGACTGTTTAAAAATAATTTTGAAAATAGCTCAAGTACTTAAAGCTATTTTTGATGTATTTCATTGAAATAGCAAAAAAACAGGCATTATCGCATGGTGCCTGTTTTTTCTAGACTTTATTTTTTTGTGGTATCCTTGAATTACAATATTATTATATACATTATTTTTTATAATTGCAATAGTTTTTAATTAATTTTTCTAAAAATCGTTCGACATTTTTTGACAAACTATAAACAAGTTATCAAGAAACTACAATTTTTATACAACCTTGCTTGTTTAATTTTAATTCAACCTAGCAACCAAAGCCTTAATCTTTATCCCCTGTTCTGAAAACATCTTCTCATGCTCAGTTTCGATATTTTCCCAAAAGTCAACCTCTTCATGCAAATCAAAAGTTTTCTTAACAATCTCAAAACCTGCTTCTTCAAAATAATTCAAACTATCTAAAAACAAATTATCATCATCTGTCTTAAAATAAATTTCTCCATCTTTGTTTAAAAATTCTTTATATTTTTCAAGCTGTCTTGTATGTGTAAGCCTCTTTTTATGATGTTTTCCTCTTGGCCATGGATTACAAAAATTAATATAAATTCTATTAATTTTATCTTCTTTAGATAAAATTAAATTAATTCTTTCTATATCAAATCTTGTTAAAAATATATTGTCTGTTTCTTTATTTTTTTCCTTATATATCTGTTCAACATTTCTTTTTGCAAGTCCCAGCATTGCATCAACTAAATCAATTGCTATATAATTTATATCTTTATGATCGCTTGCCAAATTTGCTATAAAATATCCTTTTCCACATCCTAATTCTAAATAAAGAGGAAGTGTTGGATCTTTATATAATTTCCTCCACTTTCCTCTTTCATCTTCAGGATTATCTACATAAAAAGGACTTGCTTCTAGTTCTGGCCTTGCCCATTTTTTGTATCTAATTCTCATAATATTCTCCTATTATTCAGCTTTGTTTTCTGTAGTTTCTGCTAC
>CAKPLD010000047.1 GCA_934167225.1 uncultured Clostridia bacterium | reverse complement strand
TATACAGCACTTTATAGAAAATTTAGACCTACAAAATTTTCAGAAATAGTAGGACAAGAACACATAAAAAAAACATTGAAAAACCAATTAATTGCAGATAGAGTAGGGCATGCATATTTATTTAATGGAGGAAGGGGAACAGGAAAAACAACAACTGCAAAAATATTAGCAAGAGCTGTAAACTGTTTAAACCCTAAGGATGGAGAACCATGTAACGAGTGTGAAATATGTAAAGGTGCATTAGATGGTTCGCTTACAGATATAATAGAAATGGATGCAGCATCAAACAACAGCGTAGAAGATGTAAGAAGTATAAGGGAAGCTGTTAACTTTTTACCAACAAAAGCAAAGTACAGAGTATATATTATAGATGAGGTTCATATGTTATCAACAGGAGCTTTTAATGCATTATTAAAAACATTAGAAGAACCACCCGAACATGTAAAATTTATACTAGCAACAACCGAACCACAAAAGCTACCAGCAACAATCTTATCAAGATGCCAAAGGTTTGATTTTAAAAGAATTTCAAATGAAGACATTGTAAAAGATTTAGAATATGTATGCAAAGAAAGTGATATAAAAATAACACCAAAAGCATTAGAGCTAATTGCAGTGCTTGCAGAAGGCGGAATGAGAGATGCTTTGTCAATACTTGAAAGATGTAGCCAGGAAGGAAATGACGAAATAAACGAAGATAAAGTTAAAGATTTAGTCGGAATTCCAAAAACTGTTTTTATAAATAACATTGTAGAATCAGTTGTAAATGAAGATATAGAAGGAACTCTAAATAATCTTGAAGAAGTTATAGAAGATGGAAAAGACATAAATAATTTAGTTTGGGAAATTATTAAATATGTAAAAGATATTTTATTATATAAATCCACTGGAAAAACAGAATTATATAATGACGAAGAAATAGAAAAAATAAAAAATATTTCAGAAAAAACATCAAAACTAGATTTAATAAATCTAATATGTGAATTATCTGAAATAGAAAATAATATGAAATTATCTACACAAAAAATAATAATTTTGCAAACAGGACTAATAAAGTTATGTAATAAACAATCAGTAAAAATAGATGGAAATTCGGGAGAAAATAGAATAAATATAAATGATTCTGACCTAGAGAAAAGAGTTACAAAAATTGAAAATTTTTTACGAGCTGGTAATTTTGCAAAAGCGGGATTTAATCAGAAAAATAAACAAGAAGAAAATACATCGGTTGTGAAAATGAACGATAATCTAAGCAATGTAAAACCTAGTACAGAAAAAAGTGTAAAACCAAAATATCAAGGAAAAACACAAGATTACTGGCCAAAAATTGTAGAAGATTATAAAACAAGCGGAAAAATGTTTATGTATATGAATTTAGAAGGAACAATTGCTAGGGAAATAAACGATATGACTCTAGAAATAGGGTTCCCAAATGGAATGAATCCAGTAGCAAAAGAATTTTTAGCAAGACCAGATATAAAACAAAACTTAAGAGAAACCATACATTTAGCCTGTGGAAAGGAAATGCAAATTAAATTTGTAGATAATAAAGAAGATAAAAAAACAAGTAATAATAACGAATTTGAACAATTTGTAGAAAAAAATGATATTCCATTTAATATAATATAAAATTGTTAAAAAATAATACGTCTGTGATAGGAATGAATACTTATTGAGCACTTTGTGTGCAAGAAAGGATGGCACATTTCCTAATATCTTTACAATATAAGTATATCACAGGGGTTATCGAATTAATAAATATGTAAGATTTTGTTGTAAATTTTATATAATTTATAAATCTATTATACGAGAAAGGAAGGATTTAAAATGGCAAAAAGAGGAGGATTCCCAGGAGGAATGGGAGGATTCGGAGGAATGAATCTAGGAAATATAATGAAACAAGCACAAAAAATGCAAGCAGATTTAACAAAAACACAAGAGGAGCTTGCTAGCAAAGAATTTGAAGCATCATGTGGAGGAGGAGCCGTTGAAGTAAAAGTTAGTGGAGCAAAAGTTTTAAAAGAAATAAAAATAAAACCAGAGGCAGTTGATCCAGAGGATGTTGAAATGCTACAAGACCTAATTATAACTGCTGTAAATGAAGCACTAAGAAAAGTTGACGATGCAAGTAGTGACGCTATGGGAAAATATAATATACCAGGGCTAATGTAATTTATTAAAAAATAAAGAAAGTAAGGTTTAAAATGTCAGAATACGCACCATCAATAGAAAAATTAATAGAAAGTTTTGAAAGGCTTCCAAGCATACGGACATAAAACAGCAGCAAGACTGGCTTTTCATGTACTAGATTGGAATGAAGAACAAACAAATGAATTTGTGAATTCAATAGTAAATGCAAAAAGAAATTTAAAATATTGTAGCAAATGTTTTAATATTACAGATACAGATCCTTGTCCAATTTGTAGTAATCCTAAAAGAAACCAAGAAAGCATTTGTGTTGTTGAAGATGTAAGAGATGTAGCAGCGATGGAAAGAACACACGAATTTAAAGGGGTTTATCATGTTTTACATGGTTCAATTTCTCCTATGAATGGAATAGGACCAGATGATATTAAAATTAAAGAACTTTTAGCTAGACTTATGGATGGACATGTAAAAGAAGTTATTATTGCAACAAACCCTAGGGTTGAAGGAGAAGCAACGGCTATGTATTTATCCAAACTTATAAAGCCACTAGGAATTACAGTTTCTAGAATAGCACATGGTATTCCAGTTGGTGGAGATTTAGAATATACAGATGAGGTAACTTTAACCAAAGCTTTAGAAGGTAGAAGAGAAATGTAAATATTATAATTAAAAAAATACACTGAACAATATTTATTCAGTGTATTTTTGTTTATTTAAAAATAATTTTACATATGTCTTCTGATGCATTTGGTTTTGCAATTTCCTTAGCATTTTCAACCATTGCATTTAATTTAGATTCGTTTTTTAGTAAACCTTTCAAAACAAAATTAATATACGAAGATTTTTTTAACCAAATTCCGGCATGGTTATGCTCTATGAATTTTGCATTATCTTCTTCTTGCCCTGGAATTGGATTAATTGCAATTATGGGCAAGTGTGAAACTAATGCTTCTGTAGTTGTTAATCCACCAGGTTTAGTTATTACTAAATCAGATAAGTACATAAATTCAGGAACTCGATTTGTAAAACCAAGAACTCGAACTGTATCGGTTCTGTTAGCAGTGGCAACAATTTTTTCAAATTTATTTTTTAAAGATTCATTTTTTCCGCTTATTGCAATAATTTGAATATCAGGAAAATTTTGAACAAGATTTTCAAATATATTTATTGTTTTACTTTTTCCAAGCCCTAATTCTCCCCCACCAAAAAATAAAATTGTTTTTTTATTTGAAGAAAAATCTAATTCGTGCAAAAGTTGTTCTTTATCATAATGTTTTAAAAAGTTTTCTGACACAGGAATGCCTGTATCAAATATTTTTTCCTCTGGAACTTTTTTTTCGATTAATTTATTTTTCATTTTATTATGTGCAACAAATATATAATCTACAAATTCATGATTACAGTACCATTCGTTATAAGGCTCTTCCCCATAATCTGTAATAATTGTAGCAACTTTTGAGTTAATTTTATTGTGTTGTTTTAATACTGAGAACATATGGCTTACGAAAAAATGTGTTGAAATTATAATATCAGGCTTTAATTCACGTAGTAATCTTCCTAGTTTGTAAGATAGCACTTTAGTTGATAATGATAATATTTTTTCGAAAATAGGTTCTTGAGTATTTGTATATATTTTTTGCCAAAACCATGGAGCATTTGTTGTAATTTTTGAATATGTAGATCCACAAACTTTATCTATTACACGATTGACATATTTCATGCAATCGAATAAAAAAATGTCACAATTTGGATAGTTTTTTTCTATATGTTCTTTTAAATTTTTTGCTGCTGATAAATGCCCTCCACCATATGAAGCGTAAGCAATCATAATTCTTTTCATAGATCTTTGCTCCTTTTTGTTTGTAATAAATTATATTATATTGCTATACATTTTAACATAAAAATCAAAAAAAAGGAATATTTTTTTTGATTTAATGCAAAATAAAACAGAAAAAATGTTATTATTCACAGCTATTAAAACCGGTTCGAATTAGAATAATTATTAATCTCCCAAAAATTAATAATTATTCTAATTCGAACCTATTCTACAATTTTAAAGCCGTGAATTATAACGAAAAAATAAATTTAGTTATAAAAGGAAAGGAAAAATGAATATGAAAAAATCAAAAAAAATTATAATGTGGACAATTGTATTGTTTTTAGTAGTAATTATTGCTCTTTTGGGATATTTCCTATATAAGAAAAATAGCGAAATTGAGCTTGTTAGCAGAAATTTATATAATAATAATTTTTACGAATTAATAAATTATGTGCAAAATGTTGAAACATATTTAGCAAAATCAACAATATCAACAAGTAGTAATCATAGTGCAGAAACACTTACTTATTTGTGGAGAGAAGCTAATCTTGCACAAACATATTTGGCAAATCTTCCAATAGAGAGTCAGGAACTCGAGAAAACTGAAAAATTTTTAAATCAGGTAAGTGATTACAGTTACACTTTATCACGAAAAAATATTAAGGGAACAGATTTAAGTGAAGATGAATTAAAAAACTTAGAAGAACTTCACAATTATAGTATAGAATTAAAAAATGTATTGAATCAATTAGCAACAGATTTAGAACAAGGAGCCATTACATGGAAAAACTTAAAATCGAATAGAAATGAAGAATTTGCACAAGCAGTAAGTTCAAATTTGGATGTATTTAGTTCTTTAGAAGAAAATTTTCACGAATATTCAGGACTAATATATGATGGTGCCTTTTCAGAACATTTGACTTCAACAGAGCCTAAAGGTTTAACGGGAAATGATATTTCAGAAGATGATGCAAAAAATAAAATAAACGAAGTATTTGGAAGTGAAAATATAAAAGAAATTTCGAGTTTGGGTGAAAATGAAAATTCAGAATTACCATCATATAATTTTTCTTTAAAAAATCAAAATGACGAAAATATAACTATTGCAATAACTAAAAAAGGTGGACATATAGTTTATTTTAATTGTAATAGAGATGTTGGAGAAGAAAAATTGAGCTATGAAGATGCTAACCAAAAAGGAATGGAATTTTTAAATTATTTAGGTATAGAAAATATGAAGGAAACATATTATTTAAATGAAAATGGAATTATTACTATTAATTATGCCTATAATCAAAATGATGTTGTTATATATCCGGATTTAATTAAAATCAAAGTAGCATTAGATAATGGTGAAATTTTAGGAATTGAGACAAAAGGCTATTTAAATAATCATATGGAAAGAAATATATCTCAAAATGTAATTTCTATCGAATCTGCAAAAAAGAAATTAAATAAAAATTTAAATATTCAAAGTGAAGGTTTAGCAATTATTCCAACTGAATATAAAACAGAAATTTTGTGTTATGAGTTTAAAGGAAAAATTGATGATAATGAATTTTTGGTTTATATAAATGCTGGAACAGGCGAGGAAGAAGACATTTTAATTGTGTATAATACTCCAAATGGGGTACTTACGATGTAATAAGTTTTCCGAATTTATCAAATTTTGAAATATTTTTATTATTATATTTTTTTGATTTTTGCAAATAATATTATTGTAGAAAAGTTGTTAAGATTATATTTTCTACAAAGGGGGATTTGTTATGTCTAAAAACAGTAAACTAATGTCTGAAAATCTAAAAGAAGAAATTGCCAAAGAACTTGGAGTATATGATCAGGTTAAAAAAGATGGTGGATGGGAAAATGTTTCTTCTAAGACATGCGGAAATATAGTTTCTAAGGCTATAGAAATTGCAAATAGAAGTGTAAATAGTTAGTTAAATTACCCGAAATAGTTTTATATTTCGGGTAATTTGTAATAAAGCAAAGTGCAACTTGAGATTGACTGTAAAATCTGATTTACAGTCAATCTCAAGTTGCACTTTGGTTGGTACTATTCACAGCTATTAAAACCGGTTCGAATTAGAATAATTATTAATTTTTGGTGGATTAACGGCTCAATACGGACTTTAAGAGCTTATAAGCATTATTTTTGGCACCCTTCCATGGCGGAGCATGAACTCTTTCCAAAAATTCTGCTAATAAGCTCTAAAAGTCCTTCAATCGCACATTAATCCCCCAAAAATTAATAATTATTCTAATTCGAACCTACTCTACAATTTTAAAGCTGCGAATTGTAACTTTGGTTTATTACTTTATATCATAAATATGTTGTATTTTTAATAGTTTAATATTATAATAAGAAAAGTTTAGAAGAAAGTGGTGGGTAAAATGAATTTGACAATTGAAGATATATTAAAGTGTACAGAAGGAAAATTGATAATTGGAAATGGTAAAACAGAATGTAAAAAATATTCTAAAGATACAAGAACAATAAAAAATGGAGATGCATATATAGGTATAAAAGGTGAAAATTTTGATGGAAGCTTATTTTGGAAAGAAGCATTTGATAACGGTGCCGATACGGTTATAATAAATAATATTAATTTAGATGGTGAAAAGGATATTGTTGAAAAATACAAAAAGGAAAATAAAAATATTATACAGGTAGAAGATTCTATACAAGCTATTGGCAAAATGGCTAGTTTTAAGATGAAAGTTTTGAAAAACACCAATAATTTAAAGGTCGTGGGAGTTACTGGAAGCGTAGGAAAAACTAGCACAAAGGATATTATAGCAAATGTGCTTTCTAAAAAATATAAAGTATTAAAAACAGAAGGAAATAATAATAATCATATTGGATTACCATTTACAATTTTAAAAATACAAGATGAGGAAATTGCAGTTATAGAAATGGGAATGAATCATTTTGGAGAAATAAGTTATTTAACCAAAATTGCAAAACCAGATATTGCGGTAATTACAAACATAGGAACATCACATATTGGAAATTTAGGGTCAAGAGAAAATATATTAAAAGCAAAATTGGAAATATTAGAAGGAATGAGCCAAAAAAAGATTGTTATAAATAATGATAATGATTTATTAAATAAATGGTATTATGAAAATAAAGATGAAGTAGAAATACATACATTTGGAATTAATAATGATAGTGAATTTAAGGCATGCAATATATGTCTAGAAGAAAATTCAAGCAAATTTGTTTGTGAGAGTATTAATCATAAAATAAATATAGAAGTACCTGTTGGAGGAGAACATTTTATATTAAATGCATTATGTGCTACAGCTGTAGGAAAATTGTTTAATTTAAGTGATGAGCAAATACAAAGAGGAATAAAAGATTTTAAATTAACAGCAAAAAGAATGGAAATAAATCATTTAAAAAATAATATAACAATTATTAATGATAGTTATAATGCCAGTTATGAATCTATGAAAGCATCTATTTCAAATTTAAAAAATATGCATGGAACAAGGAAAATTGCGGTTTTAGGTGATATGTTTGAATTAGGAGAATTTTCGGAAAAATTACATAGAGATGTAGGAACTGAAATTTATAAAAATAAAATTGATAAATTATATTTAATTGGTAATTATGCAAAATTTATTGGAGATGAAGCCAAGAAAGAGGGATATAAAAAAGAAAATATTTTTTACTTTGGAAATCAAGATGAATTATTTAATAATTTAAAATTAAATTTACAAAGTGGTGATGTTATATTAATAAAAGCGTCAAATGGGATGAAATTATTTAATCTTGCTGAAAAAATAAAATGTCTTTAAAAGGCATTTTATTTTTTACATACTAAAATAGTGGTTACTATTCACAGTTATTAAAACCGGTTCGAATTAGAATAATTATTAATTTTTGGTGGATTAACGGCTCAATACGGACTTTAAGAGCTTATAAGCATTATTTTTGGCACCCTTCCATGGCGGAGCATGAACTCTTTCCAAAAATTCTGCTAATAAGCTCTAAAAGTCCTTCAATCACACATTAATCCCCAAAAATTAATAATTATTCTAATTCGAACCTACTTTACAATTTTAAAGCTCTGAATTGTAACAAATAGTGGTATTTGTAGAATTATGTCGAAAAGTTTTTATTTACAAAACAAGAAAAGTATGTTATTATAAATAAGGTTTATTTCAATAAAGAAATATGATTTACACAAATAAATATATTAATTTAATTAGTTTGATTATTGCCACAATAATATTTTTAATTCTAAATATATTTCTTATTAAAAATGAAAATCTTCCTGAAAAAAGTCTACCAAATATTATTCCGCAAATAAATATAAAAAAAGAAGAAATAAAAAATCAAAAAGAAAATAATATGCCAGAAGAGGAATTAGAAAAATGGTATATAGAAATTCCAAAAATAAAATTAAAAGCACCAATTGCTGAAGGAACAGATTCAGAAACATTAAATACCAAAATAGGACATTTTTCGGAAACGGATTTAATGCAAGGAAATATAGGATTAGCAGGGCATAACAGGGGATATGAAAATAATTATTTTCAAAATTTGAAAAAATTAAAGATAGATGATGAAATAATTTATAAATATTTAGAATATCAAAAGACGTATAAAATTGATAAAATCGAAATAATAAAAAATACAGATTGGAGTTATTTAGAAAAGACTAATGAGAACAAAATAACACTAATAACATGTGTTGAAAATGAGCCTCAATATAGACGTTGCATCCAAGGAACAGAAATAGAAAATTAATGTATATAAATAAAATTCTTGAATAAAAATGTATTAATAAATTTATAAAAGAAAGGATTTTATTTATGAAAATTAATAAAAAGTTATTTTTTGCAATTATAATAATATTATTAATAGTTTTAGGAATATTTATTTTTAGAAATGTGAATAAAAAAAGCAAAAATGGAAACAATATGAATAGTCAGGAAATCGTAGATTATATTTTAAATGTAAAAAAATATAAAGCCAATATTTCAGTACAAGTTAATAGTAATAAAAATAAAAATAAATATATTTTAAATCAGGAATTTAATGATAAAAATGAATCTATTCAAGAAGTGGTGGAACCAACAAATATTGCAGGAGTAAAAATAATAAGAAAAGAAGGTAATTTAAAAATAGAAAATTCGGTATTAAATTTATCAACAATTTTTGAAAATTACAAAGGCATTGGGGAAAATTATTTGGATTTAAATATATTTATAGAGAATTACAAAAAATATGAAAATTCAAAATTCGAGGAAAACGAAAAAGAAATAATCATGAAAACAAAGAGTAGTAATAAAAATAAATATACAGAAAATAAAATATTGTACATAAATAAAGAAAATAAATTACCTACTAAATTAATAATTCAGGATAATAACCAAAATACGACAATAAACATACAATATAATAGTATAGAATTAAATTAGAAAATGGAATTGTAAATATATTATAATTTCCATATTTCAAAATTTATCTACGAATATATAGACTTAAAAATATGCTAATAATGGGAGTGAATATTATGACAA
>CAKPLD010000046.1 GCA_934167225.1 uncultured Clostridia bacterium | reverse complement strand
GTTCTTGCTTGGTCAGCTATTGCTCTTGTTATAGATTGTCTAATCCACCAAGTTGCATAGGTACTAAATTTGAAACCTTTTGTATAATCAAATTTTTCTACTGCTTTTATTAGTCCCATATTGCCTTCTTGAATTAAATCTAAAAATAACATTCCTCTTCCAACATATTTTTTAGCTATACTTACAACTAATCTTAAGTTTGCTTCTGCAAGCTCTTGTTTTGCTTCTTCGTCACCAGCTAAAATTCTTTTTGCTAAATCTAACTCTTGGTCATAAGTTAATAGTTTTATTCTACCAATTTCGCGTAAATACATTCTAACTGGATCATCTACATTAATTCCCTCAAATGTGTCATCTTGTGTTACTTCATCTAGTTTTAAATTTTCAACTTCTTTTAAATCTTCTTCATTTGGTTCGTCATCAAAGTCATCTTTTAAAACATCTACTCCCATTTCTTCCATTACATCAAATACTTTTTCAATTTGCTCCTGGTTTACGTCATCTAACTCAACTGCTAATTCTCCATATGTTATCTTTCCTTTTTCTTTCGCCTTTTTTATTATTTTTTCGACTTTTTCTTTTGCATGAGCTTTTTCTTCTGGTGTCATTCTTTTTTCTGTTTTTGCTTCTTTTTTTATATTATCTTCTTTCACTTTGAACTTCCTTTCTTCTATTTTATTTTCACTAGTTTCAAAATTATGTCATTTAATTCCTTTCCAAATTGCTTTCTTTTTTCTGCATCTGTTTCTGTTGAACTTAAAAGTATTAATTCATCACGCCTTTTCTCTAATTTTTCCCTTTCATATTTTTTTAATATATCTTCAATTGCTTTTTTATTGTCTGTTATTCCATAATCTTCTGCCATTATTGCTGTTAGATGATTTTTTATTTCCTCATCTTCTATTTTATCTAATACTAAACTTATATTGCTATCCTCTTTTTCCAATTCTTGATATAATGCTTTTGCAATTTTAATATTTATATCATATTTAAAATCTCCCACTTTCATATTTTCTTTAATTATTTGAAAATTTTCCGGGTTATTTATTAATATTGATATTATTGTATTTTCTCTTTTAATAATTTCTTCTGATATGTTATTATCCACTTTTATTTCTTTTTTGTGGATAACTACTGGTTTTGATTTTTCTAAATTATTACTTTGTATTTTTCCTGAATATTGCAATTTATTCACTTGTCCAAAAATTGCCTCTTTTGATATATTATATCCTTTTGATAGCTTTTCTATGTATATTTCTTGCTCAATTGTATTATCAATTTTAGCAAGCAGTTTTGCTATTTCATTTAGAAATTTCACTTTATCACTTGCAACATCCAAATCTAGGTTTTGTTCTAAAACTTTTACTCTAAATTCTAAAAGTGAAATTGCTTCATTCATTAATTTTTGAAATCTTGCAGAACCATATTTTATAATAAATTCATCTGGATCCTTTGCTCCTGTCATTTGCAGTACCCTCATGTCACACCCCATATTTTGCATAACTTCCATTGCCCTCATTATTGCATTTTGACCAGCTCCATCTGCATCAAACCCTAATATAACCTGCTCCGCATTTCGTCTTAATAACCATCCTTGATTTGTGGTTAAAGCTGTTCCTAATGCTGCAACAACATTTGTTATTCCTCTTTGATGAAGTGATATTGCATCCATATATCCCTCTACTATTAGTAGCTTTTTATGATCATATTTTTTGGCAACATTTAAACCAAACAGGTGCTTCCCTTTGCTGTAAACAATATTTTCTGGTGAATTTAGGTATTTAAATCTTTTTGCATCTCCTAATACCCTACCTCCAAATGCTATAACTCTGTTTCTTACATCTAAAATTGGAATCATAAATCTATCTCTATAAAAATCTACATATTGACCATGTTCATTTTTTTTGACTAGACCTGATTCTAATATTTCTTCATCATTAAATCCTTCTTTTCTTAGAATTTTATATAGTTCATCATAATTACCTGAAAAACCAAGATTATAACTTTCTAATGTTTCGTTTGTTAACTTTCTTTGTTTTACATATTCTTGTCCTGCTTTTGATTCTGGCTTATATAGCCTTTTATGATAATAATCTGCTGTGAAATTATTTACTTTATAAACTTTTGATTTTAATTCTTCTTTTTTACTATCCTCATTATTAGTTGATTTTGGAAGCACTATTCCTGCTCTATCAGCTAGATTTTCTATCGCTTCTTTAAACCCTATTCCTTCAATCTTGCTTATAAATGTAAATACATTTCCACCTACTCCACATCCAAAACAGTGGAATATTTGCTTATCTGGCGATACTGAAAAAGATGGTGATTTTTCGTTATGAAATGGACATAACCCAAAGTAGTTTCTTCCACTTCTTTTTAAATGTACATATTGTGAAATTACTTCTACTATGTCGCTATTTTCTCGTACTTCATTTAGTATTTCGTCACTATAACGCACTATTTTTGCCTCTCTTTCTTTTTCAGATTTTGCTTTCTATATTATATTATTCGACGTATTTTACATAATTCCCTCTTTTTTTGTTAATTTTTCTCCTTTCATGTACATATCTCCTCATTTGGGGACGGTTCTCTATTGGGGAATCCCCAATAAAAATTGTAGAGTAGGTTCGAATTAGAATAATTATTAATTTTTGGGGGATTAATGTGTGATTGAAGGACTTTTAGAGCTTATTAGCAGAATTTTTGGAAAGAGTTCATGCTCCGCCATGGAAGGGTGCCAAAAATAATGCTTATAAGCTCTTAAAGTCCGTATTGAGCCATTAATCCCCCAAAAATTAATAATTATTCTGATTCGAACCGGCTTTAATAGCTGTGAATAGTAACCCTGCAAAAGAAAAAAACACCCCCTTGCACAAATCACAATAATATGATATATTAAACAAAAAAATAGGAGGTAACTAACAATGCTATGGATTATCTTAATAATAATTGTTCTAATAATAGCCTTCATAATTTCTACATATAATGGCCTTGTACAATCAAAAATGAAAGTAGACAATGCATGGAGTCAAATTGATGTACAACTGCAAAGAAGATTTGATTTAATCCCAAACTTTGTAGAAACAGTAAAAGGTTACATGAAACATGAACAAGAAACATTCGAAAAAATAACAGCACTACGTTCTTCTTGGGCAAATGCCACAAGTGTAGAAGATAAAGCAAAACTTAATAACGAGCTTTCTTCTACTCTAAAAACCATTATGGCAGTATCTGAGAATTACCCTGACTTAAAAGCAAATGAAAACTTTATGAAATTATCAGAAGAATTAAGCAACACCGAAAATAAAATATCATTTTCTAGACAATTTTATAATGATACTGTTACTATGTATAACACAAAACTTCAAGTTTTCCCATCTAACATAATAGCAGGAATGTTTAACTTTACATCACGTGATTTATTCAAAACTGATGATGAAGCACGAAAAAACGTCAAAGTTGATTTTGGAGGTTAAATCTGTTTGTTACATATAAAATTGGTGATAGTCATTTTACCAAATTATGACTATCGCCAATTTATTTTAATATTTATAGTAATATTCTATACCATTTGCAATATTTCGTGAAATTTGTTTTATATATCTCTTGCTCGTTATTTTCTTATTAATACTTGCCTTTATTCCAATATTCCCAATAATTCCTTTATACTGACTCACCCCCAGCCCCATCACTATTGGATTCTCTGTTATAAAAATTTCTCCCTGCAATTCATTTTCTGCAATTGCAGAATCTATTGCAACAATAAACTTATTTTTTATTTTTGGATAATAGTACAAAAAATCCTCTTTACAGCATATATTACTTTTTAAATCACCAATAACATATTTTTGTCCTATTTTCTTTTTTAAATAGCTACCAACATATGGTCCTATACTATCCCATATAACTCTATTGGTACCAATACACACAAATATTGTTTCTTCCTTTGAAACATTTATTTTTCTTTTTAAAATTTTTGCATATTCCATAAAATTTTGCATTACATCACCTATTTTTATATTTTGTAATTCTTTAAATTTTATTATGAAATATAAAAAAATATGTATTTTTTATTCTCTAAAAAATACATATTTTTCACTATTTGTAGTTTTAGCTTTCATGGTCGTACCTTCGTAAATATCGTCTAGCGGTATGTCGAAATTTACCCAGCATGAATATTTTTCATTATCATTATTTATGATATTTATTTTAAATTTCACTTTACATTTTAAGTTATCTGTAGAAATTCCTGCATCTTGCAAGATACTTCCATCAAATGCGACACTTTTATTTTCATCCATTTTATAGTGTGTTGCTATATCATTATTTAAATATTCTAATGTTATTGGATTAGAGCAGTCTGTATAAAATGTTGGATTATTATAGTCTGCTTTGTCATTTTCTTCGTTTGTATATATAATATTAAAGTCAATTTTTTCGTTTTGCGAATTCTCTGCTGACGTTTCTTGTTTTTCTTCATTTGTGTTATTAGTATTTTCGTCTAATTCGTTTTCTTCACTGTTTGTGTTATTTTCCTCGTCTGTTGTAATATTTCCAACATCTATTGTATTTGATGTTGTATTTGTTCCGCCTGTTAGCCTCGCAAAAACATCTGATGTAGTATTTTCTTCATTTTGAGTTGAACCATTTGTGTCTTTTTTTAGTCCAAATTTTAGAATATTTTTGTATCCAAGGCTTTTTAAACCTATATCGCTAGAACCATCTAGACTAATATTATCAATATAAAGCTGTTTCACTGTGTTTTTATTTGAAAGTTCTTCTCCATTATCTATATAAATTGCTATATCTGTATATTGATATATACTCATATCTTGAAGATTCTTTTTTTCGCTTAAATCTACGGCATTTGCACTACTGCAAATTAGAATTTTTTCTACTTTAAAAACCTGTTCTTTATTATTTTCATAAACTTTCATATTTTCTTTAGAAAATTGATTATATTTTATGTTTGTATTTATTATGTTTCCATATATAATTGAAAGTATTATTAAAATAATAATAAATATTATTATCAAATATTTTCCTTTTATCTTTTTTATATATTTCATCTTTTTACCTTTTCTTATTATAACTTACCATATAAATATTGCATATAACTAAATACTTTATCTGCCCAGCCTGTATCACTTGCATATCTTGTGTTTACAGCTTTTGCTGTTGTTCCATTAAAATATGTACCACTCGCTGTTATGTCATCATTTATTTTTGTACCTGATGCATGTAAATATTTTGTTGATAAAATTTCAGCTACTTTGTTTATTGCATTTTCGTAATTATCAAATGTTGTTGCACTGTTATATGGATCACTATCATATGCTGTAAATCCAAATAAATTATTTTTGTCACTTGCTATTTTTGATGTTCCCCATGCACTCTCATGTATTCCTATTGATGCAATAAATATACCATTTATTTTGTATTTTTGTTCTGCTTTGTAAAAGTATTCCGCACTTTGTTCAAATATTTTATTTTTATCACTTGCATTGTTTGTTAATGCTGTTTTAAAATCACTAAGTGTTAGTCCACTTGGTTGGCTTAAGTCCATATCAATATTTAAATTGTTTTTTAAAGTTGCTACTCTATTTTTTTCTTTTATTAATGGTGTTACTGATTCTGATGTTATATTAGTTGTTTTTAAATATCCTTCTTTCCCATTATATGATACCTTTATCCATTCTTCTCCTGCTTCTTTTATTTTTACATTTAGGTATCTTGGAACATTGCATATTGTACTAGAGTCGTCTTTTGCCTCTTGTTTTAGGTCTTCTGCCTCTAGTAAGTACATTTGATCATCTATATGTACATTGTATTTTTTTAGAAAATCTGAGGTTCCTTTATATACTATTTTTGTTACCACTTCTTCTAATGTTTTGCTTTCTATTATGTCTTCTTTTGTCATTTCATTGTCTTTATATTCTTGCAAAGCTGTTACTTGTATTTTACCTTTTTTTCCCTCTTGTTTTACCTGTTCTTCATCTCTTGGTAAATTAGGATTTTCCTCGTATTCGGTTGTGTATTCTACATCTCTTTGCTCATTTACCATTTTTTTATCTGAATTTGTATTTTCTAGCATTACTTGCACTACATCTACTGATTTCTGATTTTCTTCAAATGCAACTACAGTCTCTGTTTCTTTATTTTCTGTATTTGTAGCAAATATTCTGTTTTTGAAAAATGAAATTGTTAATACAATTATTATTATCGCAATAAAAAACCACATTAAACTAAACTTTATTATTATTTTTCCGTGTTTATTATTTTTCATACACCTCTCCTTTGATTGCATTTTTGTAAAATCTACTTGTCCACAAATAATATACTACATATCAAGTCTGTTGTCAATGTAATCATTTACCAAAATCTTCAAAATTGCTGCAACAGGTACTCCTAAAAACATTCCTAGCACTCCAAAATATCCTCCACCTATTGTTACAGAAAGGATTACAAGTATTGGACTTATTTCTAAAGAATCTCCTATTATTTTTGGGTTTATTATATTAGCATCGATTTGCTGCAAAATTATTATTGATACCAACATAATTGCTGCTGTAGATAATCCACATGTTATCAATGTTATTATTGCCGAAATTGATATTGCAATTATTGCTCCAAAATATGGAATCATATTAAATAGACCAATTGAAAATCCTAATAATGATGCATATTTTATGTGTAATATTTTCATAACTATTGTAGCTAATATTCCTACTATTACAGCATCTATAAATTGGCTTGATATAAATTTAAAAAATACGCCATTTGCTCTGTAGAAATATTTTTCTATTTTGTTAAATGTTGTTTCTTTAAACATTACTTTTACTATTTTTTTCAAAAATGATAATATTTCATTTCTTTCAGATAATATGTAAATTGAAACCACAATTGCTACGAATATATCAAAAATACCTGTTGCAAATCCTACTACTCCTTTTACATATCCTGTTATTCTATCTAAACTTAAATATTGTTGAAAATCGAAGTTTTGTATTTCTTTTAATGCTGTATAAACTTTTTCTGTTTTGAAAATTGAGTCATCTGGCAAATTATTGTATGTATCTATTACTGTTGTATAATAGCTTTCTAGGTTTCCAAGTAACTCGTTTATACTTTCTATTAATACTGGTAAAATAAAATTAATTATTATTATTAAAATTAATATTGCTATTACATATGTTGTTAAAATAGCAAATTTTCTTGCATTTTTCTTAACAAATTTTACTCTTACTTTTTTATATAATTTTTCGATTTTGTTTTCTGGAATATATAACAAATATGCCATTAATAATCCTGCAAAAAATGGTGAAACTATTGATATTAAGTTTCCTATAACCCCTGTTAGACTTCCTATACTTTCTATTAATTTATATGCTAACATTAAGGCAAGACCTATTGTAAATAAAAAAAGCCATTTTTTTCCGTGATTTTTCATTTCTTCTTTCATATTTTTTCTCCTTTTCTTTTTTTACTACAGTTTTTAAATTTTAATTTCTAATCCTACTGGACAATGATCGCTTCCATATATATCTGAATAAATACGTGCTTCTTGTATTTTAGATTTTATATTATTAGATATTATAAAATAATCGATTCTCCAGCCAACATTTTTTTCTCTTGCTTTTCCCATATATGACCACCAACTATAGCATTCTGTTTTATCTGGATACAAATATCTGAATGTATCTATAAAACCCGCATTTAGTAGCTCTGTCATTTTTTTTCTTTCTTCATCTGTAAATCCTGCATTTTTTCTATTTGTTTTTGGATTTTTTAGATCTATTTCTTTGTGTGCTACATTTAAATCTCCACACATGATTACTGGCTTTTTATTATTTAGTTCTAGTAAATATTTTCTTATTTCGTCTTCCCATATTTGTCTGTATCCGTAGTCTTTCTAATTCTCTTTTTGAATTTGGGGTGTATATGTCTACCATATAAAATTTTTCAAATTCTAGGGTTATTACTCTTCCTTCTTTGTCGTGCTCTGGTATTCCTATTCCATATTTTACAGATATTGGCTCTTGTTTTGTAAATATTGCTGTTCCTGAATATCCTTTTTTCTCTGCACTATTCCAATAACAATGGTAGTTTTTGAAAATTTGTAAATCTAAAATTTCTTGTATTTCTTTTGTGTTTTTTTCTTCTATTATTTGCATTTTGGTTTCTTGCAAACAAAATATATCTGCATTTTCTTTTTCAAAAAATTCCGAAAATCCTTTTTTTAGGCATGCTCTTATTCCGTTTACATTCCATGAGATTAATTTCATATTTTTCTCCTTTCAATAGTGTATATTTTACTATATTTTTTTGTTTTTTTCAATTAAAACGCAAAATTGGAAAAAGATTATTTCTTTTTCCAATTTAATACCTTAGTTTTGTACTTCTACTGGTAAGTATTTAACCCCCCAAGCTAAAGCTTCACTATGTGAATTTACGTATACATCTATTCTATTTCCTTGTATTGCTCCACCTCTGTCTTCAACTACATATGTTTTTCCATTTATATTTAATTTTGTACCATATGCTAAATTTGCTGGTGCAGCAACTGTACGTCCTGCTGATGCTCTTGTTCCTGATGAAGTATAACCATTAGCATGCGATCCACAACATTTTGCACATGAACAATATGCTGTTACTTTATATACTTTTACAGATGATGAATTTGATGTTTTGTTTTCTGTTTCTTGATTTGAAGTTGTTGTTTTGTTTGTTCCTCTTGTTGGAACACTAGATCTTGATGATACAGTTTTTGATTTTACTTGTATTATCTTGTTTACTGGTTCTTGAATTACTTCCTCAGAAATTTTGTTTTTTTCAATTTCAATATCATTTTGATATTTTACTTTATAAGTAACTTTTTTCTTTCCTTCTACTCCTTCTTGTAACACCTTATTTTTTGTTGCTTCTGCTCCTTCTGAAACGTCTTTTGTTATTGTTTCATATGGGATGCTTTCTTCTTCTTCTACTATTTTTTCTGTTATTTGAGAATATGCATCCAATATTGAATTTAGAGTTGTTTCTACTCCACTTTCAGATACTTTTGCAACTTCTATTTCTTGATTAGACTTGTCTGTTATTTTTATTTGTTTGCTTGATGTTATTTCTTCGTCTATGTTTGGTGTTACTTTTTCGTTGTTTTCTAATATTATATTGTTATCTTCTAGTATTTCTTTTACGTTTGTCTTTGATGTAAGCACAGTCATTTCATATCCATTTGATAGTTCAATTTTTACTGTGTTTACTTGTGTTGTTACAGCCATTACTCCAGCTCCTGAAAGTAAGACTAATATTAAACATATTGTTATCATTTTTATTAATGATATTTTCTTTTTGTTTTTCTGCATATAACAGCTACCTCCTTTAACAACAGACCCTATTATACATTGTTTTTCGAATTTTGTCAAATTTGGTAATTTTTGACTTTTTTGCTTCTGTTGTTTGGTATTAGTATATTATATGCTTGGGTTTCCATTTTTATGAAAAAAATATTTTATTTAACTTATTTTATTAGTGAAATGAAAAAGTAAATTCTATTTATAAAAATATAACTAGAAATTCGTATTACATTAACGGTTATTGTAAGACT